>NZ_RKQJ01000003.1 GCF_003814515.1 Salinicoccus roseus
CGTTGCGGTTTTACTTGTCGCCCAAGTTGAATGCCGTAGCATTCGTTTTTATCGGAATTAACGTTGACATATTGTCATTCAGTTTTCAATGTTCTCTCGAAATCACTCTTACAATACTACCTTACTTCTCAAAACTATTCAAGCGTTAATTTTACACTTTCGAATATTTTTTTGAAATAAAATGTTTTGTTGTCTTTGTCCGCTGCTGTTGTGTTTCCCAAATCAGCGACCTTTATATCATACCAAGTTGGCTATCCGGTGTCAACGACTTTCGAAAACTTTTTTAATTCGTTTTGTCTGTGCCGTGTTGTTCACCAAATGCTAAATATTAGATTATCATAAATGCTATAACTTGTATATAATGAATTTCAGAGGTGAAATGTTTTATGAAAAAACCAGGAAACAAAATACTGCGTATCCGTGGCTATGCACTGGCCCTGATCTTTATAGGTATGGGAACAATGTATCTTGGCGTATTCTTCCGGGAATACCAATGGGTGTTCAGCATATTCCTTCTTATAGGACTGCTCCCCATCCTTCTGAGCTTCGTCATCTACTTCTGGGTGGGACTCATCAGTACGCGTGCAGTCACTGTACAATGCCCGAACTGCGAAAAGCACACTAAGATTTTGGGCCATGTCGACTTCTGCCAGCACTGCAAGGAACCACTGACCATCGACAAGGAACTTGAGGGTGAGGAATTCTCCCTAGACTATAATGTGGAGCATCGCAGGAAAAAGGCGATCGACGAAAAGAATGCCGAGAACGAAAAATGAGCAGGGGGATGATCCCCCTGCTCATTTTCTTTTTGGCTCATTCCGCCCTCCGGCACTCCGGACATACACCATAGATTTCAAGCCTGTGGTGGCTGACATCGTAGGATGTCACTGAACCTGCAAGATGTTCCACTTCCTCCAGGCCGGGATAGTGGAAATCCGTGATCTTTCCGCATTCGCTGCAGATGATATGATAATGCGTATCTGTAATGAAGTCGAAACGGCTTGAAGCGTCTCCATATGTGAGCTCTTTTACTAGCCCCGTCTCCTTGAAGAGCTTCAGGTTATTATATATAGTGGCCACACTCATATTTGGATATTCATTAGAAAGCGCCTTGAAAATATCATCAGCAGTCGGATGTTCTCCTGTTTCTATCATGTACCTGAGCACTGCTTTCCTCTGCGGTGTAATGCGAACACCGGTCTTCTTCAGCGCATTGATCGATTCAGTGAACTGGTCATGGGCATCCATCATCTTCATATTGATACCTTCCTTCTCTAGCAGACTACTGTAATATGAATATTGTACTTTGTCCTGAAATTGTTTGTCAAATCACTTTCAGTCAATATCCCCTGCTGTTATCAATGATGTTCATCATCGATTCCTTTTCTTCCATATACTGAAGATTGTGGGCGAAGATTTCGAATCCCCGCTTCAAGTACCCCTCAGTCTTCGATGAGGCATGCGGTGTAATCGTCAGATTGTCGTACGTATAGAAGATATGGTCCGCCGGCAGCGGCTCCTGATTGAATACGTCGAGGATCATGTGGCGTATCATTCCCGCTTCCAGCACATGGGATATCGTTTCATCGGTCATGATGTCCCCGCGTCCGATGTTGACGAAGACTGCTGTTTCCTTCATTCTACCAAAAAAGTCGGCATCAAGCAGTCCCCGCGTCTTATCGGTGCTCGGCAGGATGTTGATGACGATGTCCGCTTCACCGATATGGTCCTCGAGCGCACTGATGGCATAGGTGTGGTGGAACCCTTCCACTGCATGCCCCGTCGTGTTATAGCCGGCCACCTGGGTGCCGAATGCCTGGAGCACTTTGGCCAAGTGCGCACCGATGCTCCCGGTGCCGAGGATGTGGACGGTCTTTTCATATATCTCCTCGGTCCGTGCGTTCTTCCTCCAGTGGGCATTTTCCTGGTCGACCTTCAACTGGTGGAAGTCCTTATGGAAGTTGAGCAGCAGGCCGACAGTATACTCGGTCATCTGTATCTTATGGATGCCTTTGGCGTTCGTGATATGCACATGTTCCAAGGCATCGAGCGGCAGATCATCAAGCCCAGCGCTCATGACCATCATCCATTCCAGGTTTTTGTAGAGGTCGACATCCTCCCTGTCGAAATTGGAACCGTAGGTGACGAAGATCTCGCACCACTCCTTGTCCGCTTCCGTAAGATCCCTTGTCTTTGAGAAACGGTACTCCATATCCGGGTGATGCTCATTGATGTACTCGATCATATGCGGCTTCAGGTTGACTGTCGATAATATGTTCTTCATCCTATGCTTCCTCTTCCAGATAAGTCTTCAATTCATCGATGTGGTCCTTCGCCTTGACATTATCCCACCTTTTCAGGATATTGTTGGCTTCATCGACCAGGAATGTCGTTCTGACGATGCCTTTGGATTCCTTGCCGAATACTTTCTTCATCCTATAGACGCCGAGTGACTCGGCAAGCCCGAAGTCCTCATCGACCAGAAGGTCGAAATTCAGATCATTCTTCTCTATGAAGTTCTTGTGCTTCCTTTTGGAATCGCCATTTACGCCATACACCTTCACGCCCAACTCGTTCAGGTGGCCCAGGTTGTCCCGCAAGTCGCATGCCTGGGTGGTGCACCCTGGTGTATTGTCCTTCGGATAGAAGTAGATGACCGTCTTTCCTTCGAAGTCCTTATTGCCTACTTTCTCCCCATCCTGGTTTTCTAGTTCAAATTCCGGAAATTTCTCCATTTGTCTGCCTCCTTGATTGTATATGCATATATATGATGATACCCAACTTGAGCCCCGCTCTCAATAGCAGGATCTTTCTTAATTATGTTCCCTGGATGTGGTAGAATACTCATTGTGAAAAATTACTGACCAAAGGATGGGAAATATGTACAGTCATGAAAAATCTCAAACACTTCAAACTCAGGCAGAAGATGTGATCCTCGGTGGAGTGAATTCCCCTTCCCGATCATATAAAGCCGTGGGCGGCGGTGCACCGGTCGTCATGGACAGGGGCGAAGGTGCCCACTTCTACGATGTGGACGGCAACCGCTACATCGATTATCTTGCAGCATATGGACCGATCATCACAGGGCATGCCCACCCGCGCATCCACGAGGCGATTGCGGAACAGAGCAGCAAGGGCATACTGTATGGTGCGCCGACGGAACTCGAAATCGACTTTGCCAACAAGATCAGGGACGCAATCCCTTCGCTCGAACGCGTCAGGTTCGTCAACTCCGGCACTGAAGCCGTAATGACGACGATCAGGGTGGCAAGAGCCTACACATCCAGAAACAAGATACTCAAATTTGAAGGCTGCTATCACGGCCACTCCGACCTTGTGCTCGTGGCAGCCGGCAGCGGCCCGTCGCAGCTCGGCACACCGGATTCCGCCGGCGTACCGAAAGGCGTTGCAGAGGATGTCATCACAGTGCCCTTCAATGATCTGGAGGACTTCAAGACGGCCATTTCCCACTTTGGTGACGAAATAGCAGCTGTCCTCGTCGAACCGATCGTCGGCAACTTCGGCATCGTCGAACCTATGGAAGGCTTTCTGGAAGCGGTGAACGAAATCGCACATGATAACGGCTCGCTCGTCATCTATGATGAAGTCATCACCGCATTCCGCTTCATGTATGGCGGTGCCCAGAACCTGCTTGGTGTCGAACCCGACCTGACCGCCCTCGGCAAGATCATCGGCGGCGGCACACCGATCGGCGCCTATGGCGGCCGCAGGGACATCATGGAAAGCGTCGCCCCGCTCGGCCCCGCCTATCAGGCCGGCACCATGGCGGGCAACCCCCTCAGCATGGCCGCGGGTATCGCCTGCCTTGAAGTGCTCGAGAAGCCTGGCATCTACAGTGAAATGGAGCGTCTCGGCGGCATGCTCGAAGACGGGTTGATAGAGTTGATAAATAAATATAGTATTAAGGCAACGATAAACCGCCTTGTCGGCGCACTGACGATCTACTTCACCGACGAGACGGTCACCAACTATACAATGGCTGAAGCAAGCGACGGCGAACAGTTCGCCAAATTCTTCAACGGTCTGATCAGGCGCGGCATAAACATCGCTCCTTCAAAATACGAAGCCTGGTTCCTGACCACGGAGCATACCGAAGAAGATATCAAAGAAACACTGTCCATTGTGGAGGAAGTATTCAAAAATGAATTTTAGGAGATGGTGCCATGCGATTTGGTGCTAGAGTATTCAAAACCGGCGTAACAGTCGTGCTTACATTATTCATCACCAGCCTGCTGGGGCTCGAGCCTTCACTCATCGCTGCCATCGCTGCAGTGTTTGCCCTGCAGCCGAATGTGCACCGCTCTGTCATGAGAACCTGGGAGCAGTTTCAGGGCAATGCTCTCGGGGCCGTATCAGCCATCGTCATGGTGCTGCTCTTCGGCAACAATGTCATCGTCATCGGTCTGACGGTCATTCTGGTGCTTGCCATACTGCTGTTCTTCAATCTGCAGAGCGTCTCCACCCTGGCTGTCGTGACGATGATCGCCATAATGGACGCACCGACCCTCATGGAAAATTCCACAACCATGGATTTCCTGGAGGCCGCCGGTATTCGATTTTCACTCGTCATGATCGGGGTGCTGTCTTCCCTGGTGGTGAACCTGCTGTTCATCCCGCCGAAGTATGAAACGAAGATGTACCACAACTGCTTCAACATCACGAGCGACATATTCAAATGGATACGCCTCGAACTGAATGCAGTCAGCGAATACCAGATCGTCAAAAAGGATATCGAGTCTCTGCGGACACGCGTCGTCACCCTGGAGACGATGTATCTTTGGTACCGGGAGGAGAAGAACTACTTCAAGCGGAGCAGCTTTGCCGACGCACGGCGCAAGATCCTGTTCAGGCATCTGATCGCCTCGACCCGCCGGGCATTTGAGTTGCTGAGGAAGCTGAACCGGTATGAAAATGACTACAACCATCTGGATGATGACTTCAAGTACCGGATTAGACATGAGATGGACCAGCTCATGGCCTACCATGAACAGATCTTCATGAAGATTACTGAAAAGATCAGGCCCGAAGCCGCATTTGAAACCTATGATAACGATGAGCAATTCGAGCGCTCCATGATGGATGATTTCGTCCGCCTCTATTATGAAGCGGAAACCCCCGAGGAGAAGATCCAGTACGAGAACATACTGGAATTCATCTCAGCCATACACGAATACTCCAATTCATTGGACCGCCTCGACCGGCTCGCATCAAGCTTCTTCCGTTTCCATGCGGATAAGAACAAGATCAATATACAGGATGAAACACTGGATATATAGAAAACAGGCGCAGGGGATTTCCCTGCGCCTGTTCTATTTCCAGCCGTTGTTCTCCGCCGGCCGTCCGCGGAATCTGCTGACATGCGGGTTGCCTTTGACGATGAAGCGGTATGGATAATGCACCGCTTCCTCTTTGTTGTCGATGCCTATCCGTTTCGTCGCCTCAATTTCACGCGGGGCCCTGCCCGGCCTGAGGGTTAGGATACCATTGTTCAGTTCCATGCCGTTATGGAATTCGCGCCGGACACCGAGAGACTTGGTCAACTTGCCCGGTCCATCCGTAAGGCCGGTTTCGCGCCCCCGCCTTTCGATCATGACATCCCTGCCGATATGGGGCTCGATTCCCCGGATGAGGACCCCTTCCGGATGCGTCTTTTCTTTCGTCAGTATGTTCATGCAGTGGTGGCCGTGCATCGTATATACATAGAGATGGCCGAAGTCGTTGAACATCATGCTGTTCTTCTTGTTCTTCCTTCCGCCGAATGTATGTGCAGCACGGTCATCCACACCAAGATAGGCTTCCACTTCTGTAATGAACCCGCTTGTTTCCACACCATCGATACAGGTGATGACCTCGACGCCAAGCAGCCTTCGTGCGGCGCCAAGTGTATCATCAGCCAAAAATCCTATATCCAATGCCTCTGTCATGCTGACACCCTTTACTTATAGATTCTGGATACTATAGAGTTTGTAGTATTCGCCTTTTTTCTTCATCAGTTCCGAATGCGGTCCGGATTCCTGGATCTGCCCATCCACCATGACGAATATGCGGTCCGCGTGGGTGATGGTCGAGAGCCTGTGGGCGACGACGATCGTCGTCCGGTTCTCGGAGAGCTCGAGCAGCGTATCCTGTATGATGCTCTCGCTCTCGAGGTCAAGTGCACTCGTCGCCTCATCAAGGATCAGGATCGGCGGGTTCTTCAGGAAGACCCGTGCAATCGCAATACGCTGCTTCTGTCCACCCGAGAGTTTGACGCCGCGCTCGCCGACCTCAGTGTCATAGCCTTCAGGAAGTTCCATGATGAAATCATGGGCGTTCGCCCGTTTGGCGGCCCCTATCATTTCCTCTTCCGTCGCTTCCGGACGGGCAAGCAGGATGTTCTCCCTGATCGTGTCGGAGAACAGGATATTATCCTGCATAACGAGTCCGACATTATTCCGGAGGGATTCGATCGTATAGTCCCTGAGATCTGTCCCATCGAGCATGACTTTCCCCGATGTGACATCATAGAATCTCGGTATGAGCGTGACCAGCGTGGATTTGCCGCCTCCGCTCATGCCGACGAATGCGACGGTCTCCCCGCTTTTGACATCAAAGTTGATATGTTTCAGCGCGCTCGTATCTTCGCCATTGTATCCGAAGCCGACATCCCTGAATTCGATGTTGCCGTCGGTATGTCTGAGTTCACGGGCACCCGGCCGGTCTTTGACATCGTATTTCTCATCGAACAAATCGAACACCCTGTCCATCGACGCGATACTCTGCGTCAGCGTCGTGGAAGAGGATACGAGTCTGCGCAATGGTCCATACAGCCTGTCGAGATAGGCGATGAACGCAGCCAGCGTCCCGACGGTCAGGTTGCCCTGTATGACCTGGTAGGCACCATAGCCGACCACGAGCAACGGACCGATATCGGTGATCGTATTGACGACCGAGAAGCTTCTGGCGGTCCACTTCGCATGGTCTGTCGCCTTATTCAGGAAATTACCGTTGCGCTTGTTGAAGTGCTCTGCGGCGTGGCTCTCAACAGCGAAGCTTTTGATGACATTGATGCCTTGTATGCGCTCATGCAGGAAGCCCTGAACTTCCGCAAGTGCCTGGGATCTCTGTCTGGTGAGGCTGCGCAGCCTGCCGAAGAAATACCATACGCCGAAGATGTAGAACGGGAAGACGATGATCGACACCAGAGTCAATTCGCCGTTCAGCGAGAACATGATCGCAAGCGCGATGATGATCGTCACCAGATCGAGCCATATGTTCATCAGCCCCGTCATAATGAAATCCTTCGTCTGTTCAACGTCGTTGATGACGCGGGAGATGATCTCCCCCACTTTACTGTTGGAATAGAATTTTGCACTCAGCATCTGCAGGTGCCCGTACATCTTCTTCCTTATATCATAGAGTATCTTGTTGCTCGTCCATTGGGCCAGATACTGTCTGAAGTATTCGACAGGCGGCCTGATGATGACGAATATGAAGGAGAAGATCAGGAGCACCTGAATCAGCATATTCACCCTGTCTTCGGTCGTCAGCCCGTCAGGCATGATGATGTCATCGATCGTATACTTGATCAGAAGCGGCAGCAGCAATGGGATGCCGAACTTCAGTATACCGATGATGATCGTCAATATGATCAGCCATTTATAGGGTTTGACGAATTGCATATAACGTCTAATCACACAAAAAACTTCCTTTTCTTACATAAAAAACAACCAACCGGTTAAGTTGATTGATCTTTAGTATGATTTGTAATCATTATTGAAACGGCCCTGCCAGACTTTGATGAAGTCCGGAGCAAACGGCCCCTTTTTCCTTTCGATCCACTGCTGAAGCACATCCACATTATGCCTGAGTATCTTGTCGATATCCTCCGGATATTTCATGCGGCTCTTGTGAAGCTTGTATTCATCTTCATCGAGCAGATGATACTTCCCGTCCGGGTAAACCTTGATATCGAGGTCATAGTCGATATATTTCAATGCTTCTTCATCATAGATGAAAGGGGATGACAGATTACAGTAGTAGTACACCCCATCTTCCCTGAACATGCAGATGACGTTGAACCAGTAGTCGACATGGAAATAGACGATCGCCGGTTCCCGGGTGACCCAGGTGCGCCCATCACTTTCCGTGACGAGTGTCCGGTTGTTCCCGCCGATGACGACATGATCCGTCCCTTTGAGGATGGTCGTCTCGGACCACACGCGGTGGATGCTTCCGTCATGCTTATAGCTCTGTATCTTAACCTTGCTGCCTTCTTTCGGTATGGATTCCAAACCCATATTCCACACCACCTTTAAAATAATACTTTTATATTATATCATAGGTGGGAATATATTCACATTCTTTCGTCCGAGACTTCAAACTGCCCGTATATCTTCTGCATCGCCCGGCTCATCGGCAGTCCCTCGACCGCTTCCAGGGGGACGAAGTCCGGATGTTGGTCGCGTGTATGGAGCATATACCCTTCCATAAACCAGACCTGGTGGGTGAATACATGCTTTCCGCTGCCGATGTGCAGGCCGGATGTATCGATGGTCAGCCCGAGATCCTCCTCTATCGACTCGACTGATGTATCAACATCGTATTTCGGCAGTTCATACATGCCCTGGAGCAGTGTGCCCTCCTGTTTCCTCAGCAGTATCTCATTCCGGTCGTTGAGGATGAAATATACATTATAGAAAAGTTCATTCTTCCTTTTCGCCTTCTTCTTGACCGGCAGCTCCGATACGATGTTCCGGCTGTAGGCCTCGCAATGCTCCTGGACCGGACACATGATGCACTTTGGCGCCCGCGGGGTGCAGACGGTCGCACCGAGCTCCATCAGCGCCTGGTTGAAGTCCCCCGCTTCAAGCGGGATGATCTCTTCAATCCGCTTCTTGACGTCCTTCTGTACGGATGCCTTCGTCATATCCCGATCATCGGCATCGAGGCGGGAGATGACACGCAGTACATTCCCATCCACTGCAGCAAGCAGATGGTTGAATGCGATGCTCTGCACGGCACCTCCGATATAGGGTCCCACGCCCTTCAGCGAGAAGAATGCTTCCGGCTCCTCGGGAACGGTCGAATCATAGTGCTCCCGGACCTCTTTCACGGCAGCCTGGAAATTGCGGATCCTATTGTAGTACCCGAGCCCCTCCCAGTCCTTGAGCAGTGCTTCTTCATCCGCTTCCGCCATGCTGTCTATATCCGGATATTTGGTTATGAATTTCTCGTAATAGGGTATAACAGTAGTGACCTGAGTCTGTTGGAGCATCACTTCGCTCAGCCATATCAGATAGGGATCACGGGTCTGCCGCCACGGCAATGTCCTTTTGTTGGCCTGATACCACGCCAACAGATTATGATTGAATTCTGAACTATTCAGCATGAATGACACCTTCCTCTGCTTTATATATTCCATTTGAATGGGGAGAATGAACATGGATACTTTAACACATACACTAATGGGGGGCACAATCGTCGGCCTTGCTGCCATCGACCCTTCTATCGACCCCATTTCCGTCGGCTTCATCACTACTGTAGTCGGTGCATCCCTTGTGCCTGACATAGATACGGTCATGAAGATGAAAAATAATGCAGTATACATCACCCATCACCGGGGCATCACCCACTCCCTGCCATTTACATTCTTCATCTGGCCGGTACTCCTTACTGCACTCAGTGTGCTTCTGTTCGATCTGCCTGCATTGAATATGTACCTGTGGATACAGTTCGCAGTCTTCCTGCATGTATTTGTCGATATATTCAATTCATACGGCACCCAAGCGATGCGGCCCATCAGCCATACATGGATACAGCTCAGCGTCATCAATACGGTGGACATCCCGATCATCGTCATGCATGTGCTGTATTTCATCCTATGGTATTTCGGGGCGTCATCTGTACTGCTCTTCATCGCCCTCTACATCGTGCTATTCCTGTACTATGTGGTCAGGTTCTTCATGCAGCGTTCGATTACTTCAAGGGTCGACAGGCAGCTGCCACATGAATATGTGACACGCACCTTCTGCATGCCGACGATGCACTTCTTCGAATGGCGCATTGTCGTAGTCACGCAGACAGCCTATTATGTCGGCCGCAGCTTCCGGGGAAACATCATATTCTATGACCGCTTCAACAAGAACGGCCCGTTGGATGAGGAGAAGTTCCAAAGCATCAAGGAGGATCCGAACTTCAAAGCTTTCACCTTCTTCTCATCAATCTACACATATGAAACCGAGGAGATATCGGAAGATCAGGAGGAAATCAGGTATATCGACTTGAGATATCTGAAGGAGGGGCATTATCCATTCGTATGCATCATGCTTCTGGACAGGCACACCAATGAAGTGCTGCACAGCTATACGGGATGGGTCTTCTCTGAAAGCAAGCTCCAAAAGAAGCTGCTCGACAGCTGATATAAAGACAAAGCGACTGGGCTATACGCCCGGTCGCTTTTTTAGATGGTGATATATCGAAAACTTCATCTTGCTGTAGTATTCGAACACCCACATGTAGAGGAAGATGATCTGCGCAAAGAACAGGACATCGTTGGGCAGACGGTTGATGTTCCAAGAGATATGCACCGCATTCGACTGGAGGCCGTTGATGACATAGTAGAACGGGTTCAGGCTGAGCAGGTGCTGCAGCCCCGAAGGAATGTTCTCCGGCAGATACAGGATCGGCACTGAAACCACCAGGATGATGAACACGATGATGTTCACACTTCCTATCCTGTCGATCTGCACTGAAAGGTACACCAGTGTGAATGGGATGATCAGGAGCACCCCAAGCAGTACATAATACAGCAATGTGAATATGCCTATCAGCCAATCATCCATGACCAGTGCCGCAAGTGCACTGTACAGTACAACGAACATGAGGAAGATGAAGGTCTGGAAGACGATGGTCGGGAGTATGCGCATATAAAGGGGGATGTAGTTCACCTTCAGCACCGAATCTTTATAGAATGCCGTGTTCTTGTTCAGTACCGTCATGCTGAACAGCCAGACGGCCGCCGCCAGCCCGACCAGTACATACAGGTACTCCAGGACTTCCCCGGCATCCATCAGTGCCATCGCCACAAGCAGGAACACGAGTCCGATCGAATAGATCAGAAGCGGTGTGAGGTTGTGTGTGGAGAAATAGGATGTCTGTTTGAAGAAGTGGCGGAACAGATATTTCATTTTGTAATTCATAGCACCTCTCCTAACGCTGTATATATAGCCATGTCTGATTTGATGCATCGAGTATCATATAGCCCTCGGGCAGCCTGAATATCACATCTTCTGTCGTTATGCCGAATGCCTCGTACATCCCTTCCATACCCCGGGCCGGGAAGGACATCGAGAATATAAGCCCGTCTTTGAACTGGTACGAGATCGGTATGCCTGAGAGTTCAGCATGCCTGGCGCTTGATGCGGACAGGTTCATCTCATCCGTCACCCTCTCCGTTCCCCCGTTGAGGACCCTCGAATAATAGAGGTAGTTGTTCTCGAACACTTCATCCGTGTAGGGCAGCAATGCTTCCAGCGTCGTTTCAGGGTACAGGCTTGCCGGGTTGAAGTATATGAAGGACGAGCTGTCCATCTCCACAGGCGTCCCATCATCCAGTATGGTGTACGTCTCCCCTGACCTGTCTCTCACCTGGAGCAGAGACAGGTAGGGATAGCTTTCCCCATTCACTTCGAGGTTTTCTTCAGTGACCAGGGCATATGCGATGCGGTTGTCTTCTTCCTCTTCCGGAGCAGCCACGGTCTGCTCCTGTCCGGTATTGGCAGAACCCGTAAAGGAGATATCCATGAATATCACGATGCTCGCCATAAGCATCGTAAACATCAGGATGAGGGACAGGATGATCTTCCTCATGTTCAGGGTGTCGATGAGCCCCGACTGCTTGCGGCTCAGACGCTTCAGTCCATGGGCATATTTCCCCGACGCATCCAGGTTCCGTTTCCATTCGATATCAAAATGGGCTTCTTCGTCCACACTTTTGAGCTGGCTCTTCTTTTTCATATGGGCATTATATTCCATGATGCCCTGCTTGACGCTGCCGTCATAGCGCACCTGGCCGTAGCTCAGCCACAGGAAATAGTTGGCGAGGGATTCGATCGGCTCCATGCTGCTTTCGAGCAGAAGCACACCGCGCCCCTTTTCTTCCTGTCCATTGATTGTCGATTTGAACACCGCGGCATCCTGAGCTCCCAAGTGCCGGTAAACGTTACAGTAGAGGATGATTTCAGCGTCCGAGACGTTGGACATCTCAAGGAGGACCAGGGCGATTTCCCTGCGATTCATCTCCTTGACCGGTGTATTCCAGTACTTCCTGAACAGGGGATGGGACCAGAGCTGCTCGGCCGCTTCAGCGGCCTCATCCGCCTGCATGTATTCATCGAGCATCTCAGAAACGAAGATGTTCAATGGGTGGGGATGGCTGATGTGGTCGAGCACATCGAGGCTCAAGATCGAGCTGTCCGTCTTTACCCGCCCCTTTTTGGGGTCAAGGCTGCCGTTGACCATCTCCTTCAGGTAGTTCAGCGTCCTGTAGTCCGAAAAGATGCCGAGCACTTCCCCCTTATAGAGATGGAAGGTGACATCTTTGAGCAGAAGGCCGCCTTCCCTGCCCAGCATCCGGTCCATGAACTTTTTTGATTCCTTGGCATATGTCAGGTTCAGTGCCCTGAGTAGAATGATGTTCTGCATCAGATCATCCCTTCTTGTTCAACTGCAGCATGCTGACAGGAATGGCTGTCTCTTTCTCTTCTCCTCCGACGAAGAATCCCCAGACAAAGGTGCCCTTGATGTATTCCACTTTGAAGTAGTGGTTCTCGTTACTGATCACCTTATAGATCTTCCCCGGTTCAATCAGGGAGAGGTCGATGAAATAGCTTTCTGCTATGAGCACCTGGCGTTCAAGCACCCTGTATTCATTTTCGACGCCCATCATCTCCGCTTTCCTCATCGCTTCCCGCTTCTCTGCAATATATGCTTCAAGTTCACGTCTCGTCATAGTGTTCAAAGGTCTCATCATCTATACCGCCTAACTTTTCCTGGATCAGATCATAGCCGTACCCTTTTCTCATGAGCGCCTGTATCAGCTTCTGCTTCAGGGCGTGGCCTGTTTCCTTTTTCCGATATTTGTTGAAGTACTTTTCAAAATCCTTGTCGAAATGCGCCGTTTCGTCATAATCATCATCGAAGTTGATCATGTCGATATGAGCCTTGCCATACCCTTTCTGGTACAGTTTCTCGGTCAGCTTCATCCTGAACTGTCGGTAGGCGCCCTTATGCCTTTTCAGCTGCTTGTCTTTAAGCTTGTTCATTCGTTCCTCGTCGACTTCTCTGCTGAAGGCATCCACATTCTCCCGGATGACCGCCTCATCGATGCGGTGCTTCTTCAGCTCACGCTCCAGTGCGAAAGGTCCCTTGTCCGTCGTGGCGACCATCGTATTCTTCAGAGCCTTGGCGTAATGCGCATCATTGACATACCCTTCCTCCCTGAGTCTCTGGATGGTCCTGTCGATCATTTCAGGATGGTAGTCCTCCACCAGGTACTTCCTCATCTCCGACTCGGAACGCAGTTTGTAGCTGATGTATCCGAGTGCCTTGACGTAGGCCTGGTCATACTGGATCGCTTCGAGCACCTGATTGTACTCATCCCTTTCGAGAATGCGCTCCGGAATCAGCCGGTACTTCACCACCGACTCCTCATGGGCTTTGAATGAAGTGCCGTCATCCATGTGTATTTCATACATGCTGTTCTTCAGAAGCGCCACTTTCTTTATCTGCATACGATCCCCCCTAGTCAAAAAGATCTGTCGCAAAGAACTCGCGCAATGCTTTCGAACGTTCCCTTCTATGCCGACGGTGCTCCGCGCGCTCCTCCCCCGTCTCATCGAGCCATTTCAGGCGCTCGTTATCAGGGATGAGCTCTGGCACTTCCAGCGGCTTGAGATCATCATCCAATGCAACGAATGTAAGGAAACTGAAGGCGGCAAGCTTCTTTTCAGTGCCGTTCTCAAGCTGCTCCTTCGAAACCTTGACCAGAATCTCCATGGATGATTTCCCCGTATGGGTCACAAGTGCCTCGAGGATGACGACATCCCCGAGATGGATCGGCTCCAGAAAATCGACCGAATCGATTGAAGCGGTCACCACCTTCGACCGCGAATGACGGCGTGCAGCGATCGCTGCCACGTCATCTATGTATGCCATCAGCCTGCCTCCGTACAATGTATGATGATTGTTCGTATCCGGCGGCATGACGTTTGAAGTCTTCACCGTATAGGATTCCGACATTTTCTTTTCCATATTTTTTCCTCCATTCCAAGCACTACTATAATAGCACATTTCAGGCATTAAAAAGGAAGGGATAATGGATATCCCTTCCCGATTTCTTCTATTGGAAACTGCTACTCCTGACGTTCCAGCGCCTCTTCCGGTGTATCGATCACAATCGCATCCTTGCCTGGAAGCGCCTTGGACAGGAAGTGGTGCAGGATCAGGGCAAATGCAAAGATGGCAAAAAGAAATGCCAGCATTACGAGAAACATCATTGCAAAGCTCATGAAAAACCCTCCTAATGGTACTTTTCCTATTGATTATATTTTAACATAAAGGCCGCACTTGTACTATCTATAATTTAAAAGGCCCAGTTCCCTTTTTCAAACACTTTCTCTTCTGTGCCATCTTCAGTGATGCCATAGATGTCCAGCTGGTCGGAACCGATCATGAAGTCGACATGCGTGATGGAATCATTGAGCCCCGCCGCCTCCAGTTCTTCCCGTGACATGGTCTTGCCGCCTTCGAGACAGAATGCGTAGGCACTGCCGAGAGCGATGTGGCATGAGGCATTTTCATCGAACAGTGTGTTGTAGAAGAGTTTACCCGCATTGGAGATCGGTGAGTCATCAGGTACCAGCGCCACCTCTCCAAGGTGTCTTGCCCCTTCATCGGCGTCCAGTATATTCTTGAGCACTTCATATCCTCTGCCCGCTTCGAAATCGACGACTCTGCCGTCCTTGAATGTCAGCTTGAAATCATCGATCAGATTGCCTCCATGGCTGAGCGGCAGCGTGTTGGATACGTAGCCGTCGACCCGGTTCCGGTCCGGCACACTGAACACCTCTTCGGTCGGCATGTTCGCCATGAACTTTTCGCCATCCGCGTTCAGGCTGGAGGCGCCGGCCCACAGATGTCCTTTTGGCAGACCAATTACGAGGTCTGTACCCGGCGCTTCATATCTGAGCGCCTTATACTTCCTGGTATTCAGGTAGTCCACCTTTTCATGGAGCGTCGCATCATGCTTCTCCCATGCCGATACAGGATCGTCGACATCTGCACGGACGGTATAGAAGATGAGGTCCATCAGTGCTGCAACAGCCGCTTCATCATCCTTATCTGGGAACACCAGCCTGGCCCATTCTACGGACGGATAGCCCGCCACACACCAGCTGTGGTAGTCCGACTGGATGCGGTTCGAGAAATCTTTGAAAGCGCGGCCTGAAGCCACCTGCATTGCCTGCAGCTTCTCGGGATCCACATCCTTCAGCAGTTCCGGTGATGAGGAGGTGATGCTCAGGAACCCGGCCTTTTCGTCCGAGTAGAACATTCGTTCATCTATGGCCCATTGATGGATCGTGCTCAGCTCATCCTTGGACTGGTTTTTGGCATGCAGCTGCGTCAGCCTGTCATCGGAAAGGACGACCTTCACTTCCTTTGCACCTTTCTGGTAGGCCTTCTCGGTCACGAGCCTGATCAGCGGGAGTGCGTCCTGCGCCCCCCTGATGAATACCCGGCCATCCGGCTGGACATTGAGTCCTACGTCCACCAGAAGATCTGCATATTTTTCAAGTTTCTCTTCAAATTGTGTCATATGTATTCTCCTTCATTTCCTCAGTTTTGAAAGCTCTTCGATGATTGCCGACTGTTCGATTGCCGTTATCTGGTTCCTGCCCGTCACCATCTCGTGAATCTCGCGGATTTCCTCAGTGTTCCCATCGTCGAAATCATCCGCATTGAAAAGCCCCTTGTTCACCACGTTCAGTGATTCCTCTATCTCTTTCAGCATATCTGCCTTATTCATTTGAATTCCTCCATACCAATATATTAAATGTCATTATAATAGTAACAAAGTTCATATGATAATAAAATTTATAATCCTGTTATTCACTGAATAAAGTTTGAAGTTAGTTTAAAATGGTTATAAGCAACTATAAATCACATACAAAGGAGAATTTTACATGGATAACAAATTGATACCCGCTGTTCTCATTGGAGCAGTCGTAGGTGCTGGACTCAGCCTGATCGACAAAAATACAAGACAATCCGTACTCAGCCGTTCGAAGGATCTGAAGTACTATGCACAGAACCCGGATGAAGCGAAGGATAAACTCTCCTCCGATTCCGGCCAGCCATCCAAGATTGAAGGACTCAAGGATGAAATCATGTTCTGGAAAGAAACAATCGAAGAGATCAGACAGAACAACCCTGAACTCGAACAGTCCATCAAGGATGCGAAAGATACATTCCAGAAGAAGCGTGAACAGAAGCAGTTGAACTGATGATCCATTGAAGGGCTGACGACTGTTGGCCCTTTTATTTTTAAAGGAGTGAGGATATGGCAGATAAACCTACCAATTCGGATTATTTGAACCAGACAAAACAGGAATCCAAGGAATCCCAGGCTAAAAAGTCACAGAATGCAGAAGACGAAACCTTCGTAGATAATGTAAAGTTCAAATCCAAGGCCTCAAAGAAGCCGGATGAGACCTTCTACGTATCAAAGATCAACAAACCGGCAAAGCACAAGGATAATCCTAATTTTTTCCAAAGTCTTATGTTCCAGTTTTCAAAGGATAATACATCCGGCATGGGGGCGCAGCTCGCCTACTACTTCCTGCTTGCGATCTTCCCGCTGCTGATCTTCCTGCTGACGTTGGTCCCGCTATTCCAGATCGACCAGCAGATGATCACCCAGTTCATCCAGGATTATGCACCATCCGATATAGCCGGCATGCTTGAAGGCGTAATTTCTGACGTTATGCAGAATTCTAACGGCGGACTGCTCTCAGTGGGTCTGCTGGTGACACTGTGGTCCGCATCGAACGGTATGACGGCACTCATGAATGCCTTCAACGTCGCCTATGATGTGGAAGACAACAGGAACTTCGTCGTTGCCAAGCTGCTTTCCATAGTATTCACCATCATCCTGGCAGTATCCGTATTGCTTACATTCGTACTCATCGTGTTTGGTGAACAGATTGGTAACCTGATGTTCGGGGTCATCGGTCTCGATCAGCAGTTCCAGGTAATATGGAACTGGGTCAGAAGCCTGCTCCCAGTACTTCTCGTGTTCATCGTCTTCGTCGTCATCTATACGACGGCGCCGAACATCAAACTGCAGGTCAAAGCAGTCATACCGGGGGCCCTATTCACGACAATCGCATTCCTAGTCGCATCATGGGGCTTCAGCTTCTATATTTCCAACTTCGGCAACTATTCTGCAACATACGGCAGTATCGCCGGCGTCATCATTCTGATATTATGGTTGTATATCACTGGAGTCATCATCATACTCGGCGCCCAGATCAATGCGATACTGCATAAGCGGGCAATGAGAGAACAAGGAGAGGAAACTGCGAATAATGAGTCTACTGCATGATTTGCTTGAATTCAACGAACAGTTTGTAGCCAGCAAGGAATACGAAAAGTATGTAACCACCAAATCACCTGACAAGAAGCTTGTCCTGATATCCTGTATGGACACCCGGCTTACAGAACTCTCAACGAAAGCCCTCGGGCTCAGCAATGGGGACATCAAGCATATACAGAATGCCGGCGCAGTCATTTCCCATCCATATGGAAGCACGATGCGGAGTATACTGGTTGCGGTCTATATGCTCGGTGCAGATGAAGTCATGGTCATGGGCCACCACGACTGTGGGTTCGGCGCCCTGAAGCCTGAGCCGATGATCGACAACATGAAAGCCCGCGGCATCACGGAAGAGACTTTCGAGACCCTCGAAAACTCGGATATAGACATCAAAAATTGGCTGAAGGGCTTCGACAGCGTCGAGGAGAGCATCACAGAAAGTGTTGGAAAGATCAAACATCATCCGCTGATGGTACCGGATATGCCGGTACATGGCACGGTCATCAACCCTGAAAATGGGAAAGTCGACCTCGTCATCAACGGGTATGAAGAAGAATAGAGGCAACAATCCCCTCTGCTGTAATTCCACTTTACAGCAGAGGGGATTTTTCAACCTTCAAAGTGTCTGATTGTTCAGTTTGATAGTTTGTAATTGCCCCCGAAAGGTGTATAATGTAAATAAAGGAGGGGATAGTGATGAACAGAGACAGGAGAGGTAGCCGGAATGTTGATGTTGACCGCATGATCAACGAAGGCGGTGGCGGCTTCATGTACTACTTCGATGACTTTCATCATGAGATTGAAACTCCTCAGCCGGATGACACTGATGAAGCCGTTTCTCAAACAGAAGAGAACGAAGCTTCACCAGAGTATAAAGAAGCCGGCTGATGGCCGGTCCAACGCAAAGAAGCGTGGCATACAATCGTATGCCACGCTTCTTTGCTTTCTAGTCCTCCACCAGTGTCAGCAGTTTCGGACCTTCTTTTGTAACGACGATTGTATGCTCCTTCTGGGCTACATAGCTGCCATCCTTCGTTTCAAATGCCCAGTCGTTCTTGCCGTCTGTGACAAAGGCGGCCTTCGTGGAGATGAACGGCTCCACTGCGATGACCATGCCTTCCTTGAGCAGTTCGCTATTTCCAGGCTCGTAGTAGTTCATTATGTGCTTCGGCGCATCATGAAGACTTCTTCCTACACCGTGTCCTGTGAGATTCTTGATGACCGTGAGCCCGTTCTGTCGCGCCACTTTGTGCACTGCACGTCCAATCTGGCTGACCTTGGTGCCGGGCTTGATCTTCTTAAGTGCTTCTTCAAAAGAGGCTTCACACACATCGATGACCTTCTGTTTCAACGGGTCTGAGGAAGTGCCGGCGATGAAGGAGAGGCCTGTATCTGCAAAATAGCCGTTCTTCTTGGCGGAGACGTCTATGTTGACGATGTCCCCCTCATTGATGACGCGGCTGCCCGGGATGCCGTGGGCCACCTCTTCGTTTACGCTTATGCATGTATGGCCCGGAAATTCGTATTCACTGATCGGGGCACTCTCGGCGCCCATCTCTTCAAGGAGCCTGCCTCCCAGCTCATCGATTTCCTTAGTGGTCATCCCCACTTTCGTCGTTTCTACAAGTTCCTTCAGCACCTTGCCGCAAATCTGTCCGATTTCTTCAAGCTGCTGCATTTCTTCATCAGTTTTAATGATCATTTGCTACCCTACTTACTTTAAAAATTTTTATCCTATCAATTATTATAACAAACTCTTCATGCTATACTAGAGTCGTATACTTAAAATTATTGAAAGAAGCATGAATATGAAATTTGACATCCGTAAAATCATTGGTCCAAGGATCATTAAAACAGGCCTCTCAACGTTTCTGACAGCCCTGATATGCATGGCACTCGACCTGCCGCCGATCTTCGCCGTCATCACCGCCATCGTGACGATCGAGCCGACGGCCTATGCTTCGTTGAAGAAGGCGTATGTCCGTTTTCCGGCCTCCATCATCGGTGCCTTCATTGCGGTGACATCACTGTACATCTTCGGTGAGAACGCCTTCACCTACTCACTGGCGGCGACGCTGACCATACTTGTCACCTATCGGCTGAATCTGCATTCGGGTGTGCTTGTTGCAGCCATCACTGCAGTCGCCATGGTCCCTTCTGTACAGGATGCCTACGTTTTCAACTTCCTTTCCAGGCTGGCGACCACGACGATTGGACTCGCTACCAGCACACTGATCAACTTTCTGATACTGCCGCCGAAGTATGCCGGGCAGATCGAGGAAATCACAAAATCGACGACCCAGCAAACCCACAGCCTGCTGATCCAGAGGCTCGGGGAACTGATTGCCGGCAAGTACGAATCCGACAAGAGCGAGAGGGCCTATACCAAGGTGCAGAACGCCATCACCGATGCCGAAAAACTGCTCAAATACCAGCAGGATGAATACCGGTACCACAAATCAAATCGTGAAGAGATGCGCCTGATGAACCAGCTGGAGCGGGAGCTCCAGTTCAAAAAGCTGTACTTCACCCACCTCGGCAACCTGATCTACCTGCCCGAAGACATCTCGATGAAATTCACTTCCCAGGAAACAGCGGCAGTCGAAGAGATCATCGACTACCTCAACCGTGATCTTGACGAGCTGACGATGACCAACTCCGCCGTCCGCTTCATCAGACGCCATATCAGGAATCTGGATGAAGAGGCGGACGCCTTCAAGATTCATCTGCTTTATGAGATCATCATCATCTATCAGATGATCGTCCAGCACCACAAGGCCGGCTCCAGCACCCATAAGAAGGTGCAGACCAACAGCAGGCCGAAAGACGGCACTACATGAAGTCGTATATCGTCAAGTTACGGTAAGTCCTATCCGAAAGCTGCGAAACAGTCACCCCGATGAGCCTTATGGGCACATCGGGGTCTTTCAGTTCATGGTAGAGGCTGTAGGCGTAACGGTATATCTCGTCTTCCGTAAAGACCGGGTTGTTCGTCATCATCTGTCTAGTGTGCGAAACATAATCAGCCGTCTTCATCTTGACGGTGACCACCTTCCCGGCAAATTGCTGCAGCTCAAGCCG
The DNA here is from genome assembly GCF_003814515.1 of Salinicoccus roseus. Classification (NCBI taxonomy): domain Bacteria; kingdom Bacillati; phylum Bacillota; class Bacilli; order Caryophanales; family Staphylococcaceae; genus Salinicoccus; species Salinicoccus roseus. The sequence continues at coordinate 20,738 of NZ_RKQJ01000003.1, forward strand.
GGCGCTCACCTTGCCGCACAATTCTTCGATCACCTTCAGTATCTCCTCATCCTCATTGATATCATAGTTGAAGGTCGTCTCTTTCCCGATTGATTTCCTGACCCTTTCGACCTTGAGTTCCGAAGTCCCGATGCCCCTGGCCTTCTGATGGAGGCTCGCCCCTTTCTTGCCGAACTGCTCGATGAGGGCCGCTTCACTCCATTGATAGAGATCCTCTCCCGTATGGATATCCAGTGACTTCATCTTTTCTTCAGTCACACGCCCCACTCCCGGAAAATCTCCTATATCCAGTCGAAAAAGGATGTCCTGTACATTATCGTAGTGGATGACCGTCGTCCCCGCAGGCTTATTCATGCCTGAGGCGATTTTAGCCAAGTATTTATTGTATGATACGCCGCTTGATGATGTCAGGCGTGTCGCATCAAAAATATCACGCTGTATATCCAATGCCACCGACTGGGCGGAGCGCTCCCTTGAAACGAGATGGGTGATGTCCAGGTATGCTTCATCCAGGGAGAGCGGCTCCACTATTTCAGTGTAGTATAGGAAGATGTCCATGATCTGCTTCGAAACCGCCTTGTACTGGTCGAATCGCGGCCTGACATATATGCCGTCGGGACAGAGCTTGTAGGCCTGCTTTGTCGGCATCGCCGAATGCACGCCGAATTTCCTCGCTTCATAGCTTGCTGTCGCCACTACACCCCGGCTTGCGGACTTTCCGCCGACGATGACCGGTTTCCCCCGGTATGACGGATTATCACGCTGCTCCACCTGGGCATAGAACGCATCCATATCGATATGAATGATCCTTCTCTCCATAGCATCCACCTGTTTTAAAATATTTGCCCAAATTATAACATAGAACGAACAGATGTTCCTATCATGAATCTGCTGGATAGCCTTCATACATCGTCATGCCGACTTCTGTATCTTCCACATACTTCATATTCCGATGCTTCATTATAAGATATATGTAGTAGAAGTCGCCTGCGCATGCCCCAGTGTGGAGTGCCAGCAGATATTTATAGGCTCCGTGGGGCACTGTGAACATCATGATCAGCATCACCGAAGTGATTACGACGAATGGCATCAGGATCACGATTGCAAACTGCCTTCTCGTAAACACCTCACCTGGTGCTGCAGCATAGAACATGCCCGCTTTGTAGCCGAACCGGATCTTCCCCTTCGGATGGAAGAGCTTGAAGAACAGGCCGTGTATGCCTTCGTGAACGGTGATGATTGCAAACAGGATCGCCATGATCAGGAGGACCGCACCGATGATGCCGAAGGATTCCATTCCGATCAGGGCAGATCCTGCGTCATCAGCCAGGAACAGGTCCAGCAGGTAGAATGCGATGAACGACAGGACGGTGAGTGATATGGCCAGTATATTCAAAGTCCGGATCGCAGATCGATCCCTGAAGATGTCGAGTACATATTTATTTCCCAATATCCTCTCCCCTTTCAAAAGCACTGTAACACAATCGGCACAAATAATGTTAGACTATCCTATAAATGATATCGTCCAAACAACTGACAGGAGTGAATCGAATGGCAAGTTTTACAATCGTCGGCGGCGGCATCGCGGGTGCTTCGACAGCCTATCATCTCGCCCGGAAGGGGCATCAGGTGACAGTCTACGACCGTGCCGATACCGGTCAGGCGACAGACGCCTCCGCCGGAATCATATGCCCCTGGGTCAGCCAGAGGAGAAATAAGAAATGGTACCGCCTGGTCAAGGAAAGTGCCAAATACTATCCTGACTTCATCGCCCGGCTCCAGGAGGAGACGGGGCTCGACACCGGTTACCGGCGTGAGGGCTCGATCAGCCTTTTCAAGGATGATCATGTACAAAGCCTGGCCTTCGACAGGATAAGTGCAAAAAAGCCCGATGCACCGGAGATGGGGGAAGTCCGCATGGTCTCCCGTGAAGAAGTGAAACAGATGCATCCGGATCTGACGGGACTCTACCCCGGTGTATTCGTCGAAGGCGGGGGCCAGGTGAAGGGGGCCAGCCTGCTCAAGGCACTGAAGGCCGGATTCCTGAAACATGGCGGCGAATGGATCACCGCAGATTTTGATGCCGAGAAGGCTGAAGGCACCGTCATCTATGCGACAGGTGCATGGGGCATAGAACAGGATACCGATCCGAAAATCCGCCATCAGCGGTCCGAAGTGCTGCATTTCAAACTCAAGGATGGAATGAAGGAGGACCACGCCCCCGTCGTCATGGCCTTGGGGCCAATCTACATCGTAGAAATGGGCTTGAACCAGTATGCCATCGGGACGACACATGAAGATACAGAAAGTTTTTCAGCAGAACCTTCAGCCGAAAACCATGAATATCTGCGGGGACTCGCCCACCGCTATTTCCCCGACTCCGAAATCGAGGATGTCAAAATGATGGTGGGGCTGAAGCCCTACACACGGGACTTCCTCCCTTTCCTTGGAAAGGTGGAAGAAGATGTCTTCGTCATCAACGGAATGGGAGCGACCGGCCTGACCGCCAGCCCATTCGTCGGACATGAAGTCGCCGCGCATCTGAGCGGCGAAGAGACGACACTCGACATAAGCGACTACTCCTATATCTGAAGGCAGAGCATCTCTGCCTTTTTTCTATTCCGTTTCAATTTGTTGGAACATTTAAATAGCTTTGGCAAAGTGCTCTCATCTATCATATAATTAATGAATATATCCACAAGCTCCATCTGATTCATATTTATCGTGAAAGCAGGTATTACATTGAATATACTCTACAATCAGACCATACTAAAGAACTTCTTCTACATATATGCTGTCCTGTTCATCCTTTTCCTGATCTATTTCTTCAGCGGTGTCGGGATTTTGGGGGCATTCGTCGACTATCTGGCTGTGGGCGTGCTTCTCATCTCCTGGGTCTTCAGCACAAGACTGTTCAAGCTGATCGGCGGCCTCTTCATCATTGCAGGGTCACTCTTCACCCTCACGTCCGGCGGGAGCATCGGTGTGATCATCAGCAACACGACAAGCAACCTTCCCCTCCTGCTATTCTTCAGCACCCTGCCATGGATAGGTACGGTCGTAAAGGTGGGGGGACTTGATGAAAGCATCACTGAGATGATACAGGACCGTGCGAACAGGGTCGAGAAAATCTATGGCAGAAGCGTCGTCACCTCCTATTTCCTTGCGGTATTCCTGAACCTGTCGGCCATCTACATCATACAGCAGGTGCTCAGAGAACTGTTCAGAAAGACATCAGTCGGATTCAGGAATGAATTCATCATCAAATCCACGCTGCGGGCATTTGCACTTGCGGTCATATGGAGTCCACTTGAAGTCATCGTCGGTCTGACGGTCGACTCGACAGATGTCTCCTACTTCACCCTCCTGCCCTGGCTGCTGGTGACATCGATAATCGTCGGCATGACAGAAGTCTTCCTGACTAGGCGTGAGTTCAACGACATCACACTCGATGCGCCCTTCGATGAAATCGATCGCCGGGCACTCGGCCGGTCGATCATGAAGATGGTCCTCCTGCTGATCAGTTTCCTCAGCATCGTCATGGTATTCAATATGAATTCGGACCTCGGCTTCGTCATGACAGTTGCACTGATCATCATTCCATTCTCCTTTGCCACGGCGTTTATCATGAAGCGGTTCCCCATATTCATCAAGACAGGATGGGCCACATGGAAGAACCACAACAACCATCTCCAGAACTTCTCGGTGCTTTTCCTGTCGCTCGGCATCTTTTCCGGCGGATTCAACAGCAGCAGTGTCCCTGGAGTGATGCAGCAGGTCTTCGGCTATGTCGATTCATTCCTCATACTGATCCTGCTGCTCATCATGGCAGTCATCTATGGGCTCGCCATGTTCGGCGTCCATCCCGTAGCAACACTCGCCATACTGGCGGAAGTCCTTGTCCCGGTCATGACCCCGGAAAATGTGCTTTCAATAGGCATCGTCATGGTCGTCTGCGGCATGGGCATATCCGCTGCCGCACCGTACGGCATCAACGCAACCATGACCGCCCAGAGCATGGGCATCAACCCCTACAGGATCACGAAAATGAATATGGGATTCTCGCTCAGGATGGGCCTGACGGGTATACTGATTGCGATGATCGCGCTTATGATATGAAAAAGAAGCATCCATGGAGACATCGCCTCCATGGATGCTTCTTTTTACGCCTGTACCATGTAATAGAAAAGGATCGTGAAGATGAACAGCAGCAGGTAGCCGAATATCAGCAGGTTGAAGAGTCCCACAATACCAAGTATGACCATCTGCCATCTTTTATACACCTTGATGAACCCCAACAGCTTATATCCGATCAGCATCATGAACGGGATGACATAGAGATAGGCGAACACCAGTATCCGTCGGGCGGAATCACCACTGACATCGAAGGCACCGATCAGGATCAGACTGATGAGGAAGCCTATCGTAATGAAGCCGAAATATCCGTAGATCCCCCGTCTCGTCCGCAGCTCCTCCGTCCGTGCCATCAGGTATGTAGAAAGCAGTATGCCCGCTATGTAAAGGACGCTCAAAAAATATATCATATGGTTTTCCTCCTCTTTTGACGCATCCTGTCGACCCGCCAATGAATGAACCATTACAATTGTATCATCTTTTCCAATAAAAAACGGGAAGCCTTCAGGCTTCCCATCGATTTGTTCTTCCTTATTTCGTTGTACCCTTCAGTTCCACATCGATGCCATCACGTGCCATCTTGGAGTAAGGACACAGTTTGTGTGCATCTTCAACATATTGCTGGGCCTTATCCTCTGCCACACCATCGAATTCCACTTCGATTGCTGCAGAAAGTTTGAAGCCGCCGTCCGATTCGTCCTTCAAGAGTCTTGCCGTTGCGTTGACTACACGGTCGGTATTTTCCTCTTTCGCCTTTTTCAGCACACCATCAAGCGCACTATTGAAGCATGCACTGTATGCCGCTGCAAAAAGCTGTTCTGGGTTTGTTTCCTTAGTATCTTCTCCGGACATCTGCTTCGGCTGCTTGACATTCATTGAAAATGACTTGTCTTCGCTATGGACTTCGCCGTCCCTACCGCCTGTGTTGATCATTGTTACCTCATACAAAGGTTTCATTAGAAGCTCAACTCCTTTTATAGTCTACCTACATTGTATGGAACTTTCGCCCAACTATCAAACAAACAGATTCACGTCATTCGCAAGCCATGCCATCCCGGTCCCCATCCATCTGAAGGGTATAGGCGGGATGGCCTTCCGCGACACCGTCCGGGTGGACTTCCCTCAACTCTGTACAGTTTCGGAATGTTCCACTTCCTGTCTCCGATTCCTCTCCTTCAGAGTCGTACGGCCGCTCCAGCGACCATATGCCAAGGCCTTCCGACTCAGCTTTTTCTTCCGCCTCCTCCAACAGGTCCAGATGGGTAGTGTTCGGCGGATTGATGTATTTGACCTGGGCCAGACCTTCCCTCACAAGGATTTCATTGACCATCTCCCCATCTGCATAGACATAGGCCAGATACCTCTCGTAATGATCCTGTCTTGGACCGACATCGAATTCAACTTCGATTTCATCCGCATCTTCGAGAATCTCTTTGGTTCGGGCTGATGCCTCTTCCCCGAATGGCTGCTCCCCGATTCTCGGGTGGTTCGTCTCCGGCGTATCAATGAGCAGATATCTGAAGGAGGCCGCTTCCCCCTCAAAGTGGAACTTTGTCGTATCGCCGTCGATGAACGAAGCCACCTCTACCGGAATCCTGTCTGCACTCCTCTCTTCAGAGCCGAAAGTTTCATTGATTTCCCGAACCGGGTTCTCAGCGTTATCCATCATAAACAGCGGGATTATCATAACTGCAAGTGCAGCAAGCAGCGTGATGGCGGCATACCTCACATATCCCTGGGCATTGTCATTTTTAGCTTTTTTGACGATGTACACCAATAGAATGCCCACTGCAGTCAAAAGGAGATATATGCCCATCACCATGAATCCCATCCCAAGACTCAGATCGGCATCCATCAGGGTCGCCATGAGGGCAAGCACAGAGGCGATCGTCATCATCATGAGCGACATCTGCCATGTCTCCCTGTACTTCCCCCGTCCGACATATTTGAACAGGCCCACACCAAAAACGACTACAGCCGCCAGCGCAGCCAGAAATGATAATATAAGAAATAACAAATCCATAAAATCCCTCTAATCCATGTACTTATATCAGCTACTATAACATGGGATGCATCCGAAGAGTGACAGGAGTTGCCATGAGGTGTGTGACCACTCTAGCTGGACGTTTCTGCGGGTCGCATTCCTTCGTCAGGTCATAGAGCGGTTTGAAGTAGTCATAGGCACCCTCTTCTTCAGAAGCCGGCTCGTTCGCAATGCTCCAAAGGACGACGGAAGCATGGTTCTTGTCGCGCTTCACGAGAGCTTTGATGATTTCCCTGTCGGCGAGGCGCGTCATCTCTTCAGAATGCTTGTAGATGTTTTATCATATTTCAATATTTATTTATTGATAATCGATAAATAATATATTATTATAATTGTATAACAAATTGTGAGGTGTATGAAATGGAACGTGGATCATCATTATTTCTGAAAGCTGCTGTCATCCTGATGGCCCTGCCCGTCCTTGCGGGTGCCGGATTCGCAATATACTTTCTGCTGCGAAATCCATTCAATCCCGAGTATGCAATGATACTCTACCCCATCGTCATCGGCGTACTGCTGACAGTCATCCCCTTCATATTCGCGCTGTATCAGTCTTTCAAGCTGCTGAACTACATTGATGGCAAAAAGGCATTCTCAGACCTTTCCGTCAAAGCGCTGAAGAAAATCAAATTCGCCGCTTTTTCAATCAGCCTGATCTATGCAATAATCCTGCCCTTCATCTATATCGTCGCAGAAATTGATGATGCACCCGGCATAATCCTCATGGGGATGGTGCCCATATTTGCCGCCCTCGTGGTCGGCGTCTTTGCTGCGGTTCTGCAGAAGCTTCTGAATGAAGCAATAAATATCAAATCCGAAAACGATTTGACGGTCTGAGGTGTAATGATGGCAATCAGAATAAATATCGACGTAATGCTCGCCAAAAGAAAAATGAGTGTAACGGAACTGTCCAACCAGGTGGGCATCACCATGGCAAATCTCTCAATACTGAAAAACGGCAAAGCTAAGGCAATCCGCTTCTCTACACTAGAGGCATTGTGCAGGGCGCTCGAATGCCAGCCCGGGGATATACTTGAGTATGAAGCCGATGAAAGCGCAGAAGAATAGAATCAGCGATCCGTTGAATGATGAAGAGCCAACAAATTGTGAGGTGAATGAAATGAAGCGAGGATTATCCCTGTTTTTAAAAGCAGCGCTGATACTCATGGCTCTGCCCGTACTGGCGGGGGCTGCGTTCGGAATATACTCCCTGTTGAGAAATCCGGTCAATCCGGATTATGTCCTGATGCTATACCCTATATTCATCGGCGCCCTCCTGTCGGTCATTCCCTATCTCTTCGCACTATACCAGTCATTCAGACTGTTGAACTACATCGACCGGGATGCCGCATTTTCCGGACAATCCGTCAGCACCCTCCAAAAGATCAAGATTTCAGCGTTTCTTTTCAGTATGGTGTATATACTGATAGCACCGTTTGTCTATATAACGGCGGAAGTGAGTGACACACCGGAACTCATCATCATGGTCATGGTCCCGATATTCGCGTCACTGGTTATTGGAGTGTTTACTGCTGTCCTGCAGAAGCTTCTGAACGAAATAATCAATATCAAATCTGAAAACGAACTGACCGTGTGATCATACGATACGTTTATGGACAACTCTGCTGAAAAACTCCAAAATATACAAGTACACATAAGAATACTCCCTTCAAAATGTACATTTTGAAGGGAGTATTCTTATGTGTGACTTCAAATCATGGGATAATCCTACACTTTTTTCAGCTCCGCCTCTTTCTGTTTTTCGATTTCCATCCTTTTCAGTTCACGCCTCAAAATTTTGCCGCTGATCGTGGTCTTCGGCAGTTCCTCCATCACTTCGATCTCCCTCGGTGCCGAGTGCGCGGCCAGATTGTTCCTTACAAATATACGGATATCTTCAAGAAGGCTGTCGGACTGCTCGTACCCTTCCCTGAGGACGATGAATGCCTTGACGAGCTCTCCTCTTACAGGATCCGGCTTCCCGACCACTCCCGCTTCCTGTACAGCTGGATGCTCGATCAGCTTGCTCTCCACCTCGAATGGCCCGATACGCTCACCGGCAGAGTTGATCATATCGTCGTCGCGGCTCTGGAAGAAGACATAGTCCTCATCGTCCTGGTATGCCAGGTCCCCTGATACATACCATCCTTCATATTTGAAATAGGAATCGAACTTGTCCCTGTTCCCCCATATCTCCTTCATCAGTCCCGGCCATGGTGTTTTGACTGCAAGCTGTCCGACAGACCCCCGTGGCAGCTCGTTCCCCGCTTCATCGAGGATGCCGACTTCTATGCCGGGAAACGGCCGTCCCATGGAGCCGGGCTTTATTTTTTCACCCGGAAGATTCACGATCAGGTGCGCACCCGTTTCCGTCATCCACCACGTGTCATGTATTCTGACACCGAGACGTTCCCACGCCCAGTATATGACTTCGGGATTCAACGGTTCACCAACGCTCAGAATGTGCCTCAACGAGGACAGGTCGTAGTCTTTCAGGACATCCCCCTGGGAGAGGAGCATTCTGAAAGCCGTCGGCGCACTGTACCATACCGTCACTTTCAGGTCCGCTATCAGCTGATACCAGTTTTCCGCTTTGAAACGCCCACCCTGGATGACGATCGTCGCCCGGTTCAGCCATGGGGCGAACAGGCCGTATACGCTCCCTGTCACCCAGCCCGGGTGCGAAGTGCACCAGTATACATCATCGTCCCTGATATCAAGCACCCACTTCCCTGATTCATACTGATGGGTCATGACACGGTGCGCATGCAGCACGCCCTTTGGCTTTCCAGTGGAGCCGCTTGTATAGTGGATCAGCATGCCATCCTCCAGATCCACCCATTCCACCTGTTCTCCGCCGTTCTCCACCGGTGCCGCTTCGATATCCTCGGCATACAATATGGTTTCCAGCGAAGGGATGTCATTTTGCGGCACACGGGAAACCATCTCCCTGTTCGTAATCAGCAGCGTCCCCCTGCAGTCGTTGATCCTGTCCCTTACCGCGTCTTCCATGAAAGCTTCGAAAAGCGGTCCTGCAATCGCGCCTATCTTTATGGCCGCCAATATCGATATGTAGCATTCCGGGGTTTTGGGGAGGAAGATGAAGACGCGCTCGCCCTTTTTGACCCCATTGCTTCTCAGAATACGGGAATAGTGGTCCGTCTTCTCCTTGACTTCCCTGAAGGTCATGGACGTCCTTGTCTCCCCATCCACATAGTGGAGGGCAACCTTGTCCCCATATCCGTCCTCTACATGACGGTCGATTGTCTCATAGGCGATGTTGACCTTTCCTGTCTCCCTGAAGCGCAAATCCTCTCCCGCCTGATGCCAATCGTACGCGTGGCGTATTTCCTCATAGTTGGACAGATTGTATGTGTCCTCTATTGGATTGATGACTTCTGAAATTCTCTGTGACATGGTATGCACTTCCTTCCTCATGAATTTATCCGCTGTTCATACTGTGTCGACTGGTTCAGATCCAGGCTGCCCAGTATTTCCTTCTTATACTCGGCCAGCTGTCTGCTTCCCCGCTCTCTCGGTCTTTCCTGTTCAATCGGAATCACCCTGTCCATCTCTCCCGGCTGTCCCCGCAGAGTGATGATCCGGTCACAGAGATAGGTCGCTTCGTCAATATCGTGTGTCACCAGAATGATTGTCGTCCGATACTCCCTCCATATTTCCATCAGGAGATCCTGGAGCTGCATCTTGGTGAATGCATCCAATGCACTGAAAGGTTCATCCAGGAGCAGTATCTCAGGGGAGGTGACGAGTGCCCGTGCAATGGCGACACGCTGGGCCATCCCGCCAGAAAGGGCTCTTGGATACAATGCTTCGCTCCCACCGAGGCCGACACTTTCCAGATATCTCTTTCCTGCCGCCTCTCTCTGGTCCCTGCTTCCCTTCAGGCCAAAAGTGACGTTCTCAAGGACGGTCAGCCAGGGCATGAGACGCGGCTCCTGGAAGATGAAGCCGGTTGTATCCTCCACCTTCCTCGAGACATCCCCATTGATTTCTATCCGTCCGTCATACGCATCATCCAGGCCGGAAATCGCCCGCAGAATCGTGCTTTTTCCGCAGCCGCTCGTACCAAGGAGCCCGATAATTTCACCCGGTTCCGCAGTGAAAGATACGTTTCTGACCACTTCCCTGCCGTCAAAAGTCCGCCCGACATCCTGTAAGTTCAAGTTCATGCGATCCCTCCTATGATTTGACCATGCCATCCTGCCAATGCAGGGCACGCTGCTCCACAATCTTCAATATCCAATCCGTCAGCTTTCCTATGATTGCGAACAGGATGATGCTGGCAATGATGATTTCTGGTGAAAGTGTATTCTGTCCAAGTACGAGGAGGTATCCGAGACCGGTGCTCGCCCCCATGAGTTCAGCCGCGACAACGAACATCCATCCCAGTCCAAGTCCACTTCTGAGCCCGGTCAGAAAAGAGGGCATGGACGCCGGAAGGATGACCCTTCTGATCAGCTGGAAGGTGTTCAGTCCATACATCTTCCCGACTTCGATCAATTTACGGTCGACTCCGGCAATCCCGCTGACTACATTCAGATAGACGGGAAAGAACACGCCCACAGCGATCATGGTCACCTTGGACGGCTCACCAATCCCCATCCAGAGTATGAACAGGGGCACCCACGCCAATGAGGGGATGGAACGGAAAGCCTGGATCATCGGATCGAAGATCTGTTCCGCCTTTTCATAGAATCCTACAATCGACCCCAATACAATCGCCAATAGCGTCCCGATGATAAATCCCGCAAACACCCTGAAAGTCGTAATCCCGACATGGCTGTACAGGCTCCCGTCCTGGGCCATTTCCCTTATCGTCGAAAGGATCGTGGACGGGGCCGGCAGCTGGTAGGCGGGGAAGACGCCAGTGCGGCTCAATACTTCCCACACTGCAACAAGGAGAACGGGCAGCAGACTGCCAAGCAATATGGCCTGCAGCCTTTTAGTATCCCTCTGCTCCCGCTTCCCTCCCGTACTGCTTTCATCTGCAACTTGCCTCCCAAGGAATCGGCCAGCGCTTTTTTCCATCATCTCCACTCCTTTAGTCATCTATTCCGCACTTTCTATCGTCTCTTCGGCAAAACTCGGCTCAATGAGGTCTGAGACCAGAGCCTCTATATCCGCATCAGGATCGATTACGTCCACTTCCTGCAGGATATTGCCCGATTCGACCAACGCTTCCTGATGGACCGGTCCCGGAACCGGGTTTGAAAAATCATTGCGTTCAAGCTGCAGTCTCGCCACTTCAGGCTCGATCTGCGCTTCCTTCACCATTATTTCCACAGCCTCGTCGGGATTTTCCTGAATCCATTCCCTGGCTTTTTCATACACTCCGATGACACGATTCACATATTCCGGATGATCCGCCGCGAAGTCTTCCCTTACATTCAGGAAGCCGTATGTATTGAAATCCGGGTTGCGGTAGAACAGCTTTGCCCCCGATTCCACTTCCAGGCGGGCCATATGCGGGTCGAGTCCTGCCCATGCATCCACACCCCCGTTTGTCAGTGAAGTGGCGCCGTCGCTGTGCTGAACATTTACAATCTCGACATCATCCTGGGAGATGCCTTCTTCATTCAGGGCCCTGAGCAGGAAGATGTATGGATCGGTGCCAAGTGTCGCAGCCACCTTTTTGCCCTTCAGGTCTCCTATGTCCTCAATGCCGGAATCCTCCGTTTTCACAAGAGCTGTCCATTCCGGTTTGGAGGCGATATATACATTCTTTATCGGTGCGCCGTTGGCCTTCGACATCAGCGCAGCGGCGCCGGCAGTCGAGCCGAAATCGACACTGTCGCTATTCAGGAATTCAAGCGCCTTGTTGCTTCCATGGCTCAATGTCCATTCCACTTCTATTCCTTCCTCTTCGAATTCCTCTTCTGCCCATCCAAACTCTTTCAGCACGAGGCTTGTAGGGGAATAATATGCATAGTCCAGTCTGATCTTCTCTGGCGCGCCTGAAGACTCAGCCTCTCCTGAACCACAGCCGGCAACCACGGCCACCAGGGCGAGCACGATGAGTGCCCACACCCTCTGATTGAATATTGATGATTTCATTTTTATGACCTCCATTCTATATTTCACATGCGTATGTGGAAATCGTGCCCCGCAGACGCTGTGCCTCTTTGTATGTGCAACGGTTATGCACCACCTGTATGCCCCCGTCCCTTGCGATTTCCGCAGCTTCCGGAGAAACGACGCCTTCCTGGAGCCAAAAGACCCTCGGGTTCACTTCGAGTGCTTCCTTCGCTATTTCAATTGCCGCTTCAGGACTTCTGAATACTTGGACGACATCGATGGCATCGGGAACGCTTGAGAGATCCGGATAGGCCTTTTCACCGAGTATTTCCGTCTCCCTCGGATTGACTGGAATGATCCGATAGCCGAGGCGCTGCATCTTCCGTGCAAGACGGTAGCTCGGTCTGGCTTCCTTGCCGCTTAATCCGACCACTGCCAGCGTTTTCTGCCGTACCGTTTCCGCCCCGTCCTCCCCGATGACCTTCTCCGTCGGAGAGTCCAGTGCCCATCTTATGACACCTTCGTCATTGATGACTGCCGCATCTGTTGACCCATCGCTGATTCCGGTGGCCTTCTTCAGCGCCTGTCCCAGATCTTTTGTGATATCCCTTACGGATTCAATGCCCACCGACAGACGGATGAGCTCTTCCAGCACACCGGTCTCCTCAAGCTGTTCCTTCGTCAGCTGCTGGTGGGTCGTGGATGCCGGATGGATGATCAGCGACTTCGCATCGCCGACATTTGCAACATGGGACCATAGCGAGACATTGTCGATCAGTTTCTTCCCTGCCGGTTTTCCGCCCCTGATGCCGAAAGTGATGATTGAGCCATATCCATTCTCGAACTGCCTCTTCGCAACATCATGCGACGGATGGTGCTCCAGACCAGGATATGTCACCCACTCGACCGCCGGATGCGCCTCCAGGAAGCGGGCAACCTCCTGCGCATTTTCATTGTGTCTTTCAACACGTATATGCAGAGTCTCCAGCCCCTGAATCAGCTGGAAGGCATTCTGTGGGCTGAGGCTCGCCCCGAAGTCCCGCAACAGCTGCACGCGGATTTTCGTGATGAAGGCAAGGGTTCCGAAATCCACAGCATAGCGGATGCCGTTATAGCTTCTGTCGGGTTCGGTGAATTCAGGGAATTTTTCGGTATTCCAGTTGAACCGTCCACCATCGATGACCACACCGCCTATTGAAGTGCCGTGGCCGCCGATCCATTTTGTTGCCGAGTGGACGACGATGTCCGCCCCCCATTCAATCGGCTTGAAGACATGTGGTGTGGCGAACGTATTGTCGACGATCAATGGCACGCCGGCTTCATGCGCTACTTCGGCAACTGCGGCGACGTCAAGGACCTGAAGTCCGGGATTGCCGATCGTTTCGGCGAATACAGCCTTCGTCCGCCCTGTGATTGCTGCCCTGAAATTCTCCGGGTCGTCAGGATCAACGAATTTGACGTTGATGCCGTATCTGGGCAGAGTGACCGCAAAAAGATTATATGTACCGCCGTAGAGGTTCGAACCTGCCACGATTTCATCCCCTGCACTTGCCAGGTTCAGTATCGACAGTGTGATGGCCGACATCCCGGAAGATGTCGCCACTGCCGCCACTCCGTCCTCAAGGAGTGCCATCCGCTTTTCGAACACTTCCACTGTAGGATTTCCGATGCGTGAGTAGATATTTCCCGGTTCATCCAGAGAAAACAGGCTCTCTGCGTGATCCGTGTCGTGAAAGACATATGATGTCGTCTGGTAGATCGGCACCGCCCTTGCGCCTGTTGTCGGATCCGGCGCCTGTCCGCCATGGAGCGACAGCGTCTCCAGGTCATAAGTTGCATTTTTCTTCTTCGTCAATATAATCTCCTCCTGATTGTAATAATAAAAAAACTCTCTTCCTATATAAGAAGAGAGTCTCCGCCTCCTCTTATCTTTCAGGAAAATCTCCTGCAGGAATTAGCACCTTATCAGACTCGATTGCCTGATGGTTGCCGGGCGTCATAGGGCCTGTCCCTCCGCCGCTCTGGATAAGTGATAGAACTATATTATCGATAATGTATACTACACTACTATGGATTAGTATATTTGTCAAAACATTTTTCAAATTTAAAATACTTTATTTTCCACTACTTTTCATGCCGAATATTTTACGCCCAAGCTGGGTAGGTGGTGGGAAAGAAGGGAGGTGGCGACAGTGGCGGATATGATGTCTGCAGAAAAGAGGAAACGGACGATGAGCCGGATCAGGTCCCAATCGAAACTCGAGAACAGGATTACGAAAGCTTTGTGGGCTGAAGGCTACCGGTTCAGGAAGAATGTGCGCACATTGATGGGGTCTCCGGATATCGCAATCCAGAAATACAGGGTGGTCATCTTCATCGACTCCTGTTTCTGGCATATGTGTCCGACCATGGCAACTGGCCGAAAAGCAATCAGGAATTCTGGAACAGGAAGCTCGGGAGGAACATGGAGCGCGACCGGGAAGTGAATGCCTATTATCATGAAAAAGGTTGGCATATTATGCGGATGTGGGAACATGAATTCAAGGAGGATTTCAAGGGAGCCATAGACAGGATGACGGCTTTCATAGAAATGGCAAAAGCCGAGACCATGAGAGGGAAAAAATAATACCCGGAATCGTCATTTCGTTATTGACAATTCCGGGTTAACATTGTAAATTTGAATATGTAGTTTTTAAATCGTGATCCATCAGACAGGCACTTGTCCATCAGGTGTTGAAATTATTGTTTCGGGGTCCCGACGGATAAATAAAAGTAAGGTCTGTTAGCTCAGCGGGAGAGCACTTCGTTGACATCGAAGGGGTCACTGGTTCGATCCCAGTACAGACCATCCAGCACCACAACGCAAACATCCAGTCTATTGACTGGATGTTTTTTTATTTATATGGAAACAGGACCCTCGAAGCAAGGCCCAGTACCGGCAGTTCTATGATGGGACCGATGACGAGGGACAAGGCGATCAGCGGCTGATTCGGGAATGCTGTGACTGCAATGGCGAGTGCAAGGGGGGAATTGCGTGCCAGTATCATCATGATCAGACTGACGGATTCCTTCCTGCCGAACCGGAACAGTCTGCCCGCACCCTTCCCCACTATGAAGGTGATCACGAAGAACAGCACCAACGACGGCAGCAGAAGAATGACGACATCAAGGTTCTCAAGCAGTGTATCGCGTTCGGAAGCGAACATTGCAGTCACGGCAAGTGCGAGAAAGATGACATTGAAGGTGTCGAAGAAGCCTTCCACTCTGCCCTCTGAAGGCAGGAAGCGCTTCGTCAGCAGTGCAAGTAGAAAAGGGATCCCGACCACAAGCAGCACACTCTGTATGATGCTAGGGAATGACAGCCCGATGCCCTGTTCAAATCCAAAGAACAGATAGAGATAGGCAGGCAGCAGTATCAACTGGAGAATCAGGTTGATTGGCAGCAGGGACGCCGACAGCACCGTATCCCCTTTCGCCAGGCCGGTGAATACAAGGTACCAGTCGGTGCACGGGGTCACTGTCAACATGACGAACCCGATCCATATCAATGGATGTTCTGAAAGGAAGACCATTCCGATTGCATAGGCTAGGAAGGGCGTCCATAAAAAATTGATGACGAGTGAAACGAGCACGAACTTCACCTTTTTGAATGAAGTGAATACACGTTTCAATGGCATCAGCAAAAACAATCCATAAAGCATGAGCATGAGGAACGGGACGATGAAGTTACCTGCATGCTGCTGGATGATGTCGATGCCGCCGATCATCACCCCCATGAGTATGGCAATGAGCAGAATCAGCGGCTGATATTTTTCAAGGCTGTTCATGGCGCCTCCTATGCCAAAAGGTTGGCAACATCCCAGGATTCCCTTTTGTAGAGTTTGAACATGAAGTACATGAGGACGAGTATGCCGAATTTCAGGGAATGGTCATCCAATTGGCTGTCCGCCAGAATGAGGGTCTCTGTGCTCGCCACATCCTCCTTCACCGTTGCAATATGATCACCATGGAAGTAGACTTCCATATCTCCGCTCCAGTTTTCCTCGATGCTCATGAACTGGTGGTCTATCCGGCCATCGACACGGAAGTGGAGCAGGCTCGTTCCGGGTCTTTCCTTGAATACAAGCTCAAGATCATCCGCCACGATGATGTATTTTGAAATGTTCATATCCCTGAATTTGCGCTTCTTCAATCCCAGTATGAGGGAATCACCCTGGGTGGATGTGTAAGAATAGGTGTTCCGCTTTTCACAATTCCTTAAGACTGCCTTTTCAACATAACCGACTGGATCATCATGATCATTTTCTATCGCTACCGATTTTCTGTTTGAATCTACGGAAAGCTTGAATTGATATTGCTTCATAACTGCCTCCTCCATAATCTATCCACCCCACCCATGCATATGTCTATACTGTTGAATCCGTTTTTCTTAACAGGGCGACAAGCTCCACATGCACCGTATGTGGAAACAGATCCACAGGCTGCACGCGTTCGAGTGTGTACCCATATTCCCTCAACCATGTGATGTCGTGGGCAAATGATTCCGGGTTGCAGGACACATAGACGACCCGATTGGTCCCGAGACGGCCGATTCGGCGCATGACCTTGCCTCCTGCTCCGGAACGCGGCGGATCGAGCATGAGCAGGTCCGGCCTGCCCCATGTATCGAGTACCTCATCCATGCCGCGCCTTGCGTCCTTCGCGAGGAAATATGTGTTGTCGAGCCCATTGTCCTCGGCGTTCCTCTTCGCGGACTCGATTGAAGTTTCAACGATTTCAATGCCTGCCAGCGCCTCGACCCTTTTGGCAAAAGGCAGTGAAAATGTACCGACACCGCAGAACAGGTCGATCATCCGTTCCTCGGATGTGACTTCGGCCATCTCAATCGCCAGATCCACCAGCTTCTCCGCCTGGAGCGGGTTCGTCTGGAAGAAAGTATCAAACCAGATCCTGTATTTGTAGCCGTACATTTCATCATTGATATAGTCACGGCCATGGAGTACGTGCGTCTTCTCCGACTGAGCCATATCCGCCCAGTCCCTGTTCTCCATCCACATCAGGCTCTTGATGTTTTCGAACTTTGATGTCAGCCGACTGACGAGGTCATCCACAGCCGACTGGTTCTCCTCCGGAGTGCCGGTGGAAAAAATGGCAAGCATCAGTTCACCGGTCTTCTGTGACTGTCTTGTCATGAGGTTTCTGAGCAGTCCCTCATGCTTATCCTTGTCATATCCGCTGAGTCCATGGTCGCGGGCCCATTCGGAAACTTCAAGCATCGCCTCCACCATCTCGTCTCCAGCAATCAGACACGTATCCAGATCGATGACGTTGCGGAAATTCCCAAGTTCATGCAGGCCAAGGGCACAATCCTTGCCAAAGGTGAACTCCATCTTGTTGCGGTACTCCCACGGTGTTTCCATGCCAAGCGCATCCGCCACGACAGCGGAGTCGAACCCCTGATCCTCAAGGAATGATTTCACTTCCTCTGTCTTATAGGCCAGCTGCCCTTTATACGTCCAGTGCTGCCACACACATCCGCCGCACTTCTCGAAATGCGGGCATGGCGGTGCGACACGTTCCGGATGCTGTGTAATGATTTCATCTGGCAGTACACGGGCAAGCTTCCTGTCGGGGTTCGGTACAGTGACCTTCGCCTCTTCCCCGATGAGCGTCTGGGGGACGTTCAGCTTCAGTTTCCGAGGATTGCTGCCGCCGGCATCGCGCCAGACATGCCCCATCCCAGATCCCTTCTTATCAAGCTTATCTATTTTTACATTGTGCGTTTCGAATTCCTGATTGGACACAACAGCATCTCCTATCCTTATCTCTTTATATCCATTCTACATTATCCATGAGCGCATTCACAAATGCTCCAAATATTTTAAAGAGATTATGCGGTTTTCGCAAGATGGAAAAACCTTTATATCCATAAAGTGATCAGCAGGCCCACAGACAACCCGAATATTCCGTGGCCAAGCGTCCAGTAGAGCCAGGCCATGAAATCGTACGGCGCAGGCGGCGTCTCCGTCAATGCACTGAGAAAGTAGAGGATGCCTCCGCCCACAGTAAAAACAAGGATATATGGCCATATCTCCATCTCCCACCCGAATGGAATGAGCAGATAGTATAGTATGACCGCACTCGCTATGCATGTGCCATAGTGGAACAGTATGCCTGTAATCTTTTTGTCGCTCCACCGCTTAAGTATCGGAATATAGTCCATGTTATAGAGCAGTATGTCCGCTTTGCTGCCCGTAATTCTGCAGATGACCTTCATAACCGCTGCCAAAATCACCCCCGAGATTGCACCGATCACCACCAGCTTCAAAAAAGTCCCCATCCCATCACTCCAATCCATGAGTACCATTGCCATCAAATAAAACACTGGAAAATGTTCATAGACACTATACCCATTGGAAAAGATCATTATACTCCCCAGGAAAAAATAATGGATGGGTCAGCTGAAACCTCTAAATGGCATTCAGAGAATATTCATGACAAAATGGAATAAAGAGGTGATTGTAATGGCCAACATCGGACTACAGGAATACGCGGATGCGATCAAATTGAACGATCCATTCGAACCGAAACTTGCTGAAACGACGGACAGGGAAGCTCTGGTGGATGACGTGCTGGTAATTCTGCGCAATGAGCAGGCGGGCACCCAGGACATCGACATCCCCACTGACTATGAAGCGAAAAGGCGGCTTATCCGGGCGCTTCTCAACATCCGGCAGCCGAAGCCGCTGAACAGGGAAATGATGCTCAAGCTGGACACATTGCTTCAGATTGAGAAAGAAGAGAAGCAGACCGTTGCGGCAAAAGAACTTCCGGTCATCAGCCAGGAGTATCCAGAAACGGATGTATCCAGGGCCGATCGTATGGCCCTGTGGCAAGGTGACATCACATCCATCGAGGCAGATGCGATTGTAAATGCGGCGAATGAGAAGCTCCTCGGATGCATGCAGCCTCTCCATGACTGCATAGACAACGCCATCCACTCAGGCGCCGGCCCAATGCTCCGGGATGATTGTGCAGAAATCATCCACCGCCAGAAATCGGATGAGGAGACGGGCAATGCCAAAATCACACGCGGATACCATCTGCCAGCCCGATATGTGATCCATACGGTCGGACCGGCCCTAACCGCGGACGAAACCGTGACGGAGGCACACGAAGCGGCACTCGCTTCAAGCTACCGTTCCGCTCTTGATCTTGCTGACGAAATGGAGGATATCAGGACAGTCGTCTTCCCTTCCATTTCAACAGGCGTATTCGGCTTCCCGAAACAGCGGGCGGCAGAAATCGCCCTTGAAACCGTCGGCAGCTGGCTCAAGTCGCACGACCATCATTTCGATGTCGTCATATTCAATGTTTTCAGCGAGGCTGACAAGCATATCTATGAAACCAAAATCAAGTCATAAAAAAAGAGCGGAAGATATTCCGCTCTTTTTTACGTCCACTCTTCAATCGGCCGCAATCCATCTTCTATCTCATCACGCCTGTTTTCAAGAAACGGCGGAAGATCCAATCCTTCACCCAGTTCCTCAAAATCACGGTCTACAGTGAATCCCCGCCCATCGGGTCCGACGATTTCGAACATGATGCCGTTCTCCTCCCTGAAGTACAGGCTCTCGAAATAATACCGATCCTTGACACCGGTCGTCATATAGCCCGCTTCCTTCAGCATACGGTCCCATTCGGCAAGCGGCCGTGACTTTGATTCAAGCGCAAGATGATGGACACTTCCCCGTCCTGCACGCGCCCTGTCGCCTGCTCCGCTCCGGATAAGGATTTCTCCGAAAGCTTCACCTTCCACCGCTTCAAGCAGCGTTTCCTCCTCGTCTTCCTGGGCGATGGTGTAGCCGAACATGGTATGGAGCAGTGATGTGAGGCTGCCCCTGTCCCCCACTGTAATTTCAACAGTTCCCATGCCAAGGATGTGGTGCTCATCCTCTATATCATTTTCCTCCCACGGGTGCCACCCCTCAGGGATATCCTTATTTTCATGATTGAGCAGAATGAGCATGAGCCCATCCGGATCCCGGAAGCTCAGAGCTTCCCTGCCGGCATAGCTGATGATGCCATCGTGATCGACATCATAGGAAGCCAGTCGTCTGCCCCAATATTCCAGACTGTCATGGGAAGGCACCAGAAGACCGATGCCGGAGATCATATTGGTGCCCCGGTGCGTGCTGCCGACATTCGGCATCTCGAAAAATGTCAGGTCATTGCCCGGACTACCTTCAGCATCTCCGTAAAAGACGTGATACATCTTCACATCGCCCTGATTCACGGATACTTTTACCCGCCTCAAACCAAGGACTTCAGTATAGAAATGATTGTTCTCCTTGAGGTCCTTCGTGAACATCGAAATATGATGGTGTCCTGAAATCATGTCCTCTCCCCGCTTTCCTTTGCCATCCGCTCCACTGACATCCAGGGACGGCCGCCTTCCCAGTGCAGCTTAATCGGAATCTTATACGTTTCGGTCAGGTTTTCGCCTGTCAGGACATCCTGCTTCGGCCCTTGTGCGATGATCTGCCCGTCCCGGATCAGCAGCACATGGGAGATGGCATCCGTGATCTCTTCTATATGATGGGTGACATAGAGCAGCGGCCGTGTCTCCTCGGCCACCTGCTCCGTCATATCCAGCACATCCTCCCGTGCCAGCACATCCAGTCCGGCACACGGTTCATCCAGGATAAGCAGCTCAGGATTGCTCATGAGGGCACGCCCCAGAAGCGTCCTCCTCTGCTCCCCCTGTGAGAGGACCGAATAGCGCTGATTCGCTATGTATTCCAGCCTGAGTTCCTTCAAGATGTTTGCTGCACGCTGTGCCTCTTCCTCCGTAATATCCTGATAGATGCCGAAGGAGGCGAACTTGCCGCTCAAAACGATGTTCTCTGCCGTCTCCCGGTTCAGTGTCTGTGCAAATCTGCCGAGCGCATTGCTCACGAAACCGATCTTTTTGCGCATCTCAGGCAGACTGGCCTTGCCGAATTCAGTCCCCAGCACTTTGACCCGTCCGGCAGTTGGATAGTTGTAGCCCGTGACGATATTCAATAACGATGTCTTTCCGGAGCCGTTCAGACCAAGGATTGCCCAATGTTCTCCGGGCTTCACTTCCCAATTGATGTCCTTCAGTATTTCCTTGCCGTCCCTTCTCCATGATACATCCTCAAGCTTGATGATCTGATCCATATCGCATCCTCCATCCAATCACTGTATTTATCTGCAAATATACAGAAAAAAGGCGATGGAATCCAATCCATCGCCTCTGTCTCCATTATTCTATCAAGCCCATGCTCATGTAGCGTTCGCCCGTATCCGGTGCAATCGCAACAACGCGCTTGCCCGCACCGAGCTTCTTCGCCACGCTGATTGCTGCAAAGACGGAAGCCCCGGCAGAAGGGCCTACAAAGATGCCCTCTTCCGTTGCCAGCCTGCGGAACATGTCGATCGCGTCCTCGTCGGCAATCTGGATGATCTCATCATATACATCCGTATTCAGTATGTTCGGGACGAACCCAGGGCTTGTGCCTACAAGCTTGTGCTTGCCCGGTTCTCCTCCTGAGAGTACAGGGGAGCCCTGCGGTTCCACAACAGCAATATGGAGATCCTTGAGATGCTCTTTGAGCACCTCGCCGGTGCCTGTAATCGTGCCGCCCGTGCCCGCTGTCGCCACAAAGGCATCAAGATCATAGTCGAAATCCTCCAGAATCTCCACCGCCGTCGTCGTGCGGTGGATATCCGGGTTCGCATAGTTTTCAAACTGCTGGGGGATGAAGCTGTTCGGGATTTCCGCCTGCAGTTCCTTGGCTTTCCTGATGCATCCGGGCATCTTTTCATCTGCAGGCGTCAGCACCACTTTTGCCCCGAATGCTTTCAGCAGATTGATGCGCTCACTTGTGGAGCTGTCAGGCAGGACGAATATCGCCTCATAGCCTTTGGCTGCCGCATTCATCGCCAGACCGATTCCGGTGTTGCCGCTCGTCGGCTCGATGATCGTGCCGCCCGGCTCGATCAGCCCATCTTCTTCCGCCTGCCTCAGCATATTATATGCCGCCCGGTCCTTCACACTTTTGCTGGGGTTGAACATTTCAAGTTTCACATAGACATCCGCTGCCCCTTCGGGCACCAGCCTATTCAATTTCACTACAGGTGTGTTTCCTATCACATCAACAATACTATCGACCCTATCCATATGGATGCTACCTCTCTTCTCTATTAATCCTATTTCATTAGTATACTATAACATTTATGTCTTGCGGGTCAAAGAGAGGCGCTCCCTGAATTCACTGATAGGGGTGGGGGCTGTCGTACTCGATTTCCGTCACTTCGAAATTGAACCAGTTGAAGTCTCCGGCATCCAGTTTCCAGGTCACTTCACCTTCAGTCGGAACCCTCACCCCTTCAAACTCCCTGTACGACTTCAAAGGGATCGCCCATGTCTCAAGACGCGTCTCACCATCGAATTCCCCATACCGTTCCGCCTCGAAGTGCGTGGGATCCCCCTCACTGTTGAAGGTGAACACACCTGTTGCTGAAATGTCCCCGTATGTCATGGTTGCCTCCGCATTGTTTTCATCGATATGTTTCCATATTATATAGTCATTCAGCGCAGCACTCGGAAACCATATTGTTTCCGCCAAGTACCTCAGCATCGTCCCCTGATCGATTTCGGGGCCGCTCGAGTCGGCGACTGTAAACATGGAAAGCACCTTGATCAGCATATTCCCCCGGGCATCATCATACTTGTCCCTCCCCGAAATGTGGATGAAGGGTGCCATGCGGATATCCGCCTTCCAGATGAACCCCGGCTGATGGGGAATGAAATACTGTTCCGCCTGGACAGGCATCCATGGCTTGTCTTCAGCCAGCCGCATCTCTGTATTCTGCCTGAGCCGCACCGCTTTTATATCCCCACGCTCCATGATGCCGCAATTTCCAAGCCATCTCCCGACCGCATCAGGCAGCCCTTCGAAGTCTGCTTCCGATATTTTCCGGACATCTTTTTCCACCTTTTCAAAAAGTGCTTCCACTTCCTCATCCACCATCCTGTTGAACCTTTTTCTGGCGGCGAAGACACCACCCAGCATCACAGCCGGCAGACCTCCGATTCCAGCAAGCAAAATTTTCGTTTTGGACATTTCTCATTCCCCCTGTTTGGTAATCAGATATGATGTTCCTTGACCGAAATTCCCCCCGCTTCCATATCACAGCACTTTTACCAGCCGGATCATGTCCCGGCACCATATGCCGTTTTCATGGATCTTCCCTTCGTAGTTGTCCGTGAAGAAGTCCTTTATGACACCATCAATCCTGAAGCCGCATTTCTGATACAGTGCCAATTGTCCGATGCTTGAATTGCCGGTACCGATGTGAAGCTCACGGCACCCTTTTGTACGATGGCGGTCAATCGCATCCTGGAGCAGCATCCTTCCGATTCCCCGGCCCTGCCACGCTTCTGCGACTGCGATATTGAATACTTCCGCCCTGTCCTCTGAAATTTCCCCTGTCACATAAGTGCCGACTACGGCATCATCAGCTTCAGCAATAAAGCATTCGGCTGTATCGAGATAGGATGCCACAGCCTCCTCAGACGGGTCCGCCAAAAGCAGCAGCGCCATGGGCGGCGCCTCGCCCGGTGCAATCTTCCGTATCCTCATCTAACCCTCCGTCCCGGCCGTCAGCCGAATTCCTTGCTGCTGACCTTCTTTACGAGTCTGCAGAATGCCTCCCATTCTTCGGGAAACATGTTGCTCCCGCTCTTATAGAGATTCCGTCCGCTTTTGTGGACGACGATCTCCCACTGCGTGACGTCCAGTATATATGGTTCATGATAGCTCCGCTTCCAATTCAGGAGATTCACCGCTTTCAACTCATCTCTAATCCTCTCCATCTCAGACGACTCGAACCTTGCATAATGGATCTCCATCGGTGTCAAGAGCCCATGCTCCCACTTCACAAGATTCCTTTCAAAATTGATGGTCACTTTCGTATCACCGCTGAAATGGCTGCCTACCGTTGCTTCGAGCACTTTAATGCGCCTGTATGAATAATCGATGGAGTCCTCTCTCGTCCATTCGTTTCCACAGCTGTTGCAGCGATAGTCGGGCCTCCGCGATTTTTGATATGACGCATAATGGGGATCCGCCCTTAAGATGCGCCGGGTCTCCCGTGCTTCACATTCCGGACATTGATAGTAATTGATCGCCATAGTATCATCCTTATCAATATATATTCTTCTTCATTCTAAAGTTTTTCCGTAATGTGCCACTCTGCTGCGTGCCAGTAGATCACCCAGGTGCCGTCCGTCCTCCCTCGCCAAGACCATGAATATGAGTACAAGAAAGAGTCCTAATGACAATGCCAGAAACAACATTGAAGATGGTGTAGTGTAGTCATGATAGATGCCATCAATCGTACTCATATGCCCAAGCTGCCAAGGCAGGAATTTGATTGTATTCCTGATGATGGCGCCCGTTATGGGCGAACTCCCATAGTGTACCTTGATGCCCGATCTCCACTTCCCCCATGAGGCGAAGGGTGCTTTTCCTTCCATGAAGGAAAAGATGAGTATGATCGGAATCACTGAGGTGAAAGTGGAAATAAGTTGGGATTCCATGTGTGTATATTCCGGGAATGTATCCAGAACAACTGCAAAAGTGATGAGATTGAGGATGAGCAGCAAAATAAGATACCCACATATGAAAAGCCAATCAAAGAAAAGCGCTTTGATCCTCGATAAAGTCGACGGTCTGATCAGACCACTTTCACTTTGTCCGTTTGTCATGTACCCACCCTGTTTCATTCTGTGGCGTTTATGCCAGACAGCTACTTTTCTTCTGAGGATTCTGCACGTGACCCTGTCTTCTCTATTCAGTCTAGTGAAACACGACTCTCATTTTATTTACATTTTACCATATTTTCATTATCTTATGAGATTCCAGAAAAATATAGACCGATATTATATGTATTCAAACTGATGTCACTCCTTAAGGTTGTACGAAAAGAAGACTCAAGGCAGATGCCCTGAGTCTTCCGATATTGATCGTATTTTTGACACTAAGCCACTGGCCCGGGGAAGCATGCTTCGTCAAGAGTGCTGCGTCTCCATCTCTTCTTCCGACAAGTTCTGCTCGAACTGGTCGATCAGCGCACGCGCCTCATCCGTCTCCTTCGTCTGCATCAGTGCGTTCCGGAGGGCACTCGCCCCCCTGAAGCCTTTGACATATATCTTGAAGAAGCGGTGGAGCGCTGTATATTTTCGGAGCCCGAGATGCGCATAGTCATCATGCAGATCAAGGTGCAGTCTCAGAAGATCGAGAAGTTCGCGGCTTGTATGGGTCTTCGGCTCCTTCTCAAAGGCGAACGGATTCTTGAAGATGCCACGGCCGATCATGACACCATCAATACCATACTTTTCGGCAAGTGCGATGCCCGTCTCATAATCCGGTATATCTCCATTGATTGTCAGCAGCGTCTCCGGAGCGATTTCATCCCTCAGCTGCTTGATTTCAGGAATCAGTTTCCAGTGCGCATCGTATTTGCTCATTTCCTTGCGTGTGCGCAGATGGATCGACAGGTTCGCAACATCCTGCTCCAGCACATGCTTGAGCCATGTCTTCCATTCATCTACCTCCGTATAGCCGAGGCGCGTCTTCACACTGACCGGCAGACCGCCCGCTTTCGCCGCCTCGATGAGCTCAGCCGCCACTTCGGGACGCTGGATGAGTCCACTCCCCTTGCCGTCTCCGGCGACGTTCGGGACAGGACATCCCATATTGAGGTCGATGCCCTTGAATCCCGCTTCAGCCATACCGATGCTCATCTCGCGGAAATGTTCCGGCTTATCCCCCCATATGTGGGCCACGAGCGGCTGTTCATCTTCCGTGAAAGTCAGGCGGCCCTGGACGCTCTGCCTGCCCTTAGGGTGGCAGTAGCTGTCCGAATTCGTGAACTCCGTGAAGAACACATCAGGACGTGCCGCTTCCGCCACCACGTGACGGAAGACCACATCCGTCACTTCCTCCATCGGCGCCAGCACGAAGAACGGGCGCGGCAGTTCCTTCCAAAAATTATCTTTCATATCAAAATTCAATCCCTCTCATTACGGTATATCTCATTAATCATTCATCATCTTATAAGAACATAAGTAATTTTACTCTCTTAAGCCTTCCATATCAAGAGGTGAATCTTCCGAAAAAAGAAACCTGGAGACGGGAGAGAATTCTTCGCGGTATTTTTGATTTCATTAATTACAAATACTATTTTAAGTATTAACATTAATCTTCTTGAGTAGCTAAGGAACACATGAGGATAAACTTCTGTCTTTCTTTTTACTCTTCAAAGAATTCGGCATCAATCTTTTTAGTGGTAAATACCATTTCTCTAACTACACCTACGTTATAATTGAACATTAAATCAGTCAGTTGCTGTCCATCTATAAGAATGACCCTTTTATCAACTTTTTCTGCATATTCAATTGCACCTTTTGTAAATTTCGCAGTTGTAATGAAAAGGCCTTTCGAAGCCTGTCGTCCCACTAGACTACCCACGAATGATTGTATCTCCGGCCTAGAAATAGCTCCATCTGGATTCCATCTCTTGGCTTGGAGAAAGATCATTTCTAAACCAAGCACATCCTCTTTAATAATTCCGTCTATACCTTCATCACCCGATTTGCCTATCGCTTTCCCTGCATCTTGAACCGAACCTCCATATCCCATAGAAACAATCAGTTCAACAATCAAATTTTCAAAGAATGTCGGAGAGCATGACATGATTTTATCCAACAGTTCATCTTGCAGCTCATTTTTTAAAAGCCTATGGTTTTCCTCAATCAATTCTAAAGGAGTCATTTCCTTCTCATCAGTAATCTCAATATCCTTTTCTTCTTTAGGTACTTGGTTTTGAAATTCCCTAAAATCCTTATATCTTAATAAAAATTTTCTATTAATTTTATTGATTTCAGGATCCGAAAGGACTTGCTGCCCTTCATCTGTAATAGCTATTACTCCTCTTTTTACAGATTTTAAGAGACCTGCTTTAGTTAAATAGGTCTTTGCCCAACTCACTCTATTATTCAAAACACTTTGTCGACCACTTGGTAATTTTAATTGTATATCTTCCTCACTCAAATTGAACTCATCCGCAATAAATGAATAGAGATCTTTCAGCCTATATTCTTTGTTGTCACCTAGTTTTCTAAGAATAGGGTACATAAATTCTTGGTAACCTGGAACGGACATAAAATACCACCCACTGTTAATATTCATGTTTTATCATATAGCAAAATTTGTTGATTACTTTGTTTGGTAAATTTATCATTTTCACCTTAAAATCTTTCAGACGCTTAATAGTAACTCTAAATTTAAAAATCCATTTTCTCCAACATAACCACACTCTCGATATGATTCGTCTGCGGGAACATGTCGACGGGTGTGACGGGGCTGATGTCATAGCCTTCTGCGTTCAGATACTTCAGATCCCGCTGCAGTGTGCTCGGGTTGCAGGAGACATAGATGATCTTCTCCGGCTTCACTTCGACGAGCGACTCCAGGAATTCTGGGTGGCACCCTTTTCTCGGCGGGTCGACGAAGACGACGTCGGGATTGACCCCTTCGCTGACGAGCTTCTTCATGACCTGCTCGGATTTGCCGAGGTGGTACTCCGCATTGTCCACACCATTGAGCTTCGCATTCTCCTTCGCGTCTTCCACGGCGGACTGGACGACTTCGATGCCGATGATCTTCCCGGCTTTATCGGATGCGCAGAGACCGATGGTGCCGATGCCGCAGTACGTATCGATGATGGTTTCATCACCTTTCAGGTCGGCGAGTTCGATGGCCTTTTGGTACAGCTTTTCCGTCTGGGCATGGTTGACCTGATAGAAGGATTTTGCGCGGATGCGGAAGTCCTTGCCAAGCAGCGTGTCGGTGATGTAATCCTTGCCGCGGAGTGTGATGGTCCTCTCCCCGAAGATGACATTGGTCTTCTGGTCATTGATGTTCTGGACGACACTGGTGACCATCGGGAACGCTTCGATCATCTCGTTGATGATGTTTGAGAAGATGTTCTTCTTGCCGTTGGTGACGAAGGCTACCTGCACTTCGCTGTCATCATGGTTCGACCGGATGACGACATGGCGTACGAGTCCCTTGTGCAGAGCTTCATCATATACGGAAACGTGTTCCCGGTTGAACTTTTCCTTTATGAAAAGCATCAGTTTGTTGTGGATGTCCTTCTGTATGATGCAGTTGTCTATATCGACGATGTTGTGGCTCCTCGGGCGGTAGAATCCCATCTCGATCCTGCCATCCTTGAACTGGACGGGGATCTGGGATTTGTTGCGGTAGTTGAATGGGTTCTCCATCGCCATGACATCCATGGTCTCGCGGTCGAGCCTGCCCATCCGGTTGATGCTCTTGTCCACGGTCCCCTTCTTGAATGCCTGCTGCTCTTCGTAGTTCAGCGGCTGAATCTGACAGCCGCCGCATTCATAGTAGTACGGGCATGGTGGCGTAATGCGGTTTGTGGCAGGAGCGAGCAGCTTCTCGCTTTTACCGAAGCCGAATTTCTGGTTTACCTTCAGCACCTTGAACTCTATCTCCTCCCCCTTCAGTACATTGGGGATGAAGATCGGATAGCCGTCCACTTTGACGACACCCTGCCCTTCATGTGTATAGTCTTCAACGGTTGCGGTCAAATAGTCATTCTTCTTGACTGGGGTCATGTCCTTCCTCCTTGGTCAAATCGATTTCGTACCAGCTGAATCCGTCCCCGATTATCTCCAGGTGGCGGATGTTGCTGTCATTCTGAATATATTCTTTCGCCTTCGTGGCGGTTTTCATTCTGTATTTTCCTCTCGGGATGATGGTCATCGGATTCTTGTACTCGAAGTCGGGGCCTTCCATCATGTACTCCGTCACAATATCTCGTACACTCTGCTGTGATTCATACACGACCTCCGCTTTCCTTAAAAATGAAGTATAGGCGGCCCTGTAGTTGTTCGCCGGCACGATGAAGCAGTCATCCGGCCGGACAGGTTTTCCATTATACATCATTTCGACGACCCGTTCTGAATCATTGAGCTTTTTCGCCGTACCGCTGTACTTTGGTGGCTGTGAAATATCGAAAGTATACTCAAGGTCGAAGAATGTATCGAAGTTGTAGCTTGGAAAGCCGTTTTTTGAACTGTTCGGCTTCAGCAGATCATCGCTTTCAGCAGGCTGGTTGAACTGGGAGGCGCTCCATTCCAGCCATTCCTTCAATATCCGGCCGTCGACCTTGATGAGCACCATCGTATTGGTGTGCTTGTACAGGTCGATGGCTGAGAACAGTGTGACCTCTCCCGCTTCAATCACGGTGAAGTCATGTGCGCCATCCCGCCCCGCCTTGGTGGCTGCGTTGAAGCCGAGTACCGGCAATGCTTCAACCTCTCCCCTGTCCATCAGCTCCAAGGCATACTTTTTTCCCGCTTCAGCAACCGCCTGCACGGCCTTCGACGGCACCACCCTGGAAAAATAGGTGTGCCATGTCTCTTCTATATGGCCGATCGGCTCCGACAGGTAGTCGAGCACCTTCTGGTGCATCGGGAGATAGCGTGCCTTCAGCGATGCATCCATCTCTATGGAGTGGGCTGCAATGAGCTGTGCCCCGGCATCCCTGATGTACCATCCACCATCATATTCAAGTTCGAATGTAAGCTGGCCGAGATAGCTCGCAGAAACACCCGGTTGAACCATCGGCTTGCCGTTCACCGCCCCCCGCCTGAAGTCGATATTGTCTATTTCCGCTTCAAAATCGGGGTCGGGGAAGAATTCGTGGGTATGCCCGAATACGATGCCGTCGATATCGCGGATCATGGTCATGAGGAATGTCTGGTTTTCACCATAGCTTCTGACATGCTCCGGATCCTTGCTCATGCCGGAATGGGACAGCAGAATGATGACGTCCGCCCCCTGCGCCTTCACTTCTTCGGCAATCCTCTCGACGGTCAGGCGCATATCGTCGACAGTGACCTGCCCTTCAAGGTGGAAGGCATCCCACTTCATGATCTGTGTGGGCACGACACTCAAAAAGCCTATCTTCAGCGGCCCGTGCGGCGTCTCCGCTTCAACAATCACATAGGGTGTGATGTGGTCTTTTAGAGGGTGCTGCCTGAAGTCCACATTTGCATTGATGATTTCTGTCCCGACCTGACTGTAGACGGTCTCGAGGTAGTCGAGCCCGAAGTTGAATTCATGGTTGCCGACGCCGATGACATCATAGACTTCATTAATCATCTGCGGTGCAAAAAGCGGATCTTCACCATCCCTGTGCCTGTAGTCATAGTCGCTCCAGACATCCCCCTGCAGCATGTCCCCGTTATCTACAGTCAGAACAAGCGCTTCAGGGTGGTCTGCCCGATACCTTTTAATGTGCGACTGCAGATGAAGCAGGCTCGACGATTTCTCCGAGCCGTCAAAATAGTCATACGGATAGAGTGCGCCATGTATGTCTGTCGTTGCAAATATCGTCAGTCTCATAAGCCACCTCTGATTCATTGGTTCATTCCATTATATCAAATGCGCCCGTCCTTTAGGCTTGAAGCGGAAAATTTCGGGTATACATAGTAAAGAAAATAGAATGGGAGTGGTGAATCTATGTATGAAGATCTGAAAGGAAAAACAGCCCTTGTGACAGGCGGGTCAAGCGGTATCGGTAAGGCGATTGTGAAAAGATATCATGAAGAGGGCATGAATGTAATGTTTACTTATCACAGCGGAGACGATGAAGCGAACGAAATCGTCGATGAACTGAATGATGGGAGCGGCGCATCCGTCGCCACGATGAAGTGTGATGTGACAGAGGAACAGGAAGTCGTCGATGCAGTAAGACAGACGATCGAAAAGTTCGGGGGCCTCGATGTCATGGTCAACAATGCCGGCATCCAGAAGGATGTACCAAGTCACGAGCTCTCGGTCGACGAGTTCGACAAGGTCATCAATACGAACCTCCGCGGCACATTCATCGGGGCCCGCGAGGCATTGAAGCATTACCTCGATACGGATAAGAAGGGCAGCATCATCAATATCTCAAGCGTCCATGAGATCATCCCCTGGCCGCACTACGCCCACTACACTGCAAGCAAGGGCGGCGTGAAGCTGTTGACGCAGTCCCTTGCCCTCGAGTATTCAGGCCTTGGCATAAGGGTAAACAATATCGCTCCCGGCAGTGTAAATACACCGATCAATGAAGAGTTCTTCTCCACACCGGAAGAGAAGGAAGGTGCAGACGACTTCGTACCGATGGGCTATGTTGCAGAACCTGAGCACATATCGAACATCGCAGCCTTCATGGCTTCGGAACAGTCCGTGTACATTACAGGACAGACGATCGTAGCCGATGGCGGCCTGAGCCTCTATCCTTCCCACAAGAACCCGGAATACGACTGATACAAAAGAAAGCTGAATGATCCGATGGACCATTCAGCTTTCTTTTTCTGCTTCCTTGCGCTCTTCTCTTTCTTCCTTCGCCTTCTCTTTCGCCTTTTGCTTCTTGTCTTCCTCTTCTTTACGCTCCTCCTCTTCTTCATCAGCTTTTTCCTTCGCCTGTTTCTTCTCCTCTTCTGCTTCTTTGCGTTCCTGTTTCTCCTCTTCCACTTCTTCTTCCAGTTCCTGCATCTCTTCCTGATACTCCTGTTCGACTTCGGACGTGGATGGCAGGAACGGTTCCTTATTGTGGTCGGTCCGTTTGCCGTAGCGGAGCATCTCATAGATCAGCAGGCCGTTGTTCGGCATACCGTTTACGGTCTTCATTGGTACGGCATCAAAAAGGACGAAATAAAATATATAGAAGATGAACCGGTTCCAGAAGGTCACCTGGTCCTCCATATAGCCATTTGCGAGCAGTGCATTGATGGTTAGTCCAAGGATGGCATTAACCAGGATGGGACTGGCGTAGACCATGATATACGCGAACCTGCTCTGGTTCTTCAATTCATCGTACGAGAACCAGCTGTATAGATGGTAATGCCTGCGGACATCCAGTATTCCTATCTTGAACAGTCTGGGGCCGGAACCCAGTGTAAGCCGGCTGTTGGTCGCGCCGAAAATGAAACCGGCCACCACATACCCTGTCTCTCTGAGTATGACGACGACAGGCAATATGATGAATGCGGAAATGACGAGTGATATCAAGTCGGGTATGCCAAACATGAAATGGACCTCTCTTTATAGGAAATTGATTATTTTAGAAGTGCAGTGCACTTGGCATATCCTTTACCCAATCCTCCCGGAAAAAACCGGATGTAATGGAATGGTAAACGGAATGAAATATTATTGTCCCTCTTCATCCGTCAAGATATATTCCTCGTAGAAGGACTTCGGCACCCGGACTTCCAGATGTTCCTTCAAGTTGATGAAGTGGGCGGGGAGGACGCCTCCGAATTCCCCATCCAGATTGAGATGGACTTCTTCGAACGAGGAGATGTCCACTTCCTCAGCTTTGAAGAAATGGACTTTTGGATGCTTCAGATGCTCCCCCCGTGTGGCCAGGGTCATGATGTGCCCGATTTCTGCAAGGCCCGCCTCTTCGACGATGATCAGGGTGAACTTGCCGTCGTTCAGCCGTGCATCCGGCACAAGCTTTTCGAAGCCGCCGATGGAATTCGTCAGTCCGAGCATGAACAGCATCACTTTGCCTTCAAAGACATTGTCGTCATACTCTATCTTGACATTGGTGCTCCTTATCTTCGGCAGCATCTCTATCCCCTTTACATAGTATGCCAGGGGACCGATGATGGATTTCAATTTGCTCGGCGCTTCATAGGAGACTTCAGTGATCTTCCCTCCGCCTGCAATATTGATGAAATATTTGCTGTTCATGCGGCCGATGTCGATGCGTGCCGATTGGCCGCTGACAATCATCTCCACTGCTTCGTCGATCGTCGGTGGGATATGCAGTGCCTTGGCAAAATCATTCACCGTTCCCATCGGTATGATGCCGAGGGCCGGCCTTTCATCATATGCCGCCATACCATTGACCACTTCATTGACCGTACCGTCGCCGCCTGCCGCAACAATCAGATCGAATCCAAGATCGCACGCTTTTGCTGCAGCCTGTGTGGCATCCCCGGCACATGTCGTCGCATGTGTACTTGTTATGTAGCCGCCGACCTCCAGGCGCTCCAATACTTCTGCCAGGGATTCCTTGAACGCTTCACGTCCGGAAGTCGGGTTATAGATAATTCTCGCAGTCTTCATTTCCTTCTCCTATTTTTGTGTTTTGTATATGCGTAGAACAGGTAGACGCTCAGCAGAAAAACGACAATCTGAAACGTCCTGAGCAGTGCAGAATACCCGGTCGTGGAGACGATGAGCATGAGCACGATGAGCACACAGTTCAGGATGAAGAGGAATCTATACAATGCCCATGTCCCCCTGCTGTTCCATGATGGTACTATACAGCTCTGCTTTTTTCAGTTCATACCTCTTCTGATCCAGCTTCTGGTCCAGGTAGGCCTCCTTGATCTTTCGGAACTGCTCGATAAACCTGTCGTTCTCATTGAGGCAGTCCCTGCAGTAGAGTATTTCATCCTTCCTTTCCGATTCATGGTGCATCAGGATGAAATTCACCTCGAAATCCTCAAGGGTATCACGCAAAACGACCTCTTCAATGTAGTCGGTGGGGAGGCCGCTCACCTTGTCGTACCCCTCCTGGATCATTCCGTTCGCCAGCATATTTATATTTTCTTCATACTTCATCAGTAAAAGGACATCGACAGCTCCCGGGAGGTCCATCTTCGGGATGCTGGTGGAACCGACATGATGGATCTCCTTCACACTCGTCTTGAAATGGTTCAGGATCTCCAGTGATGCCTGGATGTAGCATTCCGACGCCTTCTCATAAATAGTAGTGGTATTCATCTATAATCATCCTAAATGTGTCATTCATTAAAAGTTTTGTGTATACTATATTTGAAAAAATTTAATTTTCAACATTATATCATATTTGAAGTATAGTATGTGTATACATTAAAGGAGGACATCATGAAGAAAGCACTGATAATTATACTTCTCGTCATCTTCGGCATCGGCATATACATGAATTTCGGCATGGGAAAGAGCGTCGAAGAAACCACCATCAAAGAAGCACCTGCCTCAACGGCATCCGCAGAACCGCCATCCGAAGAAGGACCCGATGAAGAAGAAGCTCCACAGGAGGAGCCTGAAACTGCTGAAGCCACCAATGAAGAAGATATGCGTCCATTCAATCAGGAAGCGCTGAACGGAATCCATGAAGAGGCGGTGGCAGAGAATGAACCCGTCATCATCGATGTCGTCATCCCCTCATACTACACCGAAGACTTCGTCGATCTCCTGACGCAGCAATTCGGCAAGAGCCGCATCGAATTCAACCGGGTCGACCTCGATGCCGCCTCTCCAGGGCTTGAAACGCTCACAGTCAACGAAAACAGCGATGGAGTCATCATCGATGCCCTGCAGATCATGGACTATAATCAGGAGGTCCTGCCCGATCGTGCGGTGGAGCGTCTTGAGGATGCATACATGAAGCTCCATGATGCGGGCAAAGTCGTGTATCTGCTGGGGAACCCCAATGTCCACCAGCACGAGAACCTCGCCCAGGTACTGAAAGCGGACGCGGAACATTTTCCGGAGCATGACTACTACTATATCGACAACCAGGACATCACCGTTGAAGATGCATACTATGACTACGATTCCGGGGTGCTGACCGGGCCGGTGGAAACGCGCATCGCACAGAATATCCATGAATATATGATCGAATAGAAAAAACCTTGGGTGCATGCACCCAAGGTTTTTCAACGTGCCGAATGAATCGTCTATCTCTTGTCGATCTCTTCCAGCAATATCTGGTTGACCATCTTCGGATTCGCCTGGCCTTTTGATTTCTTCATGATCTGGCCGACGAGGAAGCCGATTGCACGGTCCTTGCCGTTCTTGAAGTCTTCGATCGACTGCGGGTTGGCATCCAGTACTTCCGTCACCATGCCGGTGAGGACTGCCGGATCGGAAATCTGTTCCATGCCGAGGTCCTTGACGACCTTCTTCGCATCCCCGCCTTTTTCCACAAGTACATTGAAGACCTTCTTCGCCTGTTTGCTTGAGATGGTGCCGTCCTCGATCAGCTTGATCATGTCGGACAGGTTCTCCGGCGTAAGCGCCGTATCACCGAGCTCGACCTGCTGCTTGTTGAGGTATTCATTCACGCCGCCCATCAGCCAGTTGGAAGCGAGCTTCACGTCTGCTTGATGGGACTCCACCATTTCATTGAAGAAGTCCGAAGTCTCCTTCTTGAGTGTGAGTACGTGGGCATCATATGCCGGAAGTCCGTATTCATCCACATACTTTTCTTTGAGGGCATCAGGCAGGAGCGGGATGCTTTCGCGGATCCTGTCCTTCCACTCCTGGTCGATATGGATTTCCACAAGGTCCGGTTCCGGGAAGTATCTGTAGTCGTCCGATCCTTCCTTGACGCGCATGAGGACCGTGTCCCCGCTCTTCTCATCGAAGCGGCGGGTCTCCTGGGCGATCTCCCCGCCCTTCATCAGCACTTTTTCCTGGCGCTTCTCTTCGAATTCCAGACCTTTCCTGACATAGTTGAAGGAGTTCAGGTTCTTCAATTCGGCCTTCGTGCCGAATTCCTCCTGGCCGTATGGACGCAGGGAGATGTTGGCGTCACAGCGGAGTGAGCCCTCCTCCATCTTGCAGTCGGAAACGCCTGTATACTGGATGATCGCCTTCAGCTTCTCGAGATAGGCATACGCCTCCTCAGGCGTCCTGATGTCCGGCTCGGAGACGATTTCGACAAGCGGCGTCCCCTGACGGTTCAGGTCGACCAGTGAATGGTCTTCCTTATGCGTCGATTTGCCGGCATCCTCCTCAAGGTGCAGACGGGTGATGCCGATGCGCCGCGTCTCCCCGCCGACTTCGATTTCGATCCAGCCATTCTCTCCAATCGGCTGATCGAATTGTGAAATCTGATATGCTTTCGGGTTGTCCGGATAGAAATAGTTCTTCCTGTCGAATTTCGTCACATCCGCAATATCCATATTGAGGGCCATGGCCGCCTTCATGCCGAAGTTGACAGCTTCCTTGTTCGGTACAGGCAGCGTGCCCGGATAGGCGAGGTCGATGACGCTCAAGTTCGTGTTCGGCTCGGCACCAAAGTGTGCAGGTGCATCCGAGAACATCTTGGTGTTTGTTTTAAGTTCAACGTGGACTTCCAGTCCAATGACCGTTTCAAAATGCATTATTGCACCTCCAGTTGCAGCGACTTCAGTTCTTCGTGGAGATTGAACTGCTCTTCGAATTTCAATGCCGCATTGTATATTTTCTTCTCATCAAAGTGGTTGCCGATGAGCTGCAGCCCGATTGGACGGCCGGATGTGCTCAGGCCACTCGGGATGGAGAGGGCCGGCATCCCCGTCAGGTTCGCCGGGATGGTCAGGATATCATCCTTGTACATCTCCAGCTGGTCGTCGGACTTCTCTCCGAGGTCGTATGCAGGTGTCGGTGTTGTCGGACCGATGATCAGATCATATTCATTGAAGAGATCCTTCATCTCACCTTCGATGACGCCGCGCAGCTTCTGGGCACGGATGTAGTGCTGGTCGTAGTGGCCGGCACTGAGCACGAATGTTCCGAGGAGGATACGGCGTTTGACCTCTTCGCCGAACCCTTCTGCACGCGTCTTCTTATAGTGCTCCTCAAGCGTCTTCGTACCTTCAGCCTTGTAGCCGTAGCGTATGCCGTCAAAGCGGGCAAGGTTTGAGCTCGCTTCACTGGAGGCGATCAGGTAGTATGCACTGACCACATACTTGGTGTGGGGAATGGATACTTCCTCCACTGTCGCACCGAGGGATTCGAACGTTTCGGCAGCCTTTCTGACGGATGCCTTCACTTCTTCGCTGATGCCTTCCCTGATGAACTCCTTCGGAAGGGCGATCTTCATGCCGGATAGATCCTTGTCTATGCCCTCCAGGAAGTTGTTGTCCATGCCTGGTTTGCTTGTCGCATCCTTATTGTGTGAACCTGAAATCAGTTCAAGGATCTTTGCGTTGTCCCTGACATTCCTTGTGATCGGACCAATCTGATCAAGTGATGACGCGAATGCGACGAGGCCGTACCTGGACACACGTCCGTATGTCGGCTTCATGCCCACCACACCACAGAAGGCTGCAGGCTGACGGACGGAACCGCCCGTATCGGAGCCGAGGGAGAATGGGACGAAGCCAGCCGCCACTGCTGCTGCAGAGCCGCCTGAGGAACCGCCTGGAACGGCATTGGTGTCCCATGGGTTGCGCGTCTTTTTGAAGTAGGAGTTCTCCGTGGAACCGCCCATGGCAAATTCATCCATGTTCTGCTTGCCCACCATGACCGCATTCGCGGCATTGAGCTTCTCCATGACCGTCGCATCATATACCGGAATGAAGTCCTCCAGCATGCGGCTTGCACATGTCGTCAGCACATCCTTCGTGCAGATGTTGTCCTTGATGCCCATCGGAATGCCGAACAGCGGGCCTTCCATCCTGTCTTCAGCCTGAAGCTGGTCGAGTGCCTCCGCCTGTTTCATCGCCGCTTCTTTATCGACAAACAAAAAAGAACCGATTGTCTCATCAGACGCTTCGATTCTATCGAACAGCGCACCTACCACTTCAGAAGGTTTGATTTCTTTGGATTGTATCTTTTCATACAGTGTCTCCACTGTCATTTCGTGAATGTTCACACTAGCCCTCCTTACAGCATTTTCGGCACTTTGAAGTGGCCGTCTTTTGTGGATTTCGCATTGCTCATCGCTTCTTCCTGCGATAAAGGTTCACTCGGTACATCTTCACGCATGACATTGGTCAAATCCAGCGCGTGGAACATCGGTTCCGTCTCACTCAGATCCACTTCATCGAGAAGGTGGGCGTAGTCGACTATCTTATCCAATTCTTTTGTGAAAGCTTCTGCTGCTTTCTCATCCTGTATTTCGATACGTGCAAGATTCGCCACGTGTTTTACCGTATCCAGATTAATCTCAGACATCCTGTTCCCTCCATTTCTAATAAAGAACATATAAATTTTATCAAACATTCCTTCAAAAATCTATTCCATCAGCCTTTTTACTCTTTCTTCCTGTAAAAATGGAAATTTAGTGTAAAATTGTTTTCTTTATTTTCTAAATATTCATTGTAATGCCTGACCAGTATAGTATAATTAAACCGTGTAAATTTATACCTGGAAAATCCCTTTCATATCAGGGGTTCCGCGCATTTTGGCGGCATAATTTTACGAAACCAATTTGCAATGCAAGACCAGGTTTTGTATTGTGTCTAAGGGGAGGAGATTAAAAATGATACTGAATTCAGCACAATTTACATTCACGGCTGGATGGCAGGAGTACATAATGATGGCATTATACTTCATCGTTCTGATCATCATCGGACTCTATGCCTATAAGCAATCCACATCAGACCTCAGTGGATACATGCTCGGCGGCCGCAGCATCGGTCCTTGGGTTACTGCACTGTCCGCAGGTGCATCGGACATGAGCGGTTGGATGCTCATGGGTCTGCCAGGCAGCATGTACAGCGTAGGTCTATCCAGCATCTGGATCGCCATCGGTCTCACAATCGGGGCATACATCAACTACTGGGTGGTCGCACCGAGGCTGCGTGTCTATTCGGAGGTTTCCGAAGACTCCATCACACTGCCGGACTTCTTCGAGAACCGCTTTAAAGACAATAAACATATTCTGAAAATCGTTTCCGGTCTCGTTATAGTAATATTCTTTGCGGTCTACACGGCAAGCGGCATGGTATCCGGCGGTAAGCTTTTCCAAAGTGCATTTGATGTGCCTTACCACTGGGGACTTTTCGTCACAGCAGCTGTCGTGGTCGTCTATACATTCGTCGGGGGATATCTGGCAGTCAGTCTGACCGACTTCTTCCAGGGGACGATCATGTTCATCGCAATCGTCCTGATTCCGATCGTTGCATGGATGAACCTTACAGGACAGGGAGTCGAACCTTTCGTCAGGATAGAGGACCTCGGTGCAGCTGCGGATGTCAACTATCTGTCATTCATCAGCGGTGTATCGATCATCACCATCCTGAGCAACCTGGCATGGGGCTTCGGCTACTTTGGACAGCCGCACATCATCGTGCGCTTCATGTCCATTAGATCCCATAAGATCATTCCGAAAGCCCGTCGGATCGGCATCACTTGGATGTCCATCGCACTCGTCGGTGCGTGTCTGACAGGTCTGCTCGGGATCGCATTCACGGATGCCACAGCGAATGACGTGGCAGACCCTGAGACGATCCTCATCCTCATGAGCCAGGTGCTCTTCCATCCGCTTATCGGTGGATTCTTCCTGGCAGCGATTCTTGCAGCAATCATGAGTACGATTTCTTCACAGCTTCTCGTTACATCCAGTTCACTGGTTCAGGATTTCTACAAGATCATGAGACGCAAAACGGTCGATAAGGAGACGAAATCGAAAGAGGAGCTCGACAAGCACTTCGTGCTTCTTGGACGCCTTTCCGTCGTACTCGTCGCCATCGTTGCAATCATCATTGCATGGGATGATGAATCCGTCATCCTCAACATCGTCGCCAATGCCTGGGCAGGGTTCGGTGCAGCATTCGGACCGCTCGTCGTCCTTTCACTCCATTGGAAAGGCCTGACACGCGCAGGTGCCGTTGCAGCCATCATCGGTGGTGCCGCCACGGTCATCATCTGGATCGCAGCAGGCGGCTTCGGTACAGGGCTCTACGAGATCATCCCTGGTGTCATCGTATCTACGCTTGCAGCAATCATTGTAAGTAAGATGACCCAAGGTACCGGCATCTCCAAAGAGATGGAAGCCGAATTCGATGAAACGACGAACATCCTTAAACAGAGCAAGTAGGATACACGAAAAGGAGCACCCGCACGGGGTGCTCCTTTTTTGTTCTTCTATTCGTATATGTGCACGTTAATGTTCTCTTCCTCATCCTTGGTGATCAGCGCATAGGACTGGTTTTTGTCTTTAATCGAAACCTCGACTTCCGTACTCCTGAAATGCTCTGCAACGAGACCCCTTACATACTGCGTCAGGCCGATGATTTCACCGCGGCTGCTGTATTCCACCGGAATCTCTATAGTCAGCTGCTCAAGCGCCCCATCGACAAAGTACCCATGGCCGATGGAGGTCGTGAAGCTGTCGAAGTATGATTCCAGCTTCCTGTTGAAGTTCTGATACTCGCTGTTTATTTCTTCGCTGACGGCACTGGCATCGGAAGAAGGCAGGAGGACATAGTTCTCATTGACCTCTTCGAAGCTTGAAATCTCATCTGCGCCTCCCTCCACCACTGCAGTGGAGACGAAATTTCCGGGTGTGATGGACGTATCTGTGGACTGGATGAAGATGCCGAAAACGATCTTCATGTCCTTGTAGTCCTCATTGGCACGCAGACGCTCAAGAATTTCCTCAGCCATCTGCTCCCCTTCCTGCCTGACCGTCTCTGCATCGAGTTCCCTTGTGAAGGTCGGCCCATACTGCTCTTTCTGATAATGGTATTCACTGTTCATCGCCAGCCCGATCGTCATGCCTCCGAACTCAAGATCCTCCCCATCTTCTGAAGGAATCATATAATTCTGCTCCAATATATGGGAGAGGTAGAGGGGTGCTTTCTGGGCGATGGCTTCAGGGTCTGTTTCCCCTTCGGCAGAAGGGTTGAGTCCAAGATTGCTGAATGCATTGTTCTGTGCCTTCTCCTCTTCAGACATCCCTTCGATCTCTTCCATCGTGTAGCTGCGCCCGAGGTAGCCGCGGATCATCTCCTCGGTGAACACCTGACCTTCGCGGAAGACGTATTCATCCGGGCTGAATGAGCCTTTGCTCAACTCGAAGAGTCCCTTTTCAAATGCTTCGATGTTGTAGTTCGATACCATATTGGAGCTGGTGAGCCCACGGGATGGTGAAAGTTCGTATGGGATGACGGTACGGTAATATCCTGCTTCATCGTTCGAAGTCACCGTCTCATCCTGCTCCTCCACCGGGGCCGTATTCACTTCCTGATCGCGCTCCCCCTCATCCTCGTTCTGCTGCACCGCTTCCTCTGAGCTGCATGCCGCCAGAAGGGACATCATAAGAAACAGTGGCAATATATATTTCTTCATCATGACCGTGGCCCCATCTTCTCTATGAATTCCTGTTCGTTCCAGACCGTCACGCCAAGGGATTGCGCCTTTTCAAGTTTGCTTCCGGCATCCTCCCCCGCAACGACCACATCCGTTTTACTGGAGACACTGCCGGTCACTTTTCCACCGGTATCCTCTATCATCGACTTGGCTTCATTCCTTGTCAGCTCTGCAAGTTTCCCCGTCAGGACGAATGTCATTCCCGCAAGTGCGCCACTTGATGCTTCCTGGACTTCCTCCGTCATATTCACGCCATACCGCGCCAATTTGTCTATCAATTCCCTGAAGTCTGGGTGTGCGGTATATGTCACTATGGAGTCGGCGATCTTCTCACCGATTTCAGGAATTTCTATGAAGCGTTCCTTGGGCTGTTCCATGATTGCCTCCATGGAACCGAATTCCCGGGCGATGAGTTCAGACGCCTTCGTTCCCAGGAATCTGATGCCGAGTCCCACCAGCAGCTTCCTGAGTGGATTCTCCTTGGAAGCTTCGATTGCTGAAAGCAGGTTTTCGATTTTCTTGTCCCCCATCCTCTCCAGTGGAATGAGGTCGTCGTATGTCAGGGCATATATATCCCCGACATCTTTTATGAGTCCGGCATCGAACAGCTGGCGGACCACTTTTTCACCGAGCCCATCGATGTTCATGGCACTTCTTGAGACGAAGTGGATCATGCCCTCGACAAGCTGTGCCGGACACCCCGGATTGATGCAGCGGATTGCCACCTCGTCTTCGAGCTTGACCGTAGCATGACCGCATCCCGGGCACTTGGTCGGCGCTTCGTATATCTCCTGGTCGGTCCTTTCCTCAAGTATCGGCCGGACGACCTCCGGTATGATATCCCCGGCCTTGCGGATCACAACTTTATCATTGATGCGGATATCCTTCTCCTCTATCAGTTCATGATTGTGCAGGGACGCTCTGGCCACAGTCGTTCCGGCCACCTTTACCGGCTTCAATATCGCCGTCGGGGTGATGGCCCCCGTCCGCCCGACTGTCAATTCGATGTCGATCAGGTCAGTGACCACTTCTTCGGCAGGAAACTTGTAGGCGATCGCCCATCTCGGTGACTTTGCGGTATAGCCCATCTCCTCCTGGCCGCTGAAGGCATTCACCTTGATGACGATCCCGTCGATGTCATATTCAAGGTCATTGCGGTGGTTCTCCCAGTATTCTATGTACTCGAGGACTTCATCGATGCTGCTGACGAGCCTTCTTTCCCTGTTCGTCCTGAAGCCTGCCCTATCCAATTCATCCAGCGCCTCGCTCTGCGTCTCCGCTTCGAGCTCCGTCAGATCATTCACGCTGTAGAGGAAGATCGACAAATTCCGCTTGGCTGCAAGCTTCGGGTCAAGCTGACGCAGTGAGCCTGCTGCCGCATTCCTCGGGTTCTGGAATGGCGCATCACCATTCTGCTCCTTCTCTTCATTGAGCTTTTCGAATGAAGACTTCGGCATGTATGCCTCGCCCCGGACTTCAAAGGAGAGCGGACGGTCCAGGGTCAGCGGAATCGCACGGATGGTCCGGAGGTTGGCGGTGATGTTCTCACCGACGGTTCCGTCCCCCCGCGTCGTGCCCTGGACGAAACGCCCCGACTCATACTTCAATGAAACGGCCAGGCCGTCTATCTTCAGTTCGCACATGTATTCGACATCACCGACCGCTTCCCGGACACGTTTGTCGAACGCCCACAATTCCTCTTCATTGAAGGCATTGCCGAGACTGAGCATCGGTGTATCGTGCGCCACCTTCTCAAAGCGGCTGAGCACCTCGCCGCCCACCCTCACTGTAGGGGAAGTGTCCGACTTGAATTCAGGATACTGCTCCTCCAGGGCGATGAGCTCGTGCAGCAGCCTGTCGTATTCGCTGTCGGGGATGGTCGGGTCATCGAGCACATGGTATTCGTAGTTATAGCGGTTCAGCTTATCCTGCAGTGCCTTGATTTTCTCTTCCATTGATCCACCTACTCCTTCTTTTCAATCGGCGCAAAGTTGGCAAGCAGCCGCTTGACGCCGACTTTAGTGAAGATGATGTCCAGTTCCTGGCTGTCACCCTCACCCTTGATCGCCGAGATGATGCCATCTCCAAATTTCTTGTGCGCCACCTTGTCTCCGATGGAGAAGCTGACGCCGCTGTTGTTCGTCACTACACGGCTCCTCTTCGGCGCCTGCTTCTTCCGTGCACTGCCCGAGCTGCTGGAGAAGAAGTCATTCGACACGGCGCCATCTCCGCCTTCCACCAATGTCTCCGGAATTTCAGCCAGGAAACGGCTCTGCATGTTCGCCTCTGTCTTCCCGTAGATCATGCGGCTGTTGGCCCGCGAGAGGAACAGCTGATCCTCCGCCCGGGTGAGCGCAA
Source organism: Salinicoccus roseus (assembly GCF_003814515.1). Classification (NCBI taxonomy): domain Bacteria; kingdom Bacillati; phylum Bacillota; class Bacilli; order Caryophanales; family Staphylococcaceae; genus Salinicoccus; species Salinicoccus roseus. The sequence continues at coordinate 64,514 of NZ_RKQJ01000003.1, forward strand.
CGTACATCAGACGCCGTTCCTCCTCCAGCTCCTTGTCATCATAGGCGACGCGCCTTGAAGGGAAGATGCCCTCCTCGAGGCCCACGATGAAGACGATCTTGAATTCGAGTCCCTTTGAAGCATGCATCGTCATGAGTGTCACTCCACTGTCGTCTTCGACGCCATCCTGATCGGACACGAGCGCCATGTCACTCAGGAAGGTGAACAGCAGCTCATCGGAAATTTCATTGTCCCTGTCGAATTCGCTTGTGACCGTCTTGAACTCCTCAAGGTTCTCGATGCGGCTCCTCGACTCGATGGTCTTCTCCGCTTCAAGCATCTCCATATAGCCGGTCGTCTTCAGCACTTCATCCACGAGTTCCGTGATGGTGATGAACCTGGCCTTCTGCTGCAGCTTCTCGAGCAGATCTACAAGACCCATCAGCTTGACGACGGCCGTCTTCGGAATGCCGATGAAGTCGGATTCCTTGATCGCCTCAAAGATGCTGATGCCGGTATTCTGGCCATGTGCCTTCAGCTTATCCACCGTCTTCGGTCCAAGGCCCCGCTTCGGCGTATTGACGATGCGTTCGAAGCTGATGTCGTCATTCGGGTTCAGGATCACCTTCAGATAGCTCATGAGATCCTTGATCTCCTTACGGTCGTAGAACTTGATGCCGCCGACCATCTTGTATGCGATGTTCGATTTGACGAGCGTATCCTCGATCGCCCGCGACTGGGCATTCGTCCGGTACAGTATCGCCATATCGCTGTAGCTGTACTTGCCTGAGAGGTCCAGTATGTTGCGGACGACCTCCTCGGCCTCCCCGCGCTCGGAATCGGCGACGAGGTTCTTGAGCTTCGGTCCGCCGTCACGATCGGTGCGCAGTGCCTTCGGTTTGCGCTCGGTATTGTTCTCGATCACGGCATTCGCCGCATCGAGTATGTTCTTGCTGGAGCGGTAGTTCTGCTCCAGTTTGATGACGACCGCTTCCGGATAGTCATCCTCGAAGTTGAGGATGTTCGTGATGTCCGCCCCCCTGAATTTGTAGATGGACTGGTCGGAGTCACCGACCACGCAGATATTGCGGTATTTCGCCGCAAGCTGGCTGATCAGGCGGTACTGTGCATGGTTCGTATCCTGATATTCATCGACATGGATGTACTGGAAACGGTTCTGGTAGTACTCCAGAACCTTCGGCTCCTTGTCGAACAGCTCGATCGTCAGCATGATCAGATCATCGAAGTCGAGGGCGCTGTTGCGGTAGAGGATCTGCTGGTAGTCGTGATAGATTTCGCTGTAGAGCGTATCCGGATAGGCCGCCGCCTCCCTGATGCTCTCTTCGGGACGGATCAGCTGGTTCTTCTTGTCCGAAATGAAACCGATGATGCTCCTTGGGTTATGCTGCTTTATATCCAGGTTGCGCCGCTTCAATATATCCTTGACGACGGATTTCTGGTCCGTCGGGTCGAGGATGGAAAAGCTGTTTTCATAACCCAGATGGTTTATGTTGCTCCGCAGTATCCGCACACACATGGAGTGGAAGGTGGAGATCCACATATGCTCCGCGCCTTCCGACACCAGTGCACCGACACGGTCCTTCATCTCCCTTGCCGCCTTGTTGGTGAATGTGATGGCCAGGATGTTCCTCGCCGGCACCTCCTTCTCACCGAGCAGGTAGGCGACACGGTGCGTCAGCACCCGCGTCTTCCCACTGCCTGCCCCTGCCATGATGAGCAGCGGCCCCTCGGTCGTCTGGATGGCCTTCTTCTGTTCTTTATTCATCAAACTTAGATCCATTATAAAAACTCCAATTTATTTAATGATTGTCCTGAGTGCCTTCTTCGGACTGTCGTATATGACATTCCCCACGACGATGGTGCCGGCGTACTGTGACATCTCCGCGGCTTCCTCCCGTGAAGAGATCCCGCCGCCATAGATGATATGGGAGCGGCCGGCATTTTCGCGCACGGCATTCATGATCTCCGCATCCCCGTAGGTGCCACTGTATTCAATATATATATACTCTGTCTGATAGAGCTTGTCCATCATATTGATGTAGTGCGGAAGCATCTCGGGCGTCACATGCTTCCCTTCCGCCTTTTTGAATGCCTTGCATTCCGGATTCATGATGATGTACGGCAGGAGGGAAATCTCATCATAGTCGAGCAGGTGCCCATATTCCGCCAGTGCCTCGAGCATCAGCCCATGCTGCCACTTCATGTCTCCGGTGTTGAAGACCGCTGGTATGAAATAATGGTCGAATCCGGGTACAACCGCTTCCGTCGATGTCACTTCAAGCGCCACCGGTACAGAGAAGCGCCGCACGCGCGCCATCAGGTTCAGCACGTTGTCCTCCGTGATGCCGTCCGTGCCGCCGATGATGACGGCGTCCGTATCCGACTCGCAGATCCGTGTCAGATCCTCGTCACTGATCTCCTTTGCAGGATCCAGCTTGAATACATGTTTGCAATCTTTAAGCATATATAAAACTCCCATCAGAATTCATAAGGATATTATAGCATTTTTAGCATGCCGCTGTTTTATTATATACGGGATTTTCGAAAGTCTTCAAAAGCAAAAATGACCCGCCCGGCTGATGCCGGTCAGGTCATTCTAATCGATGCCCAGATATTCCTCAAGGGACAGTCCGCTTTCGTATATCGCTTCCGCTTCCTCTTCACCTACATACCTGAGATGCCAGGGTTCATACATGTATCCGGTAATATGCTCCTTGCCTTCAGGATAGCGGACGATGAACCCATATTCGTGGGCCACATCCTTCATCCATTCATATTCCGGCGTATCACCGAACTCGACGGTCAGGTTGGAGGCACTGTCGGTGGAGCCGACATCGACGGTAAGTCCGGTCTGGTGCTCCGAGTGTCCGGGTCTTGCACTGTACTGGTCGGCCGCTTCCTGTCCATCACGGGCGACATAGTTGTTGTAGAGCTGCTCCTGATACTCGTAGGTCCTGAAATCGCTGACCAATACAAAGTCGAGGCCGCGTTCCGCTCCGTCGCGGAACATCTGCTGATAGGCCTCTATGACTTCCGGCTGGAGTCCGGGATTATAATCGACCGGCAGCGGAATCTCCTTGTTGACGACCAGTATGTCATCGACATAGGTGACGCCATCAATGACCTCGATATCCGGGAGTGCCTCGAGCTCGCCCACTTCAGCTGTGGCATAGTCTTTTTCGAAGGTGTCGTGCGCCTGTGTCTCCGCTTCATCCAGGGTGATGCCGCACCCGGCCACAATAAGGACCAGCACAGGCAGCAGACCCGATTTCACACTTTTGTACATTGAACCGCTCCTTCAGCATTCGGTAGATTCATCTTATCACATTCCCGTCTGCTGTTTTAAGGATAAATGCACCTATTCCAGTCCTGCCCTCTGGAAGATGATGTCCACGCGCTTCAAGTGGTGGTTTTCATCGAAGCATTCCTCAAGCTCCTCTGGAGTCAGCAGTTCCCTGATGCGTGCATCATCCTGCACCAGTTCCCTGAACGGTACTTTAGTCTCCCATGATTCCATCGCCTTCGGCTGGACGAGGTCATATGCCTCTTCACGTACAAGCCCCTTGTCGATCAGCGTGAGCATGACGCGCTGGGAGTACACGAGGCCGAAAGTCTTGTCGATGTTCGCCTTCATGTTGTCCTCGAACACTGTGAGGTTTTTGATGATGTTCGTAAACCGGCTCAGCATGTAGTCGAGTCCGATCGTCACATCCGGCAGCATGATCCGCTCGGCGGAAGAGTGTGAGATGTCCCGTTCATGCCAGAGCGGTACGTTTTCGTAGGCGGTTGTGATGTAGCCGCGGATGACGCGGGAGAGGCCCGTCACATTTTCACTGCCGATCGGATTGCGCTTATGCGGCATGGCACTGGAGCCCTTCTGCCCTTTGCCGAATGCCTCTTCCACTTCCCGCGTCTCGGTCTTCTGCAGTCCGCGCACTTCCACCGCAAACTTCTCGATCGATGTTGCAATCAGGCCGAGCGTCGCTATGTAATAGGCATGGCGGTCACGCTGCAGTGTCTGTGTGGACACTTCTGCAGTATCGAGTCCGAGGTGTTCGCATACATAGGCCTCCACTTCCGGCGGGATGTTCGCGAAGGTGCCGACCGCACCGCTCATCTTGCCGACCTCTATCTCCTTCCTGACATTCCTGAAACGCTCGAGATTGCGCTTCATCTCCATATACCACAGCGCCATCTTGATGCCGAAGGTCGTCGGTTCCGCATGGACACCGTGCGTACGTCCCATCATCAATGTCGTCTTATGCTCCCTTGCCTTATCGCCGAGCACTTCAATGAATTTCTCAAGATCTTCTTCAATCAGTGCATTCGCCTGCTTGATGAGATAGCTCTGGGCTGTATCCACGACATCGGTCGAAGTCAGGCCGTAATGCACCCATTTCCTTTCTTCGCCGAGCGTCTCCGACACCTGGCGTGTAAATGCCACGACATCATGGCGCGTCTCCGCTTCGATCTCCTTGATGCGGTCCACGTCGATCCGGGCATTCCTGCGGATTTCCTGCACTTCATCCTTTGGTATGTAACCGAGTTCCGCCCATGCTTCAGATGCGAGGATCTCCACTTCCAGCCATGCTCTGAACCTATTTTCTTCCGTCCATATCTTTGACATTTCCTCACGGGAATAACGAGAAATCATGCATACACGCTCCTTAGTTTTATTTCCTCTCCATTATAACAAAACATATCAAAAAACGAACATTTTTTTGATATAAAATAAAAATGTTCGAAAAAATAGACGGATAATTAATATATCCGTCTATTCTTCAATCTTTTTTCCTTCAAATACAATTTCCTGATGGTCGACGATGCGTCTGCCATCCTTCTCGATGAATACTGGGCGCTCCACGCGGCGGACCGGCTGATACCCTTCTTCCCGCATCCGCGCAAGGCATCCCTCCAGGGATTCCCCATCTTCCACTTTAAACTTTTTCTTTTTCGGCATCTTTATCACTTTCCGATTCTCCTGCTTCGGAAATCTCCTCCAATACTTCTTCTACATTTTCAGGCTCATAGTTTCTGAGTCGCTTGCGTCTGACGCCCTTCGTCCAGAAACCGCCATTGATGTTCTTCGGCTCGTGCGTGATGATGAACGCCCGTTCATCAAGTTCCTTGATCGTTGCGATGAGCTTCCGTTCATATTTCCTCGGCGTAAGTATCTGCAGGGTCATCCGTTCACCGTCACGCCCATACTGATAGCCATGCGTGACACCGTAGCCCAAATCCCTGAGGTTCTTCGGAAGATCCTTGTCTATCTCCGATGTGATCACGTTGACGACCAGGTAGCCGAGGGCGAGCTTCTCCTCGATCTTCAGGCCGACGAGTATGCCGGCTCCGAAACCGAGGGCGTAGGCGACGACGTTCTGGAACTGGTCCAGGTTCTCGAGCACCAGGCCGAGACCGATGACATATACGAACGTTTCCAGAATGCTGAATATTGCTGCAGTATAACGGTATCCCTTGAGTGTAGAGATGGTACGCAACGTCAGGAAACTCACATAGATGATGTTTATGACAAAGATGACCAGTACCATCAGCCACGGATTTTGTGATATGGCTGTTATCATTCTATTCTACCTTTCTTTCTGCTTGAATATGCCTCTCCTGCCGACAGGCAGAGCTACTCCTCCTGCTTCTCTCCATAGGCAGGCTTGTTGTAGCGGTGGTAAGGGAGGTCCCGCTTGTGCTGGGTCTTCTTGAACCATCCGATGATGGTCTCATAGTCCTTATCCGAGACTTCCCGGCCTTCCAGGAAGTCGTCGATCGCCTTGTAGCTGACACCGAGCGCCTCTTCATCGCTGAGCATCGGCTTGTCATCCTCCAGGTCGGCCGTAGGGACCTTATTTGCCAGGTGCTCAGGGGCCTCCAGATATTCGAGGAGCATCTTGCCCTGACGTTTGTTCAGGCCGAACAGCGGAACAAGGTCGGCTGCCCCATCGCCGAATTTCGTATAGAAGCCTGTGATGGCTTCGGCTGGATGGTCCGTTCCGAGCACGACACCATCGGACACGGCAGCCACTGCATAATGGGCTTTCATACGTTCACGGGCCTTTTCGTTGCCTTCCAGGAAGTCCGTCAGTTCATATCCGGCTTCCTTCAATGAAGCGATGCTCTGATCCACATTGGGCTGGATGTCGATCGTTGCGGAAACAGTCGGCTGGATGTATTCGACCGCATCGATGGCATCCTGTTCGTCATTCTGCTTGCCGTACGGCAGACGCAGCGCATGGAATTCATAACCGCCACCCTCGACTTCCTCGTTCAGTTCATCGACGGCCATCTGGGCGAGTTTCCCGAGCAGCGTCGAATCCTGTCCGCCCGAAATGCCGAGGACGAACGATTTGATGAATGTATAGTTCTTTACATAGTCCTTCATGAAATCGATGATCTCCCGCGTCTCCGTGGCAGGATCGATTTCCGGTTTTACATTGAATTGTTCAACAATCTCTTTCTGTAAAGGTCTCATTTCTACATCACTCCAATGTTTTATTACTTGATTCCTCGATGAGGTCCTGTTTGATCTGCCATAGCTCCCTGGAGAGGTCGACCGGGTACTCCTCTGGATTGAGGAACCGCTTGTACTCTTCCCAGAGCAGTCCGAGGCGTTCCTCGTGGCGGCGTTTTATCGTGTCGACACTCTCCGGCTCATACACGCACTCCCCATCTATGAATATGTCCTTCAAAAGCTCCACCGCCCTGTAGGAGCGGATGAGCTTCCTTTTCATCGTATGGATGGGGTGGAACATGAGCAGCGGCTCATCCTGCTTTATCTCTTCCCCAAAATGCGTAATGTATTCACCTTCAGACATCCCCGTATTTTTGTTGATGATCCGGTGGATGTTCTTTTTGCCGGGTGTCGTCACCTTTTCCGGGTTGCCTGAAATCTTTATCCTGTTCTCAAGCTCTCCTTCATCATTTTCGATGGCCACGAGCTTGTAGACGGCGCCGAGCGCCGGCTGGTCATAGGCTGTAATCAATTTGGTGCCGATGCCCCAGCTGTCTACCTTTGCCCCCTGGGAGAGGAGCGACAGGATCGTCACTTCATCCAGGTCATTCGAGACGATGATCTTCACATCATGGAAGCCCGCCTCATCCAGCATCTTCCGCGCCTCTTTGGAAAGGTATGCGATATCGCCGGAATCAAGTCGGATGCCGATGAAATTGATCTTGTCCCCATACTCTTTGGCCACCTTGATCGCGTTCGGCACGCCGGACTTCAGCGTATCGAAAGTGTCGACGAGGAAGACGCAGTCCTTATGCGACTCTGCATAGGCCTTGAAGGCATCGTAATCGTCGCCATACGCCTGGACCATGGCATGGGCATGTGTACCGCTTGCATTCAGGCCGAAGAGTTTCGCAGCCCGTACATTGCTTGTCCCGTCGAACCCGCCGATGATGGCAGCGCGGGCACCCCAGAGTGCCGCATCGAACTCATGCGCCCGGCGTGTGCCGAATTCCATCAGGATGCTGTCCGGCACGAGCTGCCGGATGCGGCTCGCCTTCGTTGCGATCAGCGTCTGGAAATTGACGATATTGAGGAGTGCGGTCTCGACGAGCTGGGCTTCGATGATCGGCGCCTCCACCTGGACAAGCGGCATATTGGCGAATACAAGCTCGCCTTCCTGTACGGCGCGCACCTTTCCGGTGAAGCGCAGATCCTTCAAATATGCCAGGAAGTCCTCCTCATATCCGATGGACCTCAAATACTCGATATCCGATTCCGTGAACCTCAGATTCTTGAGGAAATTGATGATGCGCTCGAGGCCGGCGAATACCGCATAGCCATTATCGAACGGCATGCTCCTGAAATAAAGGTCGAACACGGCAGTCCGGTTCCCCAGCCCTTGTTCCAGGTAGGTCTTGCCCATATTGATCTGATACAGATCCGTGTGCAGCATAAAACTGTCATCTTCAAATTGATACATTTTCTACAGTCCCTCCATGAAGTGCTCCAAATCAGTTATAATCATTCTAACACAACCAAATTCCATACCAACATAAATATCATTGGAGGAATACCATGAAATTTGCAAGTTTCAGGGCACGCTTCGTCATCCTCTCCCTGATCGTCTGCATATCCGGATTCTCGCAGGGCATGCTCCTCCCCCTCATCTCCTTCATCCTGGAGAACCGGGAAGTGCATGCCACTCTCAACGGACTGCATGCCTCAGGACTCTACATAGGGGTGCTCGTGTCCGCCCTATTCATCGAAGCACCGCTCAGGAAATACGGCTTCAGGCCCATGATCATCGCCGGAGGGGTCATCGTCGGCATATCCATGCTGCTGTTCCCGGTTCTGGAATCGATATGGATCTGGTTCCTGCTCCGCCTCCTCGTCGGAGTCGGCGACAATGTGCTCCATTTCAGTACACAGACATGGCTGACCCAGAGCACCCCGCAGCACAAGCTCGGACGTGTCATCGCCTTCTATGGCCTGTTCTTCTCGTTCGGCTTCATGATCGGACCGAAGATCAGCGAGCTCGTGGTCATCTGGGAACCGCTGCCCTTCGTCGTCTCGGGCGTACTCACCATGATGGGCTGGCCGCTCATCTTCCTGCTGAAGGGGGCTGAAGATGCGATGCCGGTCGATTCCGGCGCGCCCATCACGCTGTTCAATACCTTCAGGAATTTCAAGGCTGTGCTCGCAACGAGCTGGATCGCCTTCCTGTTCCCGATGCTGTTCGGCATCTTCGAGGCATCGCTCAACAGCAACTTCCCCGTCTTTGCAGTCAGGAATGGATTCACCATTTCCGACATCACCTGGATACTGCCTGCCTTCAGCTTCGGCGCCATACTCCTGCAGGTGCCGATCGGTGCGCTCGGGGACCGCGTCGGACGCAGCCGGCTCATCACCGTACTGCTCGTGCTCGGAGGTGTGACGTTCCTGTTCATGGAACTCTACAGCAGCTCCTTCGCCATGCTGGTGATGCTGTTCATACTCGCCGGCGTCTTCGTCGGCTCCATGTACTCCTTAGGCATCAGCTACATGACGGACATCACACCGAAGTCCAACCTTCCGGCGGGCAATTTGATGGCGGGTATCATGTTCAGCCTCGGCAGCATCGTCGGACCTGTCATCGGCGGGTACATCATCACCGCCTCGGGCGGGAACTACTACTTCATCTTCTTCACGATCGCCATCGCCATCATCACCCTGCTGAATATATCATTTATGTATAGGCGCCGGGATGTGGCATAATGGATATGAAAATAATGAAGCACAAGGAGGATTACAGATGAACAATGCACTGCTCGTCATCGACTATTCATATGATTTTGCAGCACCCGACGGTAAGTTGACCGCAGGAGAAGCCGCCCAGGCAATCGAGGCGGCCATCGTGGACAGGATCCGTGAGGCCCACGAAGCCTGTCAGCCGATATTCTTCATGATGGACCTTCATTTCGAACAGGACGACCTGCACCCCGAATCGAAGCTGTTTCCACCCCACAACATAGAAGGGACGGAGGGACGTGCACTCTATGGCAGGGTCCATGATGTCTACGAGGAAATCAAGGATGAACAGAATATCTTCTTCATCGACAAGCGCCGCTACAGCGCATTTGCCGGCACACCCCTCAACCAGCTGCTCCAGGAGCGGAAGGTCGACACCGTGACGCTGACCGGTCTTGTGACCGACATATGCATCATGCACACCGCCGTGGACGCCTACAACAACGGCTATGGCATCGTCGTCCCCGCCTCATGCGTCGCCTCCTTCAACCCGGCGGGACATGAGAGCGCACTCGATCATTTCAAAAATGCACTCGGTGCCACTGTAGAACCGTAGAAGGATGCATACTACAATGATAAAATGGGAAGAGTAATAACATATCAAAAGGAGAATGAAACATGACCCAGACAAAAATTTTCGGACACCAGAACCCGGATACGGATACGATCACTTCCGCACTCGTCACTGCGGACATCGAGCAGCAGCTCGGCAATGACGCTGCAGCCCGGCGCCTTGGTGAAGTCAATCCTGAGACGCAGTATGCGCTCGACCACTTCGGTGTCGAAGCCCCGGCAATGCTCGAACCGCTCGAAGACGATGCACCGGTCATCCTGGTGGACCACAATGAGTTCCAGCAGTCCGCAGAGAACATCGAGAATGCCGACATACTGAAAGTGTACGACCATCACCGCATATCCAACTTCCGTACGGAGTCCCCGCTCTACTATCGTGCAGAGCCCGTCGGCTGTACGGCGACGATCCTGAAGAAGATATATGCGGAAAACGACCTCACCATCTCCAGGGAGATGGCAGGACTCATGCTTTCCGCAATCATCTCGGATACACTGCTGTTCAAATCACCGACTACGACTGAAGAGGACAGGAAAGCTGCCGAAGCATTGAAGGAGACCGCGGAAGTCGACCTCGAGGAATACGGCATCGAAATGCTGAAGGCCGGCGCGTCCACAAGCGACAAGTCTGCAGAGGCACTCATCACCGGTGATGCAAAGACATTCGAGATGGGTGAGCGTTCTACCCGCATCGCCCAGGTCAACGTTGTGGATGTGGATGAAGTCTTCGAGCGCAAGGAAGAACTCGAATCTGCCATCAATGAACAGATTGAGAAGGATGGCTACGATCTTTTCGTACTTGTAGTCACGGACATCCTGAACTCCAACTCCAGGGTCCTCGCACTCGGCGCCCACGCCAAATCCATCGAAAAGGCGTTCGATGTCGCCCTTGATGAGAATTCGGCGGTTCTTGAAGGTGTCGTATCACGCAAGAAGCAGGTAGTACCACAGATTACAAAAGCATTGTCATAAGGAGGCATCTATATGCTGAAGAAGGAAGATGGCAGACTTTATCTGGAAGAAGGACACGAAGTCGTTGCGGAACTCATCTACAACAATCATGAGGAGTACTATGATGTGACCAGCACCTACACGAAGCCAAGCCACCGCAACAGGGGACTGGCAAAGGACCTGGTGGATGAAGTGGTTGAAATGGCACGTGAGGACGGCAAGAAGGTCCAGCCGACCTGCCCATACGTCTCCTACGCCATCCGCGACTCGAAGTATGACGACATAAAAATAAAATGACATCAGAAAACCCCGCCACATTTCAGTGTGGCGGGGTTTTCCTATGGAAGGCAATTCCAAAAATAGTTGAAAGAATGAAAAAATGGTATGAACAAATAATATCATCAGTTTTCTGAAAAATCAATATTATCAGCATACTTGAATCAATTAAATATTTTACTTATTACACTCTCCTTGCCTTCCTGAAGACGCTCCTTTGAACATTCATCCTCAATCCGGTATCCCAGCTCGTCCGTCGCCCTGGAGAATGACACCTCATCGATATAGTTTGTGAGTTCCGCCTGGTCGTAGCACCCGGGATGGACGATCTCCTCGAGTGTATGGTCGACGATCACCCGCTCGGAACCGCTCGTCCGGTCCGCCAGCGGCAGAAAAAGCAATCCGACCGCAACTGCCATCAGAACCAGGACAGCCCATATGCCTCTACTGTTCATTTAGACGAATCCGACAAAGACGCCTTCCGGCACTTCCAGTTCGCCTTCCTGCCGTTCGATGGTGCCGTCGTCATTCACCCTGAACAGTACAAGGTTGTGGGAACGCTCGTGGGCACATATCAGATAGTCCCCATCCGGTGTGAGGTTGAAGTCCCTCGGCCAGTCCCCGTTCGTGGACTCGATCTGGAGGCGTTTCAGCGCTTTGCCCTCCTCAATGATTTCAAATGCGGCGATGCTGTCATGGCCGCGGTTCGATACATAGATGTATTTCCCATTCGGATGCTTGCGGATTGCAGCGCCCTGGGAATGTCCTTCGAATGATTCGGGAAGTGCGGAATATGTCTCCACAGGGAAGAATTCCCCATCATGATAGTTGGCGACGATCACTTCGTTGGAAAGCTCAGTGAAAATATAGGCATGGGTGCCGCTGTCGTCAAAAACCAGATGCCTTGGCCCGCTCCCTGCCGCAACCGTGCATTCCGAAATCTTATGCAGCTTGTCGTCCCTGATCTCAAGCGTCACAATCTTGTCCGCCCCGAGATCCACCGCTGCGATGTATCTCTTATCCGGCGTTTCAGTGACGAAATGGGAGTGGGGATTGTCCTGGCGTTCATGGGGGCCATCGCCCTCCACTTGGAAAATATCCAGACGCTCTGATGCCACGCCACGTTCATCCACGCGGTACAGCCTGATTTCCCCGGAGAGGTAGACCGCATCCACTATATAATTCTGATCTGAAGTGAGCGTCAGATGGCAGCCTGAAGCGCCTTCCTCCAGGCAGTCTTCGATGAAGCGCAGCTCCCCCGTCTCGAGATCGCTGATTTCGAATGTGGCGATGCCCGCCTTCGTCTTGCCCTTCTTCACTGCATATACGCGGTCGTTTTCGATATCCAGATAGGTCGCGTTTGGAGATTCCGCCGCCTCTTCCACGGCGGTCAGTTTTCCTGCTTCCGTGTCCAGATTGAACTTGTATATCCCTTTTCCATGCTCTTTTGTATAAGTACCGACGTACCCGATCATGCTGATTCCTCCTCCATCTTTTTCTATTATAGTAGCATACCCTCTCCCATACCCTAAATGAAAAGATAAATTCCACTTGAAAAAGCGAACACATGTTCGTATAATTGGAATTGGCAGAGGCACAGGACAATGAGGGGGGATGCAGATGGACTACCGCGATATGCCGATGGATGAACTCGACTCCAATATTCCACAGGGGCGCGGGATGATCAAATGGGCGCCCTTCGCCACCATGCCCGAACAGTTTGAAAGGGTCGACCGGATGATCAAGGACCAGACCCGGATCGAGCGGCCGGTCCTGTCCGATGACCGGCTGGATGAGATGAACCACATCCTGAAGAAGGCGCTGCATGAGAAACGGTGTGTAGATGTCGAATATTACTACGATGGCTTCCGTTTCCATGCCGAACTCAGACTCGTCCAGGTCGATACATGGAGCATGGTGCTGATCGGCCATCATCCGGACGATGATGCCGAAATGACATTCATTTCATTCATAGACATTCTGGACATCACCATGCTGTAGCGTGATATCAGAAAAGCCATGCAGAAAATTTTCTGCATGGCTTTTCTCTAGCGTTCCAGGAAGAGGACCGGTTCCTTCTGATAGTCGGTTGCCATCATCAGATGATAGGCGAGGACGGTCGTCGTAATCGCTCCGACGCCGCCGGGAACAGGCGTGATATAGGAGGCCTTGTCCTTTACTCCTTCATAATCGACATCGCCGACCATCTTTCCTTCATCGTTGAAGTTGATGCCGACATCGATGACGATCGCCCCCTCCTTCACATGCTCGGCGCGTATCAGGTTCATCGCACCGGCTGCACTGACGATGACATCTGCATTGCTGCATTTGGCCACCAGGTCATCGGTATAGAGGTTGCATGTCGTCACCGTCGCATCCCGGTTCATGAACAGCAGTGAGAGCGGCTTGCCGACTACGGCACTCGCTCCAACGACTGTCACGTTCTTCCCTTTCAGATCTATGTCATAGAAATCAAGCATCTCCATCACACCCGCCGGTGTACATGGTTCAAGCCTGTTCTTCTCATTGGTCAATACCTGACCGAGGTTGAAAGGCGTCATCCCATCGATATCCTTCATCGGGTTCATCAGTTCCACCACCCGCTTCATATCGATGTGCTCGGGAAGCGGCTGCAGAAGCAGTATGCCATTTATCGAATAATCCTCATTGATCTCCCTGAATTTCGTCAGAAAGGCCCTGGCGGAAATATCCTCCGGAAAGTGGTACTGTTCCGTCTCGATGGACAGCTTCTCGAACCTTTTCATAGCCGCCCGTTCATAGGAGATGGAATCCGACAGGTCCCCCACCCTCACAAAGGCGACCTTCGGCTGGATCCCATGCTTATGCGATTCTTCGAGAGCATGCTGGATCCCTTCTGATAAATGTGCCGCAACTGCTTTGCCATCCATAATCGTTGTCATAAAAATGCGCTCCTTCATACCCTTTTTATCCCAATATACCACACTACAGATCGAAGCATACACCCAAAAGCGCCACCTTTATGACAAAATAAAAAAGCCGCCCGATGGGCGGCATCCCCGTTACTTTGTTTCACGGTGGATTGTATAGCTATTGGATCTTGGGCAGTATTTCTTCATTTCAATACGCTCAGGATTGTTTCTTTTGTTTTTAGTCGTAATATAGTTACGATCTCCACAATCAGTGCAAGCCAAAGTTACATTTACTCTCATCAGTTACGCCTCCTTTATTCATTACCTGTTCCGCTTTGCGGTGAGGAACATCCAAATTGGGATAATGTTGCTATTATACCATGTCCAGGGGCTTGTTGGAAGCTGACCCGGACTCCGTTTCAACTGGCCAGTTGATCATCCCGGGGGATGAAACGATGGTCTTCAATGATAACAGGTTCCTCATCAACATTGAACCGCCTTAACCATTTTAAAGGTTTATCGATATTTTTTCAACACTTTTGTGGAAAGGGCCTAAAATTTAAAATTGCACTTGCCTAATCGAAATCATTACGATATAATTTTAAATCGTAATCATTACGTTATGAAGGAGTACATTATGAAAAAATATCTATTCCCGGGCTTGATGGCCCTTTTGGTGATGGCCCTCGCTGCATGCGGTTCATCGACTACAGATTCCAATGAAACAGACGATGATGTACTGACAATCTATACGACCGTATTCCCATTGAAGAGTTTCGCCGAGCAGATCGGCGGCGGGTCTGTTTCGGTCGAGACCATCTACCCGAACGGTGCCGACATCCATACTTATGAACCTACTCAGAAGGATATGCTCGAATATGCAGAAGGCGACCTCTTCATCTATACGGCGGATGACCTCGATCCGGTCTCCCAAAAGATCCGGGGGGCAGTGGAAGATCATACTGTATTCTTCCCGGCCGCCGAAGGTATCCCTGAAGAGGCATTTGAGCACGATCATGAACATGAGGAAGCTGAAGAAGGTCATGAAGACGAACATGACCACGAAAGTGAAGAAGGACATGAAGACCACGGACACGGAAATGGTACAGATCCCCATATCTGGCTCGATCCCAACCTTTCTATAGAAATGGCCTCGGCCATTAAAGACCAGCTTGTGGAAATGGATCCCGACAACGCTTCGGACTACACTGAAAACTTCGAAGCGCTGGAACAGGAACTGACTGACATTGATGCGGAACTTGCCTCCATTACAGAAGCCCCCCTCCGTGACACCGTCTACATCTCCCATGAATCCATCGGCTACCTTGCCGACAGATACCATTTCGAGCAGGTCGGGATATCCGGATTGAACAACCAGGAGCCTTCACAGCAGGAACTGACCCAGATCATCGAGGATATTGAAGCCAAGGAAATACCTTATATCCTTTACGAGCAGAACATCACTTCAAAAATCACCGACACGATACGTGAAGAGACCGACACAGAGCCACTCGAGTTCCACAACCTCTCTGTATTGAATGACGAAGATGACCCGGAAGCCACCTACCAGTCCATCATGCAGGATAACATTGAAGTATTGGACCGTGTGCTGAACGAATAGACTGGAAACGGGATCGCGTGATCCTGCACCATCAAAAAAAGCTGACCGGGGGTCAGCTTTTTTTAATCTAATTATTTTCCGCTTCCAGCTCATGCTTGAGCTTCTCGGTGAATTCCTTGATCTCATCGACATCCTTCTTCAGGAAGAAGGCGAGGATGGCCACTCCGGCTGTGCCCACCAGAATAAGTACAAGAATCAATTTAAGCAGGAAACTGAGCAATGATTTTATGAATTCCATATTGACCTCCATGAATTATTTTAACCCCTCTACCCTGAGAATCTAAAATTCATTCAAAAACTTTTGAAAGAGGGTTGATATTTATCTGAAAATTCAGTATTATAATAGTAGTTAATCACTATTAACTAACCTATTCCATTTTCTTAAAAATTTCTCCTATTTTTCCTGCATCCACAAGGTGCAGGTTTTTTTATTTCTACCCTTCAATCACTTTGATGTGCACCTTGCGGTCCCTCGGTCCGTCGAACTCGGCAAAATAGGTACTCTGCCATGTGCCATAGATAACTTCGCCGCCATCTATGATCAGGGTCTCGCTGGCACCCGTCAACGAGGACTTCATATGGGAGTCCGAATTGCCCTCTGCATGCCTGTACTCCTTCTTATTGTCGAACGTCATGTTCATTCCATAGACCAGGTCACGTGTCACATCAGGGTCTGCATTTTCATTGATCGTGATTCCGGCCGTCGTGTGCGGAGTGAATATCGCCATGATGCCCGCTTCGACCCCGCTCTTTTCGAGCGCTTCTTCGACAAGTGCATCGATATTGATGTACTCTTCCCTCACTTTGGATGTTACGGTAAATGTAAACAGCATATTATCACCTTTAACTTTCCTCTGTATGGGTACTATAATACTAAATATTGATGAAAGGGGAAATGGAGATGCCTTATACAATGAACGACTATCCGGATTCTTTGAAGAACATGGAGAAGCTGGAGCGTAAAAAGGCGATTGACATCATCAATGCCCTGCTTGAGGAAGGCTACGACGAAGGCCGTGCCATCCCGATCGGCACCGAGCAGGCCCAGGAATGGTACCAGGATGCTTCCCAGAAGGAACTGGATGAACTCAAGGATGAAAAAGTCACAGACCATGAAAAGGATCCCGGTTCACAGGGAGGCAAGATTGCAGACAATAATGTGGAGGTCTTCTTTGAGGACGATGAATGGAAAGTCCAGACCAAGGGGGCAAAACGTCCGAGCAACACATACGACAATAAGAATGACGCAATCAGTCGGGCAAAGGAAATTGCCGAAAACCGCGGTGCTGAAACCATCATCCACAATAAGAACGAATAGAATGGATATCCCCGGCTTCTTGAAGAGCCGGGGATATTTCTATACTTGTGCGTTCAGGTCCTTTGTGCCGTCCAGACCAATCTTCTCAAGCGTCAGTCCCTCCCGCGTGAAATCAACTTCAAGCATCAGTGAAGTCAGGTGGATGATGGAGTCGATCGAAGGTGTCTCCACATCCACCGCTTCAGCAATGCTCTTCCACAGGACGAGGCCATAGCCCACATCCTCGACAACATAACGGTTGTTCAGCGTCACGGGACCTACCAGATCCTTCAGTACCGGACTTTCGTTGTACTGCTCCTTAAGCGGCTTGCCCGGCTCGAAATAGGTGCTCCTTTCCGAACGCGCGGATTTGTCCAGCGCTTCAAATTCGAGGGCCTCGCATATCTTCTGGCGCTCTTCATCTATCGCTTCGATCACTTTGACCGTATGATGGGTCACCCCATCGCGGTAGAGGTAGAACTCCTCACCATGATTGTCGATGAAGCCCGTATTCAATATGGAAGGGGCCGGATGGCTCTCCGGGTTTCCGTTGTTCAATGCCGTTTCAATGATGTTCGCAGCCGGTACGAGCGTATCATAGAGCACGCCAAGCTTCTCCATCATCTTCTCAGTATCACTGCTCGGATATGCACTGAACAGGTTGTGCCTGCTCCTCAGTATGATATCCGCATCGTTTTCTTCATAGTCATATCGTGCAGCATATGTCAGGGACATCGATTCCCCGATCAGAACCGAAACCTCGGGACGCTTCTCCTTCAACAGATTGGTGAGCATCATGCTGTTCATCGCACTTGCACCATTTATGAAGACCATCTGGCCATCCTCAAGATATGGGATGAGTTCCTCGAACATCTGCGCGAGTATATGGGTCGGCAGACATGTCATGATCACTTCTGCATCCTTCACCGCTTCGAACGGATCTTGGGTGAATTTGTGGAAATATAGTGCCTCACCCTTGAAATTCACTTTACCCTGCATGATGTCCTCATGGGGGTCCTTCAACGCCTGGAGGGAGTGGTACAGCGTCACTTCGTGGCCTCTTGCGGTCAGATCTGCTGCAGCTACAACTCCCCCGTTGCCTGCACCAACTATGGAAACTTTCATTTAATTAGAACACTCCTTAATTTGTATAGGGAACATTATACTGAAAATTCCGATATTAATCCACTATAAAAACCGGTTCCGAAGAACCGGGTCCCTGCCCTATTTCGCCGGGCTGCCATTTTTGATCATTTCGATGGCCGGAATGTCAGCAGGTGCCCAGTCGAGTGCTTCGATGTCCTTGCGTGACAGCCATTTCATATCGATATGTTCGAGGAGCTGGATTTCCCCCGACAGCTGCTTCGCATAATATGTCGTCAGTTCGACCGTTCCGAAGTCATAGTCATGCACTGTGGTGGTGATCCGCTCCCCCACTTCTATTTCGCATTCCATCTCTTCCATCAGCTCACGCTTCAGCGCTTCCGCCGGTGCCTCACCCGCTTCAATCTTGCCTCCCGGGAATTCCCACATCAGCGCCAGGTTCTTGCCTTCCGGCCTCTGTGCACACAATATCTCATCCTTTTCATTCACTATGACAGCACCAACGACTCTGATATATTTCTTCATGATATCCTCCAAAGTTTTATAATACGGCCATTATAACAAAAAGACTGCGCCGGATCTCCCCTTCACAGTCGAGTTTAATATATAGTATATGGTATTATTATCTTGTCCTAAAAATTTAACCTGACCTCATTTGGAACAAAAAAAAGACCCTCTGCCCAAAATTATTAAGAGGTCGGGTGCATTTCGGGGCAGAGGGAATCCAATTAAGGGTAAGGAAAAAATGAACTTACTAGAAGTTGCTAATAAACATTGATAGGGGCTGGCCTACCATCAGGAAGGTAACCAGAACCTTTACCAAAAGTTCCAACTTCTTCATAGCCAGCTTTTACAACACTCGCTTCTGCTGTAGAAGTATTGACTACTGAGAATGAGCCAAATAGAATTGTACTCACTACCAAAGCACTGATAATCTTTTTCATGCCATCACCGCCTTCAATGTTTATAAATATATTATGCATCATTCCAAATATTCTATCAATATTCACATATGCAAAAATTGTGAACATTCACTGATTGGGGAGGATACCGATGAGATATTATGAACGCTTCAAGGAAATTCGACAACAAAAAGGTCTAACCCACAAAGAAGTTTCGGAGGGGATATGCGGGATGACGACGATCTACCGTTTTGAACGGGGAGATACGGCAATTACAGCGGAAGTGCTCTACAAACTGTGCCAGCGCCTCAGCATCAGCATGCAGACGCTTTTCATAGATGAAGAATCCGAATACGCACTGATCGACTACTATCTCGACAAGCTGCGGGACTATGTCTATTTCAAGCATCCGGAGATGCTCAAACAGACCCTTCAGGATGCCAAGAAAACGATTAATGAAAAGCCCGGCTTCGATCTGAAATACCGCAACTATGACCGGCTCTACCGCACATACACGGCAATCGACTTAAGGAATGACGATAAGTATGTGCAGGCCGAAAAGATCCTCCTCGAACTCATGGAGGAAACCAAAAACATAAAGTCGCTGGAACTGGAGATCATCAACGCCCTTGGTGACCTCTATATCGTCACGGACCGGGATGATGAGGCACTGGCCCTCTATCAGAAGCACAGGAACCGCATTCTCGATTTCCCACGTGTGGACGGTTTCGAGCGCTTCATGATCAAGCAGCTCCACTACGGCTACGCCTCATGCCTCTACAATAATCATTCCTATGTCCAAGCCCTGGAAGTATGCTACAAGCTGCTCATCCGCATCCAGGAAAACAACTCCATGTTCTATCTGGGCAAAACACATCACCTGATGACACTGATCTACATCGCGTTGAGGGACCCCAAGCCTGCCAGAGAGCACCTGACCAAATGCGAAGCTGCATTCCTGCTCGAAGACTTGGACGACAAATTGGCATACCATATACAGATTGCCAGGGAGGAAATAGAAGCGCTGGGGTAGATCATCTGCCCCAGCGCTTCTTATATATGACGTCTGAACCTCAGTGAAATCTGCACTTCACCCGTTCCCGTCCTCTGCGATTTCTTTCCGATGTACTCGAAGCCCCTGGCCTCATAGAAGGGCTGGCCATGCCGGTTGCCCTCCTGCACGGAAACGCACTGCTCCACCAGACCTTTATTCCTGTGATCCTCCGTCAGGCGGTCAAGGAGCATTCGACCGATGCCCTTATACCTATGGGCTTCATCCACATAGAATACATATATCTCCCCGCTCCGGACGGAAGCCCTGCCGCCTCCGATTACGCCCACCACTGCACCATCGAGTTCGGCTACATAGCTGTAGCGGCCTCTTCCGATATCCTGCATGACCTTCTTTTCACCATACCAGAATTGGACGGTTTCATGCTGGTGGCTTCGGGAGAGCAGACCTTCCACCGTCTGTTTCCATCCGTTACGGCAGATCCGTGCGATGGCTGGTGCGTCTTTCGGTTCGGGCCGCCGGATATCAGGCTTCATCGAAGTCATTTCTCACCCGGAGGATCAGGCACATTCACTTCCTGGTCCAGTTCGACATAATTCACCTTATCCAAGCGTTCCATCTTCTCGGCCTCTTCTTCCGACATTGAAATGACATACACCTTCATCATCGAAAAGCGCTGTTTGACATCATCAGGTTCCAGACCGGCCGAATCGAGGTCTTCTTCAGTCAGCTCTCCCCTGACACCAACCAGATAGTCCGACTTTTCTTCCATGCCGCCACACCCCGCCATCATTAGGATTGATAGGAAAAATACCAGGCAGACACGCTTCTTCATGGCATCACCCCTATTTCTTTTCAAGCATCCCGATAATTTCATCTTTGGACAGCTGTGCAATATTATTCTTCATATTTGCAGGCTGCATGCTTTCTTCTGCAATCTGCGGAATATCCTCCCGGCTGATGCCGAGGTCTTCGAATGTCATCGCAAGCCCCATCTCACGCTTCAAGGCATTGAATGCTTCACTCAATGCCTCTGCATCATCAAAACCGATGTCTCTGGCATGCTGTTGAATTTCAGGGTTCGCTTCTGCGTTGATCACAAACCATGCATCCATCGTGAATGCACACGCTTCGCCATGCGGCACCCCATAATGGGAAGTCAGGTAGTAGCTCGTTGCATGCGAGCCCGAAGTGCCGGTCTGACTGAACGCCATGCCTGCCAGCATGCTCGCCAGCGAGAGATTATTGCGTGCCTCCCTGTTGGATGGCTCCGTGTAGGCAGCAAGCAGATTTTCAAATGCGAGCTTCGACGCACGGATCGCCAACGCGTCGGACACGGGATTGTGCTTGACCGAACCCAGGCAATCGAGCGCATGGCAAAGGATGTCTATCCCCGATACCGCAGTGACGCCTGGAGGACATGTCAGTGTCAGCTCGGGATCGACCACGGCCGTCTGCGGATAGAGTGCCGGACCGATCAATGGCACTTTAAGTTCCTTTTCCTTGTCGCTGATGATGCTGGCTGCAGTGACTTCGGATGCTGAACCGCTCGTGGTCGGTATCGCTATGACCGGCAGTGCCCGTGTAAAGTCGTCATGTTCGAGCAGGTCTTCCATCGCAATCCCCTGCATGTATGCAGCAGCGGCAGCCTTCGAGGCATCCATGGCTGATCCGCCCCCGACGGCCACTACGGCGTGGGCATTATGCTGGTTCATCGCGTCTACGATTGTGCCGACATTCTGCAGGGTCGGATTCGGTTCGATGTCGGAAACGGTCGCTTTTACGCGCTCGCCAAGCTGTGTATTGATGAACTCTGTGGTGCCGTTCTTCATCTGGGAATTCGACGATACGACAATGATGCGGCTGTAGTCTTTGGCTTCTGCAACTTCATTGATCTGGGAAATGATCCCTTCCCCAAATTTGATCTCGACTGGATGGTGAAAATTAAACATCAAGCTCCTCCTCTATGCTTTCTTTCCTCCATTATATACTAAACCGGTAGAGAATATAACAGGGCCCCTCCAAGAGGTGCCCTGCATATATCTATAGGAGACGCTTCATTTCTTCAGCAACATGTTCGACTTCCGTCCCCACCACGACCTGCACATTATTTTTGCCTGGTTTCGCAATGCCGTGTGCCCCTGATGACTTGATTTGATCTTCATCAATCAATGAATCATCATGGACATTCACCCTGAGGCGTGTCGTACAATAGTCGACCGTATCGATGTTGTCCTTGCCGCCGAGGCCAATCAGGATCTGGTCGGCCTTGCGGGAGTACCTGTCGTCATGGGAGGTCTTGAGGTCCTCCCCTTCTTCGGCTCCAGCCGGTGCTTCCGCGGAAAGTACCGCATCATCGCGTCCTGGTGTCTTGAGGTCCATCGCTTTGATGATGACCCTGAAGATGAAGTAGTAGAGGACAAAGAACACCAGACCCTGGACGAGCAGCATATATGGCTGGTTGGCAATCGGCACCTGTGTACTCAGCACAAAGTCGATGAGTCCTGCGCTGAAGCCGAATCCGGCCGTCCATTCGAACAATGCTGCAATGAACAGGGAAAGCCCTGTCAGCAGTGCGTGCACCAAGTAGAGCAGTGGTGCAAGGAACATGAATGAAAATTCAAGCGGCTCCGTCACTCCTGTAAGGAAGGCCGTCAGGGAGGCAGCAAGCAGGATCGAGCCCGCCGCCTTCTTGTATTCCGTCTTCGCCGTATGGTACATGGCAAGCGCCGCGCCCGGCAGGCCGAACATCATGATCGGGAAGAACCCGGCCTGATAGCGTCCGGTGATGCCCTGTTCACCGGCATTGTCCCAGAAGTTTCCGATGTCGTTGATGCCCACCGTATCGAACCAGAACACCGAGTTCAATGCGTGGTGCAAGCCTGTCGGAATCAGGAGACGGTTGAAGAATCCGTAGATGCCTGCACCAAGGGCCCCCATTCCACTGATCCATTCACCGAAGCTGAACAGTCCGTTATAGAGCAGCGGCCATACGAAGTAGAGTATGCCGCTGAGCAGGATCATGACAAACACTGCGATGATCGGAACGGCACGCCGTCCACTGAAGAATGCCAGATAATCCGGCAGTTTCGTGCCACTGAAACGGTTGTAGAGCGCTGCACTGATCAGCCCTGTGATGATTCCGAGGAATACGTTGTTTTCAATGACGCCAAAAGCTTCCCCGACCTCTTCGACTTCAACACCGCGCAGCAGTGCCACAGAATCTGCACTCAGGAGATTCGTCACGACAAGGAATGATACGAGGCCTGCGAGTGCCGCTGCCCCGTTCTTGTCCTTCGACATGCCGAAGGCGAGCCCCACCGCAAAAAGAATCGCGAGATGATCGAGAATCGCACCGCCTGCATTGATGAACATACCGGCAATGGCGCTGCCCCCGCCCCATCCCTCAGGGTCGATCGCGTAGCCGATGCCGAGCAGTAGTGCTGCAGCCGGAAGTACTGCGACCGGAAGCATGAAAGCACGTCCCATATTCTGTATATAACGTAACATGTAAATCCTCCTTCACCCTTTTTATGTAAATGCTTACATCCAATATAGCACATGGCTATGCATCAATGTATAGGAATTTATTTCATATATACTATAATAAGATTACAAATGATTATGGAAAGGATGAAAGGACTATGCGGCTCCTGATTAAAAATGCATGCCTGACAACACATGAAGAGAGGCTTGAGGACCATTGGCTGCTGTGCACCGATGGCAGGATTGAAGATTTCGGCCCGATGGACAGCTGTCCGGAAGTCGGGGAGGTCATCGATGCCAAAGGGATGAATGTACTGCCCGGTGCCATAGAGATGCACATCCATGGTGCAGACGGGGTGGACGCCATGGATGCAGACATGGAGTATATAGAAAAGATTTCCGAACATCTCCCGGGAACCGGTTCGACTTCCTTCCTTGCCACTACAATGACTGCGCCGATTGAAGACATCGAGCGGGCGCTCATGAACCTTGCAGATTATAAATATGTCTCCGGTGCCAGAATGCTCGGCATCCATCAGGAGGGGCCCTTCATTTCAAAAAAGCATCCCGGCGCCCAGGATCCAAAACATATACTCGATCCGGACAGTGACACCATCCATCATCTGCAGAATATTTCCGGAAATCAGATCCGCCTGATCACCTATGCCCCGGAAGAGGATGATGGGGAATTCCTCGATGCATTGAAGGCACTCGACATCATCCCTTCCGCCGGCCACACCGACGCTACATTTGAAACCTTGAAGCAGGCCCAGGCACTCGGCCTCTCCCATGTGACCCACCTATACAATGGCATGCGTGGGCTTCACCACCGTGAACCCGGCACCGTCGGATTCTCCTACATGTCGGATGCCTATGTCGAATTGATATCCGATGGCATCCATTCCACACCGGAAATGGTGAAGCTTGCATATGATGTCATCACACCCGACCGCCTCGTCATGATCACCGATGCCATGAGGGCCCAAGGGCTGCCGGATGGAGAATATGACCTCGGCGGCCAGACCGTCCATGTAGCCGGAAAAGAAGCCAGGCTCGCTGACGGTACACTTGCGGGCAGCGTACTCACCATGAAGCAGGCCGTCAGGAACATGCGTGAATTCACAAGTTGCGGATGGACCGATATCGTCAGGATGACCGCCTACAATCCAGCAGTCGAACTCGGCCTAACGGATTCGAAAGGTGTAATCAGGAGAGGCGCCGATGCCGACCTTGTCATCTATGATGAGGATGCCGACCTGAAGCACACCATCATTGGCGGAGAGGTGTATGTCTGAGTTGGGTTGCTGGAGATGGGTGGGCATCAACATGCCAACTTGCAGTCGCAGCGGTTCCGAGTGTGAATTAACGTCCAATACTCCACCCGCCACCCCATTCCACACAAAAAAGCTCCGGAATTTTAAAATTCCGGAGCTTTCCTTATACTATTCCCACCACTTGTCGCGCTTGGCATACGAAATGGAGAGTGTTCTTCTTTCTTTTTCCTTATGTGCCCTATGCCGCTCTTCGAGCTTGACCCGGTCGTCGCCGAGCGTCCGTATGAACGATATCATCAGCATGACGAATATGATGATCAGAGGCGCACCGGCCACAATGGATGCCGTCTGCAGCAGGCCGAGTGAGTCCTCACCGCTGATGAGCATCAGCGAGAACGGCAGTACGGATAGTGCGAATGCCCAGAAGAGGCGGTTCCATCTGTACGGCTCCCCATCGACTTCGGTCTGAGTCGTTGCAGAAAGGATGTAGGAACCGGAGTCGAATGTAGTCGCCAGATAGATGAGTGCAGTAAGTACGAATACCGCTGTGGTCAGCTTGCCGAATGGCAGCTGGCCGATGACTGCCATAATTGCCGCTTCCCCACTTTGGTTATTGAGCACTTCTGTGACGGAGAATGTTCCGGAAAGTTCCAGCCATAGGCCGTAGTTTCCGAGGATGCCGAAGAACAGCGCACAGCCGAGCGTGCCATAAAGCAGTGTGCCGAGCACGACTTCCTTCAGTCTGCGGCCTTTCGAAATCCGCGCAATGAAGAGTCCGACGAATGGCGCATAGACGAGCCACCATGCCCAGTAGAACACGGTCCAGCTCTGTGGGAACGATGTTTCAGGAACATTGTTGTAGCCGCCGAACGGTTCAAGCCATGTAGCCATCCTGAAGAAGTCCTTGATCATGAGGCCGACACTTGAAACCGTCGTCTCCATGATGAAGACCGTCGGTCCGACAATGAAGACGAACCCGAGCAGAATGAATGTCAGCCACAGGTTGATGTCGCTGAGCACTTTGATGCCGCGCTTGAGTCCCGAGTAGGAGCTGACCGCAAAAATCACAGTCGCTGCAACCAGAATCCCAAGCCGCAGAGCTGACCCTTCTCCATCGATGCCGAACAGTGATTCCATACCTGCTGCAATCATCGGTGTCGCAAGGCCGAGTGTCGTACCGGCACCGCCCAGCAGACCGAAGATGAACAGCACATCGATCAGTTTTCCGGGCCATCTGGTGGTATATTTCCCGAGTATCGGTTCACATGCCAGACTGATTTTCAGTATCGGCCTTTTCTTGACGTATAGGGAGTATGCGATCGGCAGGGCGGGCAGTACATATATGGCCCACGCGATCGGTCCCCAGTGGAATATTCCGTATGTAGTCGCATAGTTGATCGCTTCTTCACTTGCAGGGTCCAGGTGAAACGGTGGTGCCTGATAATAGTAGACCCACTCGATGACGCCCCAGTACAGGATGCTCGAGCCGATACCCGCACAGAACAGCATGGCCGCCCAGCTGAAAGTGCCGAATTCAGGCTCATCGGATTCCTTACCGAGTGTCACCTGTCCATATTTGCCGAATGCGATATAGAGGACGAAAAAGAATACCGCAAGACCGACTGCCAGATACACTGCCCCGAGTCCCGTGGTCACCCATTCATTCAACTGAAGGATCGTATTCCGGCTCGCTTCAGGGAAAACGATGAGCGGGACGACCACCGACAGCAGGATCAATAGTGACGCAATGAATGTCGGCCAGTCCATCAATCGAAATTTCTTCATATCTTCACCTCGTATAAATTTATTTTCCATTTCAAAAGACTGTCTTATATTAACACAGTGGGAGATATAAGCAAGTTGACAAAAAAAGATGGACCGGGGTCCACCTTCATTCCTTCATGTTATAGCTGTATCTCTTGAAGCGTATCGTCAGCGGCAGGAACACTGCCATATAGATCACCAGCAGCAGCGCACTCAACCCGACCGATATCGATACCGGCCAGCCCATGATCGGGATCAGCAGGAATACCATCATGGCCAGGCCGATGATCGCGATATAATCATAGATGAGCGTCAATGTCGACGGCTCCAGATATTCCCTGCACCTGGGACATCTGATCCGCGTGCGCGGCTTCAGTGCATATCCCAGAAGCTTCTCCTTATACGTCCACTCATGACTGCAATACGGACATTCTCCCAATTCCATCACTCCGCTCATAAACTGTAGACCCATTATAATCGAAAATTGATGATCAGCCAAACCCCATAAATGTAAGCGCTTGCAAATATCTCAATATTGGAATAAAATGAAGGTACATTAAACAGGGGGTATGCATAATGGTATATGAGTTTCCAAACAAAGAAAATGCACAATATAAAATCAAGGAGCAGTATGAGAACTTCATCGGCGGGGAATGGGTGCCGCCGGCAAACGGAAAGTACTTCGACAACGAGTCTCCGGTCATCGGCAAAGTGGTCTCAAAAGTGCCGCGCTCCACAAAAGAAGATATCGACAAAGCGGTCGAAGCTGCCCATAAGGCGCAGGAGGAATGGGGAAAGACCTCCCCGACCGAGCGGAGCAACATCCTGCTCAGGATTGCGGACCGCATCGAACAGAACCTCGAGGAACTTGCCGTACTTGAAACTTTCGAAAACGGCAAGGCCGTCAGGGAAACACTGAACGCCGACCTGCCGCTCGTCGTCGACCACTACAGATATTTCGCCGGCGCCATCCGCGCCCAGGAAGGCGGCATATCGCAGCTTGATGAGGATACCGTGGCCTATCACTTCCACGAGCCGCTGGGTGTCGTGGGACAGATCATCCCATGGAACTTCCCGCTTCTGATGGCGACATGGAAGCTTGCACCGGCGCTTGCTGCTGGAAACTCCGTCGTACTCAAACCGGCAGAGCAGACACCATCGACGATCCTGCACCTGATGGAGCTCATCAGCGATATTCTTCCGAAAGGCGTCGTCAATGTGGTCAACGGATTCGGTTCAGAAGCCGGCCAGGCGCTTGCGACACATGATAAGATCAACAAGCTCGCCTTCACTGGGGAGACGACGACGGGGCGCATCATCATGCAGAATGCCAGCCAGAACATCATTCCGGTCACACTGGAACTTGGCGGTAAGTCCCCGAACATCTTCGCCAAGGATGTCATGGATGAAGATGATGGATTCCTCGATAAGGCGATTGAAGGCCTCGTGATGTTCGCGCTCAACCAGGGTGAAGTATGTACCTGCCCGTCACGCGCTTTGATCCATGAAGATATATTCGATGAATTCATGAAACGCGTCATCGAGCGGGTCGAGCAGATCAAGGTCGGCAACCCGTTCGACGAAAATACGATGATGGGTGCCCAGACTTCCAAGGAGCAGAAGGAGAAGATCAGCTCCTATCTTGACATCGGCAGGAAAGAAGGCGCCGAAGTGCTCACAGGCGGCAGCATCAAGGAAGTCGATGGAGAAATCGAAGGCGGCTACTATTTCGAGCCGACCATCTTCAAGGGTGACAATAAGATGCGGATATTCCAGGAAGAGATTTTCGGACCCGTCCTTGCTGTCGCAACATACAAGGACGATGACGAAGCGATCGCCATTGCCAACGATACACTGTATGGCCTCGGCGCGGGCGTATGGACCCGCTCCCAGAACAAGGCATACAGGTTCGGGCGTGCCATCCAGGCAGGCCGTGTATGGGTGAACACCTATCACGACTACCCTGCCCACGCTGCATTCGGCGGTTATAAGATGAGCGGCATCGGCCGTGAAAACCACCTGATGATGCTCAGTCATTATCAGCAGACGAAGAATATGCTCGTCAGCTACGGCGAGTCTCCAAAAGGATTCTTCTAAATGGAACAATTGAAGGCCGTTGACGCGACAGAAGCGGCCAGGTCCCTTATACGGGAGCTCAAGGAGGAACACGGAAATCTCATCTTCCACCAATCCGGCGGCTGTTGCGATGGCTCCAGCCCCATGTGCCTGAAGGAAGGCACCATGATCATCGGTGATGCGGATGTGAAGCTCGGGGAAGTCGAAGGCGTCCCCTTCTACATGCATCACCGCCAGTACGAATACTGGAAGCATACACGCCTCACCCTCGATGTCGTCGACGGCATCGGCGGCATGTTCAGTGTGGAGGGACCCCGTGGCGTCCGCTTCCATATACGGAGTGAACCCATCAAATAAGAAAAGCTCTTACACTTTAAACTAGGCCCTATAAATTAGACACTAGCAAAAAGAATCTTATCATTTTGAGCTGATCCCCCGGAAGTTGGACCTGAAATCTAACTTCCGGGGATTACTTTTATGGTCGAATACAATTTATATATGGAATCAAAACTGAAACTGCCATTCATTTTAATTTCTTGATGTCTTTTTCTATAACGATATATAATTTGAGGAAACAACAATAACAAAAGGCGGTGTTTCATGATGAAAATTGCATTTGTTTCGGATATACATGGAAATGCAACTGCGCTCGAAGCAGTGCTGGCAGACATTGAAAAGAAGAAGGCAGATAAGATTGTAGTAATGGGCGATATTTCCTACCGTGGCCCGGAACCGAAGAAATCACTCGACCTGGTCAGGAATTTGAATACGGCAGTCATAAAGGGCAATGCAGATGAATGGCTCCACCGTGGAATAAAGGATGGAGAAGTTCCGGATCAGGTTTTGGATACCATGAGAGGAGAACGGGAATGGGCGGTCGGCCAGTTATCAGATGAGGATATGGAATATTTAAGAAACCTTCCATCAGAAGTGACTGTTGATCTGACAGATAAGATTAAAGTACATTGCTTCCATGCCACACCGGAAAGTCTCTTTGAGGTTGTCAAACCGACAGAATCAGATAAGGCACTGGAAGAGAAGCTGATGCAGAACCAGGAAGCGGATATCTACTTATATGGTCACATCCATCTTCCATATGTCCGTTATATCAATGGAAAATGTGTGGCTAACTTAGGAAGTGTCGGATTGCCGTTCGATGGTTTGAACCATGCTTCCTACCTTATGGCGGAAGGGGATAAAGAGCAGTTCAATATAGGTATTCAACGTGTACAATACGATGTAGAAAAAGTTAAAAAGCAATTGGAAGAGAAAGATTATCCGAACCTCGGATTTCTGACTGGCGTAATCGAACGCGGTTCGTTGCCACAGTAATGATAGACATCACCAGATTTCCAACTGTGAATGGAAACACACTTAAATAACAAACGCCCACGCTCAAGAGCGTGGGCGTTAACCTATCGTCCTTCCTCATATACACTTGATAATAAGGATTTAAATGACGGATATCAGTCCTTTTTAACAGCAATTATTCATCATCAAACTCGTAGTAGTCCGACAGGATGTCCTTGATTTTGATCGCCTCTTCGGACTGTATCAGTTTGATGTTTGATATGACCTTGTCGCATCCTTCGCTCGCAAGATGACTGTTCAATTTCTTGATCAGGTTCATCAATTCGTCGATGCTGCCTTCAACCGTCGTTTCCATCGGTCCGACGAAATGGGTCAGGCCGCTTTCTTCAATGATTTCAATCGCACCGCCCACATGACTATAGAGGTCATTCGACTCCGGATGGTGAGGAAGTAGCTGCACACTCATAATATAGTTCATCAATAAGCCTCCTCTTTTAATTTTTGTTCACTATTATGATACCATTATAAAAAATGCTTTTAAAGAAACTCGGTGTTTATAAAAAAGGAGCAGATGCATGAACCGAAATACCATCAAATGGCTGAACTTCACGCTGACGGTCATTGCCCTATTCGCAATATACGTATTCCTGGACGGTATCGTCGACCCATCCATGCACGGTCTGATGATCGTCGGCCTGGTGCTCATCGGCATGGTTTCCCTTGTCCTCGTCCTGAAGCGGGAGAATGGAGAATGACGTCATCATATCAGCAATGAAACCCACCATATGAATATGGTGGGTTTTATTGTGCAGCCGCTGCTAGCCGAGTACACGCCACATGTAGAGCGTGGCGTAGGCACCATAACCGCCCCACGTGTCTGTAACCGACTGGATGTATGCACGGTCCGGCTTCTCCTCAAGGTCATCCGTCGTCCGGATCGCATTCTTCAGGCCTGCGTCCCCTACCGGAACGGCATTCCTGAATTTCAGGGTGCGCATCAATACCGAATTGGCACTCCATGGTCCTATGCCTTTGAAGCTTGTAAGATGGGCAAGCGCCGTCTCATAGTCCACCATCCGTTCCAAATGCGCCTTTGAGAGTATCCCGTCCTCGATGCCGGCTGCACAGCGGTGGACATATTCGGCCTTCCTGTAGGACACCTGCATGCTGCGCATCGATTCCGCGTCCAGTGACAGGAATTCCCGGGCTTCTGGCATCAGCCAATACCGCTCCCCTTCAAATTCAATATGGTGGCCGAAGTGTTCGATGAGCCTCCTTTTCAATGTGAAGGCAAACCGCATGTTGATCTGCTGGCCGAGTACCGACCAGAGCAGCCCCTCCATCATGTCCACGGTGCAGTTCATGCGGTAGCCGTGCAGAGTTTCCACAACAGGACTGAGGCGATCGTCCCCACGGGCAAAGCGGTAGAAGGCATCAAGATCATATTCAAGGTCGAACCATTCCGTGACATAGCCCTTGACGAGGGATTCCGGCACTCCTTCATTCATGAGGATGGCCACTTCCACCGAGTTGTCCTCCGGTCCTTCCGAAACCTCAAACAGCACACGCGCCCCCTCAAGCACCACTGCTTTCCTGACGGTGCCCGCCTCTGTCTGGTAAAGGCAGTCATCCTGCTGGTCCATGAAGTCATAGGCCAATCCATAATCGAAAGGCCCGTTCGCCCTGATCATCATTGGCCGCTTCTGCCCCAGACGCGGTCCCCCTGTCTTGGTTCGCCGGAAGGGGAAAACTGGATGCGTATGGATTTCGAAGTATAGGGATCGACGCCATCCATCACATGGAAATGGAGGTGCGGTGTATCGGAGGCGCCACTGTTGCCGCCTTGTGCAATGCGCTCCCCTGTCTCGACCGTGTCGCCTGCCTTCACCGTGACCGAATGCTTCCTCAGGTGGGCGAGCAGAGAATATTCATTGTAGCCGTGGGATATGATGATATGGTTGCCTTCAGGTGCCGACATGTTCGGGTAGTGCGGCAGGTTGTCCTCCGCATCATCCACCACCTTCACGACTTCCCCGCCTCTTGGGGCAACGATGCTCGAGCCGAATGCATGGTAGGACTCGAGCATCTCAGCGTCCCCTTCGAATGCCGAGCCGTCCACTTTGCGGATGAAGTCATAGGCATACCGCTGATGCTCATATGGATAGTGGTAGTTCAGGAATGCGTCGTTCCCGCCCCACAGCACAAACCATTCTCCTTCAAAGGGCAGACGGTACGTGTTGATCGTCACTTCCCGGTCGGAAGTGAATTGTTCATAGATGTCGAACTGGATGCCGATGATGTCCCCTGCACTGTCGTAGGCGACGGTGATCATCCTGGCGTCGCCCGTGTCCACCCACTGGTATCTCCTGATCCCCGGCTCAAGCTGGTTCGAATGCTTCAGTTCAAAGCTGCCGGCGTTGCGGCTGAAATCAGCGGCGGCTTCCCGGAATGTCTCCATATCCATCTGGAGCTGGAAATCCTGCACCGTCTGCCTGTATATCTGTTCAAAGTTCCCATTGGAAAAATGGTATCCGAATTCCTCCGGGAATACTCTGTCCTGTGCCATAATGGTCCTCTCCCTTACGGTTTGATGCGTTCTATTATATCTTCCGCCTGCATTTCAATCGAAATCAGATCGTTCAAGCGATAATCGTCGTAATCCTGCATGATGACATTTTCTTCATCGATGCCCATCACCTGGGCGATCTCCGTGTCCAATCCATCATCCTGCTGCCTGGTATTGACGAAGACATGATCGGCCTTGTAGCCGTCAAGGTCGTCGATCGAAACCTCAACCGGTCCATCTTCAAGCGCTTCTTCAAGGTCTTCATCCATCTGGAAGCCGAGCACATCATACACCGCTTCCGTGCCGAACGCCGAATGCCTGCCATATATGTAATATGAATCCGGCCCTTCCACGAGTACCAGTGCTTTCCTGTCCATCGTCAAACCGCCCACTTCACGCTGCAGACGGGTCGTCTCCTCCAGCCATTCATCCCCGAGCGCCTCCGCTTCCTCCTGTTTGTTCAGTATCACACCAAGGTTATAGAGGTGTGCCAGATACAGCCTGTCCCTGAAGGGGCTGAATGCGGCGGTGCTGTAGTTGATCTGCACGGTCGGAGCGATTTCCTGGTATTCGAAAAGGTGTTCATCCGGAGTGAACGTGATGATCAGGTCCGGATCGAGCGCCTTCAGCGCCTCGATGTCGCCATGCTCCAGATATGCCACATCCTCCTCAAGGACTTCCTCGGCGAGGCGGGTGCCCTTGACGACATCCGTTACACCCGCCACGTTGCCACCGAGGAGGCTGGCATTGCCGGCATCCATCGCCCGGAGCAGCACCACGCGCTCTGGTTCGGCCGGTATTTCTATCTCTTCCGTATGTTCCGTCATAACCTGCCGCACTGAGCCATCTTCCGAGACACCGGTTTCCCTGAAGCTGCTGCATGCCGACAGGACGCCAATGAGCAGCACCATCAGTACAAGTCTTGTTTTCATCGATTCATCCTCTTCATTTGATTCATTATCATTATACACGAATGGATTTTTCAAAGAAAATGAACCAGAACGCAAAAAAATCAGGCATGCACCTGATTCTTCGCTTTAAAATATCATACGACCTGCTGGTCATGATGCTGGGTGTGACTGATCGATGCGTCAGAGTCCAGCCGCAGCCGGCGGGCCCTATGCTTATAGAGGTAATTCAGGAACTTGTCCAGTTTACCGTCAGAGACGCTCTTCATGCTGATGACGATTTCGTTGCCGATCCATATATGGATGATGTTGCCGACCATCAGCAGATTTTCAGTGGTGATGCCTGTAATCTCCTTGTACTCCACCGGATGGTGCTTCACCGTATCCGCTTCCCTTATATTGACGAACAACCTGTGTGTGGTTGGAATGATTGCACCATAGAAGGAATGTTCCCCATCCTTCTCATATTCGATGGTACCGACCAGTTCTGGTCCGATTACCTCATCCTTATGCAGTTCCACATCTTCAAGACTCTTCAGTTTCCTATGCATATTCCATCCCCCCTAATCCTTATTATTTCCCTTACCCGCTCCAAAGAAATAATAAACAATTCCCAATTTTGAGAATAAAAGACCGAGGATCATGCCGATGATGCCGCCCAAGGTGTTCAGAATGACATCATCCACGTTGGATATTCTGCCGATCGGCAGCATGTACTGCAGGAACTCTATGAAGATCGAGAATAGGCAGGCGAGCACCGTCGTCAGGAATTCGCTCTTTGTAAAAATGTACAGGAACATACCGAGCGGCACGAATAGGAGGATGTTCATCCCTATCGAATTGATGATTGCATAGTCCGTCGCATACTCGAACGTGTCGATGATGCTGTAGAACGGGACGAACTGGGTCACCTTCTCGGGATTCGAACTCGGCAGCAGCGTAAGCAGCAGAATGCCGATGATCGTCATCATCAATCCGAGATAGAGGAGGAAATCCATCCGCTTCCTCATGGTGTCAAGGCGGTAGCCGGACTTCCTCTGGATGATGAGAGTCATCGCAATGACCAGTATAAATAACAGTATGAACACCGGGATCACCGGCTGAAACGCTTCGTATAATTGACGCATGGTAGATTCCTCTTCACTTTATCCAAATTGTTGTTCCGTAAAAATCCGGTACATCGCATGATCCGCCATCAGTTCCTGATGCGTGCCTTCACCGGTGATGTAGCCGTTGTCGAGAAAGAAGATCCGATCGGAATTGATGACCGTCGACAGCCTGTGGGCGATGACGAGCACCGTCCGGCCCTCCATCAGGTCATCCAACGCCTCCTGCACGAACCGCTCGGACCTTGAATCAAGGCTTGCCGTCGCTTCATCAAGCATGAGCAGCTTCGGATTCTTCAGGAAGGCCCGCGCGATGCCGATGCGCTGGCGCTGGCCACCTGAGAGCTTGATGCCGCGCTCCCCGACTGTTGTATCAAGACCCATTTCCAACGCCTCGATGAACTCGTGGGAATAGGAGCGCCTTACGGCCAGTTCAACCTCTTCATCCGTATACTCGTCAGGTGCGAGGCCATAGGTGATGTTGTCGCGGATCGTCCCGGATATGATGGCACTCTCCTGGGCCACATAGCCGATATGCCGCCGCAGCAGGGTGAGCGGGATATCCCTGATGTCGATGCCATCCACCATGATCCGGCCGGCATCGATGTCATAGTAGCGTTCGATCAGGCCGAACAGTGTCGATTTCCCGCTGCCGCTCGGGCCGACGAATGCAACCTTTTCACTGTTCCGTGCCGTGAAATCGACGTGATGCAGCACTTTATTTTCAGGGTCATAGCCGAATGAGACATCCTCAAACTCAAGTACATTGAAATCAAGCGGCTGGGCGAATGCCGCGTCCCCGCCCTGCTCCTCCTCTTTGGCGAGGATCAGTATGAGGCGTTCCGTGGCGCCGAGCGCCTTGTTGTATTCCGTAAAGAACATCGCAAACATCGTCATCGGCATGATGATCTGGAAAAGGTACAGCAGGAAGGCCACCATCGTACCGATCGTAAGCGTGCCCTCCGAAACCCTGAGTCCACCATACGCGATGATCAGTATGATGACGAACATCATGACGGTGCTCATGATCGGTGACAGGAAGGCGTTGATCGCCGCCTCCTTCATGCCGTATCCATATAGGGTCCTGATGCCCTTCCTCCCCTTCCGACGCTCGAATGCCTCCCCATTGAAAGACTTCACGAGACGCATCTCGCTGAGCGTCTCCTGGATGAGGCCGGTGAATGCAGCAGTCTCATCCTGAAGCGCCCGCGAAATCCGGCTCATCCGCCTGCCGAGCGGGAGGATGACGACGATCGAGACCGGCACCGCGATGAACATGATCAGCGACATGCGCCAGTCGAGGATGAACAGGATCACCACCGCCCCGATGACGGAGACGATTCCGCTGATCAGCTGCGGGAAGTGTCGGGTGATCAGGTCTTTGATGATGGCGGTGTCATTGACCACCCGGCTGACCGATTCACCGCTCTTCGTCTGGTCGAAGTATCCGATCGGCAGCCTCAGGAACTTATCCCATACGTTCTCCCTCAACTTCAGTATGATCGCCTGGCCGATCTTCGCCAGTATGTAGTAGGCGATCCCGTCCAGGACGGCGCTGAGCACAAATACCATGATGATCAGCGCAATGAGTCCTGCCGAGAACATTTCCGTGTCGTATCCATCTATGAAACTCTGCGTCAAAAGCGGCACAATCAGTGAACCGATCGTCCCCACCAGGGTCAGTATGATGCCCGTCGCAAACAATCCGCGATTCAGTTCCGTACGCTTCAGCAGACCCATGAAATCATTGAACGACGCTTTTTCGTCCCTCTTGCCTTTATCCATCAAATCGCACTCCCATTTTCTTTACAGTATATATTATCCTGCAATAATGCTCTATGGTAAAATAAAATCATAATGACTAAGGAGGATACACCTATGACACTGGAACTCTCCGGCCTGTCAAAAAGCTTCAACGGACAGGTTGCAGTAGACGACATCAATCTCAAAGTTCCTGCAGGCAGCATGTACGGATTCCTTGGAGGCAACGGGGCCGGAAAAACGACGACATTCCGTATGATCCTCGGCCTGCTTCAGCCTTCATCAGGCAGCATCACCTACAACGACAGAAAAATCGACTATAACGTTACGAATGAAATCGGATACCTTCCCGAAGAACGGGGGCTGCACCCGAAACTGAAGGTCGATGAGCAGATCCGCTATCTCGGGCAGCTGAAGGGCATGTCGAAACGTGATATCGATACGAAGCTCACCGAGTGGCTCGAGCGGTTTGAAGTGCCAGAGAACCGGAGCAAACGCATTGAAAAACTTTCCAAGGGGAACCAGCAGAAGATCCAGCTGATCGCCTCGATCATTCATGACCCGAAACTGATCATACTCGATGAACCATTCAGCGGACTCGACCCGGTCAATGTGGAAATCCTCAAGACCGCAGTCAAGGAACTGAACCGGCAGGGGGCGACCATCATCTTCAGTACGCACCGCATGGAGCATGTCGAGGAGCTGTGCGAATCACTGTGCATCCTGAATAAGGGAAAACAGGTGGTCAGCGGCAATATCGACCAGATCAAAAGCGACTTCGGACAGAAGGAGATCATCATCGAAGGCGACCATGACATCGAATTCCTGCGCAACATGCCCGGCGTCCTCGACATGAAGCAGATACGCAGGAAAAGCGTCCTCAAGATCGAGGATGAAAAGTATGCAGAGCCGATCTTCAACGAAATCGTCAAGCTCGGCTATTTCAAAAAATTCCAGGTCAACGAGCCATCCATCAATGACATATTCATTTCGAAGGTGGGACATGAGCTATGAGTAAATTCCTCGCAACCTTTTCACAGACCTACCTGTCCAAAGTACGCGCCAAATCATTCATGATCAGCACCGCAATCATCGTCCTGCTGATCTTCGTCGGGGCGAACTTCGACAAGATCATCAATATCTTCGATTCGTCCGAAGAAATCACCACACTCAATGTCGAAAGCGACGATGCGTTCTACGCCCAGTTCGAGGCGGTGATGGAACCGATCGAGCCGGATTTCGACATTGCACAGAACGACGGGGAGATCGGTGATACCGGGGCGTTGTTGAGAGTGGACGGAATGGAACCCCTCGCTGTGACGCTTGAAGCCGACCAGGAGATTCCCGGCAGCCAGATGAACGACATCGAGACGGCCCTCGGCCAGGTGCAGCGCATGAATACCATCCAATCCCTGAACCTGACACAGGCGGAGGCGGAGCGTCTGAATGCATCACCGGACATCACCTATGACATCGCCGGCCAGGACGGCGGAGACGGGGAAGCTTCAGAAAGTGCAGCGGAAGGCGGCGAGATGTCTGACATCAACCCGCTGAATACGGTCGTATTCTATGTAACGGTCATCGTCATGTTCTTCATCATCATCAACTATGCAAGCCAGATCGGGACTGAAGTCGCCATGGAGAAGACGTCGCGGGTCATCGAGATGATCGTCTCGAGCGTGGCACCGGTCACGCACCTGCTGGCCAAGATCAGCGCGATGATTTCAGTCAGCCTGACGCAGCTCGCCATCTTCATCGTTGCGATCCTCATTGCGATACAGCTTTTCGATTTCAGTGAAATCATCAGCGATTTCGGCCTTGAGGCAAATGACCAGACGGTCACCATGATCATCTACTCGGTCATCTTCCTGATCCTCGGACTCATCCTCTACTTGTCGATCGCGGCGATGCTCGGTTCATTCATCAGCCGGATGGAGGATCTGCAGCAGGCACTGCTGCCGGTGACCATGTTCTCGCTCATCGGTTTCTACATTGCCATCTTCAACATCTGGGGCAGCGCGGACAGTCTCCTGGTCAGAATATCCAGCTACTTCCCGCTCTTCACTCCATTCGTCATGCCGCTCCGTGCGATGCATGAGGAAACGGGACAGGCACCGCTCCTGATCGGAGTCGCCATACTACTCGTATCGATCATACTGGCCATACTGCTTGCAGCAAGCATCTACCGCAACAGTGTGCTGTCGACATCGAACGGCATCTTCAAGAACCTGAAGCGTATAAAAAAGGAATAGCAGCGTCATTCAAAAGGCATGTCCACCCGGGTGGACATGCCTTTTTTACCATTTCATATGCTTGAGCTTCTGCTTCAGCTGTTCCCTCGCTTCAGGCCGGATGGGCCAGCCGGAAATTTCCTCCAGCAGTGCATCCCGGTTTCCGAAGCCTTTCACGAAACCGTTCAGACGGGCTGCGAAAATGGAATCCGTCAGTATTGACGGTTCAGGGGCCATATCCTCAAGCTGGCCGAGCGCACCCGGATAGCGTTTCAGATAATATTTCTGATGGCGTTCTTCCGCCAGGGTGAACCCTTCAAACGGCGCAATCTCGGTTTCTATTGAGAAGCCGAGTTCAGCCTCCATCTCTCCTTTGACCTTCTCCACTGCAGCTTCCTGATTTTCGTCATGAAAATGCAGCAGCGAGATGTACTGGCGTCCCCTGTAGGCATCCCGGTTTGGATAATGGTTGCGCCAGAAGTGGCGCAGGATCCCCTCGTAGGAAATGAGGGACGGATCGAAGTCCACTTCGATGGTCTCGGTGTGGTCCCCCATCTCCTTGTATGTCGGATTTCCCGTCGTTCCGCCCGCGTAGCCGGTGCGTGTCCGGATGACACCCGGCAGCGCACCGAAGCGTGCATCCGGACCCCAGAAGCACCCCATGCCGAAGGTTGCGGTTTCACAAGGTGATGATGCGAGATCCGCTTCCAACTCCGGCAGCTGATGGTTTTGTACAGTCATCCTTAAAACCTCCCGTCTCGGGATCTGGTCATCCCTCTCTTAATGCCTTCCTGTCGGCGATGACGGTCACATCGTGATGCCGCTGCAGTATGGATGCCGGAAGCGACTCATCCACTTCCCCTTCCATCATTGCGGTGATGGCATCCGCCTTCTCTTCACCGGAAGCCATCATGACGATGGATTTCGCATTCATGATGGTGCTGAGTCCCATCGAAATGGCCTGCTTCGGCACTTCATCGACCGTATCGAAGAATCTTGCATTGTCATTTACAGTCGTTTCCGTCAGATCGACGACATGTGTCTCCGAGTCGAAGGCAGTCCCCGGCTCATTGAATGCAATGTGTCCATTTCTGCCGATACCGAGAACTTGGAGGTCGACACCTCCAAGTTCTTCAATCAGCTTTTCATACTCCGCCACTTCATCTTCGAGGTTTTCCGCCGCACCATTCGGCAGGAAAGTATGGTTCTTCGGAATGTCGACCCGGTCGAAGAATATCCTGTTCATATACTGGTGGTAGCTCTGCGGATGGTCTGCATCAAGTCCGACATATTCATCGAGGTTGACTGTATAGACATGCGAGAGGTCCACCTTATTCTTGTTCAGCATATCCACCAGGTAGTCGTACATCTTCTCCGGTGTCGATCCTGTGGCAAGCCCGAGCACCACACGCTCGGACGACGTGATCTTGTCGAAGACCGCACGTGCCGCCTGCATGCTCATTTCATCATAATTTTCTACATGTACCAATTTCATTGCTCTTCTCCTTCTCTGAACATTCTTGTCATATATTGCCCAATATGATGCCTACTGCCTTGTTTATATCATCCTGGGACCAGCTCGAAACATTGAGCTCCGTTCCGATTTCGTGATGGGCAGGCACATGGATGAAGCCGGCCGGGGTGGACTTCCCCGACTGCCTTATATGATTCAATGATGTATACATCAGATTGTTGCAGAGGTACGTCCCTGCAGAATTTGAAATCCTTGCCGGTACATGGTTCGCCTTCAAAGCCTTCTCCAGACGCTTGATCGGCAGCGTCGAGAATAATCCATCCGGCCCCGAGTCGTCTATCTTCTCACCATCCGGGGTGAAGCCTTCGTTGTCCGTCCGCCCGTCAATGCAGTTGATGGCGATGCGTTCGATATCTATCGTATGCCTGCCGCCTGCAAGCCCGAGGTTGACTACAACATCCGGCTTCAAAGCATCGATGTCCGATGTGATCAGTTCGTTGATCTGGTCGAACGCAACCGGATAGACCCGGCCGGTGACCCGGTAGTCCCCGATGACCTCTCCGTCGAACATCTTCACAGCAGCTGCAGTCGGGTTCTCCCTGAACTGCAGAAAGGGTTCGAATCCCGTCAACAGCAATGTCTTCATGCAATCATCCTTTCAAGAATCATATGTCACTACACTATACCAGATTATAATAAAAGCTCCCATCTAAACGATGGGAGCAGAATGTCATTCCAATTCCTTCAGATACGGGAAGCTGCTCGGGTACTGGAAGTAGCCGTCCAGCTCATCATTGATCCCGGCAAGCAGCACCGAATGGTAGATCGGCACGAGTGGTGCCTCATCGATGATGATCTGCTGCGCTTCAGCATACTGCTGCATGCGTGCCGCCTCATCCGTCTCCGTCCGTGCAGCATCCAGCAACTGGTCCACTTCATCATTCGAATACCGTGTCCGGTTCCCTGGTGCGCCATGGTTGTCGGAATGGAACATCGGATAGAGCCCGTAGTCCGCATCAAGCGTCACCGTGCCCCAGCTGCCCATGAACATGTCATGCTGGCCATTGGCGGTATATTCCTGATAGGCACCGGATTCCATCTGACGGATTTCAAGCGTGATGCCGAGGTCGGAGAGCTCTTCCTGAATGAACGTTGCGATATCGGCAGTCGTCCGGTCACGCACGATGATTTCAGCCGTAAACCCATCGCCGTAGCCGTTCTCCTCAAGCAGTGCCTGTGCGGCTTCCTTATCGTACTCGATTGGATCGAGATCGTCACTGTAGCCCTTCACTGTCGGGTTCAGGGGTGTCTCTGCCACAGCCGGTATGCCTTCCAGCATCTCGTTGATGATGGCCTCCTTGTCGATTGACATCGCAATCGCCTGCCTTACCACCGGGTCGTCGAATGGCTCTTTTTCAAGATTGAAGCCGAGATACGACATGCTTGCGCTCTCATGCTGCTCGACCCGTGTACCGTCGGCACCGTCGATCTGTGCCACGTCACTCGGATTCACCGGATAGATGAGATCCGCGTCGCCTGTCGAGAGTTCCGCAATACGCGTACCGTCTTCAGGCACCGCCTTGAAGGTCACGGAAGACGGATTTGCCGGTTCGCTCCAGTAGTCCTCGTTGCGGCTCAATGTGATGTGGTCGCCCTCTACGATCTCCTCGAACTTGAAGAAGCCCGTGCCTACCGGATTGGCATTGACTTCAGTCAGCGGATCTCCACCTGATTCCATGCCTTCATAGTCGCTGTCGATGACTTCCTTACTGATCATATGGCCACCCGGATGAGCCAGGTGCGCAGGCAGTGCTGCAAACGGCCCTTTCGTATGTATATTCACAGTGTAGTCATCCACCACTTCCACTTCATCGATTTCTGTAAACAGGAATTCAAGCGGTGCCCCGACTTCCGGGTCACGCACACGATCCAGATTCGCCTTGACCACTTCAGCATTGAACGGACTGCCGTCGTGGAATGTCACATCTTCACGCAGTTTGAATTCCCACGTCGTATCATCCAGCTGCTCGTAGGATTCCGCCAGTCCCGGTTCGAGTTCCAGGTCCTGGTTCAGTTTCACCAGCGTTTCGTATATGTTGATCATTACATACAGCGAATAGCCATCATTCGCCGCATGGGGATCCAGTGAATTCGGCAATGCCTGCAGGCTGAAGGCAATGTCCTCACCTGAGGATTCAGACGCTCCCGTTTCCTCCGTGTCCTCTTCGACGTTGCTGTCGTCCGTACATCCCGCCAATGCCAGGATGCATATGAATAAAAACAGATATAATTTTTTCATTTTCCTTCCTCCCTTATTTACTTATTATACCTACATTACATGTAGGAAATAAAGGACAAATAAAGCGGAATTCCCGCCCATCCGGCTGAAATTCCGCTAAAAGTGTAAAACATCCTACTTTTTCCTATAATCTTCATTCTTGATATCCGTCACGAACATGTGCCCTGGATTGTGGGTGATCATGATGGAGGGCCTGGCATTGAGTGCCGCATTCTGCGGCGTGACACCGCATGCCCAGAACACAGGCTCTTCATCAGAATCGATATCGATCGGCTCACCGTATTCCGGTGCATTGATGTCACGGATGCCGATTTCAGACGGCTCCCCGTGATGCACCGGGCGGCCGTGCATGTCCGGAAACTGTGCAGTCACATCGGATGCCTTTTCAACAAGCTCCCTTTTGAACGGCCGCATGGATACGACGAGTTCCCCACTGAAGATGCCGGCGGGTTCTGTCGGGATGTTCGTCCTGTACATGGCGACGTTCTTCTGCTCCTTGATGTGCTTCACTTCAAGTCCCGCTTCAAGCAGCGCCTGTTCAAATGTGAAGCTGCAGCCGATGAGGAAGGTCACGAAGTCATCCTGCCAGTACTCTGTGATGTCTGTAACCGTCTCCTTGAGCTTCCCGTCCCTGTATATGTTGTACTTCGGCACATCGGTACGGATGTCGGAGCCTTCGGCATAGCTGCTTTCCACTTTGCCATCCTCCATCACCTCGATGACGGGGACGGCCTTCCTGTTCCGCATCGCATAGAGCAGAAAATCGAATGCATAGGATTTCGGCAGAATGACGATATTGGCCTGCACGTTGTCCCCGGCGGCACCGGATGTCGTCCTGTCGAATGTTCCATTCCTTATCTTTTCACGCAGTGCTTTTGCTTCCATGAACTTTCCTCCTTATTGGGTCCAGAGGTCCTGCAGACCCTGCAGCGACATGAAGCCGGCAATCAGTGTGATGACGACGGCGATGATGCCGAAGATGATCATCCACATCGGATGCTTGTAGTCGCCGACGATCTTCCTGTTCCTCGAGGCGACGAGCACCGCACCCAGCGTCAGCGGCAGGATGAGTCCGTTGAAGGCCCCTGCAAGAATCAGCAGCACGACCGGACGGCCGACGAATGTAAAGATGATGGTCGAAATGACGATGAATGAGATGATGACGATATTGTTGTAGTCATCGAATACACGGTGCAGCGACCTCAGGAATGAGGCGCTCGTGTAGGCGGATCCGATGACCGATGACAGTGCGGCTGCAACGAGTACGACACCGAATATCTGCATGCCGATGTCACCGAGCGCAATCTGGAAGACGGACGCCGGCGGATTCTCTGGGTTGAGTGCAACCCCTCCGGAAACCACGCCGAGCACAGCCAGGAAGAGCAGCGTACGCATGACCCCTGTCGTGAGTATCCCGAGGTTCGCTGCTGTACTGACGAATCCGAGGTTCTCCTTGCCGGTCACGCCAGCCTCGATCAGACGGTGGGCGCCGGCGAAGGTGATATAGCCACCGACCGTTCCGCCGACGAGCGTCACCACCGGCAGGAAGAGCGTCATCGGCTCCTCCGGCATGACTGCCCGGTAGGCCGCTTCACCGTATGGCGGATTGGACCGGATCATGACGAATGCCGTGATGGCGATCATGAGCACACCGAGTATCTGGATGATGACATCCATCACCGCACGGCCGTTCTTCAGCAGGAAGACGATGATGGCGATGATGCCGGCCATCGCTGCGCCGATCCTCGGATCCCAGCCGAAGATGGCATTGAACCCGAGGCCGGCGCCGGCGACGTTGCCGATGTTGAAGGCGAAGCCGCCGAGGACGATCAGGAAGGCGATCAGATACCCGAGTCCCGGGAAGACCTGGTTCGCGACATCCTGCCCCCTTTTGCCGGAGACGCTCAGTATGCGCCAGATGTTCAGCTGGGCGCCGATGTCGATGATGATGGAGGCAAGGATCGCGAATGCGAAGCTTGCCAGAAACTGTTCTGTAAATACGCTGGTCTGCGTCAGGAATGCCGGTCCGATGGACGATGTCGCCATCAGGAATATCGCACCGAATAGAAGACGCCGCTGCACACCGGTCATTTTTGGTTTTTTGTCCATATTCCCAAGTCCCCTCTACATTGTTTGTATGGTAATGTCTTCTTTCCCGAGCGCACTT
The DNA here is from genome assembly GCF_003814515.1 of Salinicoccus roseus. NCBI lineage: Bacteria > Bacillati > Bacillota > Bacilli > Caryophanales > Staphylococcaceae > Salinicoccus > Salinicoccus roseus. The sequence goes on from NZ_RKQJ01000003.1 coordinate 108,808, forward strand.
CTGATTTCCCGGACGAATTCCAGGGCTTTCGGTCCATCCCCATGGACGCATATGCTGTCGGCTTTTATATCGATGTCACGGCCGTTGATGCTCTCGACCTTTCCTTCCTTTACCATGCGGACGACGCGGTCGACAGCCTGCTTCGTATCCGTCACCATGGCGCCCTCCTTCTTCCGGCTGACGAGCGTCCCGTCATCCTCATAGGCGCGGTCGGCGAACACTTCGTGGCGCACTTCGAGGCCTGCCGCTTCCCCGGCACGCACCAGGTTCTGATTGGACAGCCCCATCAGCTTGAGTTCCGGATTGTAGTCCTTGACTGCTTCAGCAATGGTCCGGGCCAGTTCCGCGTCCTTGAATGTGGCATTATACAGTGCACCATGCGGTTTGACGTGGTTCATCCGGACCCCCTCGACCCGGCAGAAACCGTCGAGGGCACCGAGCTGGTAGAACATCATGCTCCTGACCTCTGCCATCGACATATCCATATACCGCCTGCCGAAGCCCATGAGGTCCGGGAATCCCGGATGGGCGCCGACACCCGTCGACCCGCTCTCCCTGATCATCCGGATGGTTTCAAGCATGACCGACGGGTCTGCCGCGTGGAATCCACAGGCGACGTTCGCCGAAGAGATCAGCGGGATGATCTCTTCGTCATTGCCGATCGTATAGTTGCCGTAGCTCTCCCCAAGATCTGCATTCAAATCTACTGTGTACATGGTCATTCCCCTTCCTGTCCGATAATGTGATTGCGTGGAAGAAACTTGATGTCCACATCGTTCTTCCTGTAGTTCGGGTGGTTCATCAGATAATGCTGGAAGTCGAGGTTCGTATGGATCGGTCCGATGACCGTCTCATCCAGCACATGGGTCATCTTCCGTATCGCCGCCTCCCTCGACTCCGCGTGGATGATGATCTTGCCGATCATCGAATCATAATGCGGAGGGATCATGTAGCCCGGATAGACATGGGAATCGATCCGCACGCCCTGGCCCATGCCGAAATGAAGCGTCTCGATCGTGCCCGGGGCGGGCATGAAGTGCTCTGCGGGATTTTCCGCATTGATCCGGCACTCGATCGCAAAGCCGTTGATCGAGATGTCGTCCTGCGTGAGTTCAAGCGGCTTCCCCTGCGCCACCTCCAGCTGCAGGCGGACGATGTCCACACCGGTGATCTCTTCGGATACCGTGTGCTCCACCTGGATCCGCGTGTTCATTTCGATGAAATAGAAGGCATCCTCCTCTTCAACGTAGAGATACTCGACCGTCCCGGCACCCCTGTAGTTGAGTTTGGCAACGGCTTCAGCCGTCCGTTCCGTAATATCCCTTCTCGATGCGTCATCCAGGATGGCAGCCGGGGCCTCTTCCACCAGCTTCTGATTGTTCCGCTGGATCGAGCAGTCACGCTCATAGAGATGGACGGCATGCCCCTGGCCGTCCCCAACCACCTGCACTTCGATATGGCGGGCCTTCTCGATGTATTTTTCGATGTAGATCCGGTCGTCGCCGAACGCATTCTTCGCTTCCTTTTTCGCTTCCTTGTACATTTTTTCAAGCTGCGCCGGCTCATGGACGAAGCGCATGCCCTTGCCGCCGCCGCCCGAGACCGCCTTGATGACGAGCGGATAGCCGACCGTTTCCGCAACGGATTCGACTTCATCGAAGCTGTCGATGACCCCGTCACTTCCGGGGATGACCGGCACGCCGGCATCCTTCATCGTCTGGCGTGCCTCAGCCTTGTCCCCCATCCGGGAAATCGTCTCTGCAGTGGGGCCGATGAAGATGACGCCGATCTCCTCAAGACGTTCGGCAAAAGTCGCCGACTCCGAGAGGAAGCCGTATCCGGGGTGCACCGCATCTGCCCCGCTCACTTCAATTGCGGCAATGATCCGGTCGATATCCAGATAGCTCTCGGTGCTCTTCGCCGGACCGATGCATATCGCTTCATCCGCAAGCGCGACATGCAGGCTGTCCCGGTCTGCAGTGGAATGGATGGCGACACTCGGGATGCCCATTTCCTTGAGCGACCGGATGACACGGACGGCAATTTCTCCACGGTTTGCTACGAGAACCTTTTCCACGCTAGTCCTCCTTCGGCCGCAGAATGAAGAGCGGCTGGTCATATTCGACGCTCTCTCCATTTCCGACAAGAATTTCTTCAACGGTACCCGATACATCCGCTTTGACATCATTGAATACCTTCATTGCTTCGATGACACCGAGCGTATCCCCTTCCGAAACGTCGTCGCCGACGGATACGAACATCTCATCGCTGTTCTCTTCCTTCTCGATGAAGAACGTGCCGACCTGCCCGGCCTTGACGGTATGTCCGGATGATTCTTCACCAGCAGCTTCGGACTTTGGTGCAGCCTGCTGTCCGGCAGGAGGAGCATCAGCCACATTCGCCTCCAGATGGATCTTGAAATCCCCATCCTTTATGGTCAGGACCTTCAGATCCTCTTCCTTCAGTAATTTTGCATATGCTTTCACTTCTTCTATATCCAACCCGATCACCTCTCCATTATTCTTTTCAGCTTGCCTGCTGTCGGTCTGACATGGGACCTGAAGTCATTGTTGACCTCAAGATAGCCGCCGTCCCTTATCTTTTCCATTTCATCCCGGTAGAGCGTCGCCGCCTCCTCCACCGATATTTCTTCGAACTTCACCGTGTCCCCCGGCTGCTTCTGGACCAGCTTGGGGATGTCGACGCGTGCCACGGTGGCGATGCGTGCATATCCGCCTGCCGTCTGCCTGTCGTTCAACAGCACGATCGGCATGCCGCCTTTCGGCACTTGTACGCTGCCGAGCTGGGTGGGCTCGGACAGTACATCATGTCCACCTTCGGCAACGAGTTCCGGTCCGTCGAGGCGGTAGCCCATCCGGTCGCAATTCTTCGTCAGCGTATAGCCTTCACCGGACAGCTTCCGCCGCATCTCTTCACTGAAGCGGTCATACTGCTGGCCGGGGATGACCCGGACCGCTTCCGCCTCTTCGATTGCGCTGATTCTGAATGGTCGCGGCGCAGCGGCCGCATCCCCGGTACCGATGACATCTCCCGCCTGGAGCGTACGCCCATGATAGCCGCCAATGCCGCTTCTGACATGTGTCGAGGCACTGCCGAGCACGGGCTCCACCTTGAAGCCTCCGGCCGCTGCGAGATATGTACGCGACCCATCTTCGGCAGCCCCGAACTCGATCAGGCTCCCCTTGAATACTGGAATCGGCACACCTGTGGAGAATTCCTCCCCATCGACCTTGAGTGCCATATCGGCACCGGCCGCCGCAATGACCGTGTCCTTCATCACTTCAAAAGATGCCCCCTGCAAGGTCATTTCGAGACCAGGCGCATTCTCATCATTACCGAGCAGCTGATTGGCCAGCATGAATGCACGGTAGTCCATCGCACCGGCTGGGGAGAACCCCTCCGCCTGGTGGCCGTAGCGTCCAAGGTCCTGGACCGTCGTGTAGAGTCCCGGATTCTTCACTTTGAGCACCATTATCCGCCCCCTTTCACTTCATATTTGACTTCGTATTCACCGGAGGCGATTTCTTCCTCAATACGTTTGTATTCATCCTCATCGATCGGACGGTAGATGATGCGGTCGCCCGCTGCGTAGAGAATCGTCTCCTCACGGCCGGGATCGAACAGGGGGACCGGCGTGCGTCCCAAAAGATTCCAGCCGCCCGGGGATTCGAACGGGTACATGCCCGTCTGCCTGCCGCCGATGCCGACCGATCCGGCCGGAATGCGTACACGCGGCGTCTCCAGGCGTGGTTTATGCAGTTTTTCATCCAGTCCGCCGAGATAAGGAAAGCCCGGCATGAAACCGAGCATATATACGAGGTATTCCTTGTCTGCATGCATGTCGATGACTTCCTGTTCCGACAGCCCGTTCTCCTCGAAGTTTCCGATGTCCGGCCCGTACTCCCCGCCGTAGCAGACGGGGATTTCGATGACCCTGTATTCGATTTCCTCCTCGAGGAGTGCCGCCTCATCGATGCTTTCCATCATTGCCTCAAGCGTCCCGGCATCCGTCCTGAAAATATCAAAATAGATGATGAGGCTCGTGTATGACAGGACGATCTCGTTGATGCCATCGCCCTCCATCCCTTCTATATGATGGCGCAGCGCCACAAGCTTCCTGTTGATCTTCTCATCTATTTCATCCCCCATATAGATGGTCAGTGCATTTTCCGCAAACTGCCTGATCTCCATTTTTTCATCCTCCTCTGAATATTCCCACTTTTATTATAAATGGTGATGGTATATTATCAAAGGACAAATAGGAGAAAAGGAGAATGAGCGATGACAAATGACTTCCTCGACAAGATGAAAGCTGAAACACTGGAGAGCGATTCCAGCCGCCGCCTCCACGCACGCATACTCGAAATTTCCGAAATCGGACGCACGGAGAATCAGGGTTCAAAAAGGATGGGGTACTCGGAAGACGAACTCGCGGCAAAGAACAAGGTGGCAGGCTGGATGGAGGAGATCGGCATGCGTGTACGCACCGACGGTGCCGGAAATGTATTCGGAAGATATGAGGGGAAGGATGATTCCAGAGTCTTCATGGCCGGATCCCATATCGATTCCGTCCCCGACGGCGGCCACTTCGACGGTGCTACAGGCGTCATCACGGCACTCGAAATCGCAACGCTGTGGCATGAGGCAGGATACAGGCCGAAATATTCCTACGAAGTCGTCATCTTCTCGGATGAGGAAGGCAGCCGCTTCGGCAGCGGATTGACAGGAAGCCGTGCATTCATGGGCATGCTCACTGAAGAGGAGATCAACAAGTACCGCGACCCTGACGGTCAGACGATCGATGATGTCCTAAGTGCCATCGGCTCGGACAGGGAGCAGTTCATGAAGGCGGAAGGCCCCGATCATCCGATTGAAATCTATGCCGAAGTACACATCGAACAGGCAAAGCAGCTCGAGCAGAAGGATCTGCCCGTCGGCATCGTAAGCGGCATCGCCGGTGCCACACGGACGAACGTCACCTTCCGCGGGGAAGCGGGGCATGCCGGCAGCACCCCGATGACCGAGCGCAAGGACGCCCTCGTCAAGGCATCTGAATTCATCAGCACCCTGCCGGAAGTCGCCAAGGGCATCAGCCAAGAAGCCGTCGCCACCGTCGGCAAGATGGATGTGAAACCCGGCGGCGTCAATGTCATACCGGGTGAAGTGAACCTCGTCGTCGATGCCAGGGATATCGATGAGGACAATCAGGCCAGGCTGATTGAAGCCGTTGCGAGACACGCTGAAGATATGGTCAAAGACAGTCCGGTCAGTGTTGAGGTCGACCTTACGACACGCGTCCTGCCGATCCCGGTCGATCCGGAAGTCATCTCCAAAATGGAGGAATCATTCAAAAGGCAGGACCTGCTTCCGGTCCACCTGCCGAGCGGTGCGGGGCATGACGCCATGAGCATCGGCACCGAGTTCCCGATCACCATGCTTTTCGTAAAGAGCATCAGGGGCATCAGCCACAACCCGGAAGAGTTCACCCATATCGAAGACCTGAGCAAAAGTGTCCAGGTACTGAAGGACTTCTTCGAGAACTACTAGAAGACGACAAAGACCGCATGCATTGGCATGCGGTCTTTACTATTGCCATCTATTCGGATTCGAGCACGCCTCGTAGGACACGGTTGGTCAGGTTCGGCATCACTTCGAGCGAGTAGGTCATCTCCATCCGCTCGAGCCGCTTGTGTCCATCTTCGCCATACGGGCCGATGTTGACCACGGGGATGTTCAGGTCGGCCACATCCTGGTAGTCGACATACAGCTTCTTTCCCCATGACGGGGTATTCGCGACCATATCATCGATTTCCGACATATCGTCGCTCATCGCCACAAAACTCATATCGGATATGTGCGGAAAGAAGTTTTTCGCCACAATCGGATGGCCATACTCTGGCTGCACCGCTTCGATTGCATCATCCAGTGCATCGAGCAGCCGGCGCTCGTTCTCCCGCTCACCCGTCAGGGCCACCCTCGGGGAATAGAGGGAGGAGTAGAAGACGATGATCGCCGGTCGCTTGTCCGGCATGAACTTCCATGCCTCCTCGACGACGCGGGCCGCAAGCATGCGTGAATCGAGGCTTTCATCCTCCTCAAGCGCGTCCTTGAAGTCCTTCATATGCTGTACATAATCTTCACCATGCGCCTCCTTGAGCAGCGTATCCATTTCATCATACGTATAGACCCTCGGTTCCCAGGTGACCTCCCGTCCCGGACGACCGCTCACCGCTTCGTATTTCCGGTAGCGTGTACGGAATGTTTCAATCGCATTCCGGAAGGCCGTTTCCGCCTGTGCCTTCAGCAGTCCGAGCACCTTCTCCGGCGACCAGGAATGAACGAAGAAGTTGTAGTACACATAGGATGCCAGCGCCGTCTGCACGGTATAGGACGGCTTCAGATCCGTCTGCTTGAGTGAGACCGGCGGCAGGGTCGCCTCTCCGAGCGCCACATCGCACAGGTCCGGGTTATAGCTGATCTGCCGAGTCAGTTCTGCTGCGATGAAGTTCGGGTCGAGTCCGTCGAATGCCGAGCCGACATGCGTCTCCTCCCCTGTGATGAAGAAGGATGGAAGCAGTTTGCCGACCGTCCCCTTGTATATGTAGCGGTTCTCGTCCCCCTCGTGGGCTGGTGCGACGAAATCGCTGTTGATGGCGGCGACGTACTCGAACCCCTCCTCCGACTGCCAGCGCTTCAATGTCTTCAGGGCAGACAAGATGCCGTGCGAACCATCCTCCTCGTCACATTCGGCGATGAAGACGATGTTGCCATCGAGTTGTTCCGGATTTGAGGCATAGTGGGTAAGCAGGTAGAGGTTGCTCGCCACCCCGCTCTTCATATCCAGCACACCCCGGCCGAAAAGCCAGTCATCCGACTCGAGCTGGGCCTGCACCGTCTCCGGCAGCCCCTCGCCCTTAAGATGCGCCATCCATTCATCGGGTCGGAATGCCAACTCCTGCTGCGCGCCGAAGTCCTCCACACCGACCGTATCCATGTGCCCCATCAGCACGACTGTACGGCGGCTGTTCCCTTTCGTCCCCCTGACATGCGCCATGACATTGTACCGCTTCCGCTCATCATTGACCGTCGGCTCCATGACGAGCTGCGCGGGGTTCGCTTCAAAATAGGGGTGTGACGCAAGCATCCCGTGGATGGATGCAGCAACCACCCGCTCCCCGTCCGTATTGACCTCACTCCGTATACCGACGAGCCGCTTCGTGATCGCCAGCAGCTCCTCCCGACAGTCGAGCCTTTCATTACCCTCTTCCATGAATATGCCTCCTTCTATGTATCGTTCGGTCTTTCATTGCCATGACACAATTATATCAATCCCCTTCCGCCGCCGCACCAGTAAAATATTTCGGCGATTCCCATTCACAGCCCGCTTCCATGTGATTTCCCCCTCCATTCGGGTACACTACAGGATGGAGGTGAGACGCATGTCAATGATACGAATAAAAGGCGCCAATCAGAACAACCTGAAAAATGTGAGCGTCGACATACCAAAGCATCAACTGACCGTATTTACGGGGCGGTCGGGTTCCGGCAAATCATCCCTTGTGTTCAATACGCTTGCCGCGGAATCGGAACGTCTGCTTAATGAGACATACTCGAGCTACATCCAGAACCAGATGACGCAGTATGAGAAGCCCGATGTGGACCAGATAGAGAATCTGCCTGTGGCCATGATCATCAACCAGAAGCGGCTCGGCGGGAACTCGCGCTCCACGGTCGGCACGATCTCGGACATATATTCCTCCGTGCGCCTCCTATGGTCGCGCATCGGTGAGCCGTTCGTCGGCTACTCGAATGTTTTCTCCTTCAATAATCCGGGTGGCATGTGTGAACAGTGCCAGGGGCTCGGCTATGTGGAGGACATCGACCTTGAGGAACTGCTCGACTTCGACCGGTCGCTCAATGAGGATGCGATCAAGTTCCCTTCATTCAGACCGGACAGCTGGCGCGGGAAACGCTACCTGTATACGGGGCTCTTCGATAACGACAAGAAGCTCAGGGACTATACGAAGGAGGAGATGGATACCTTCCTCTATACGAAGCCGACGAAGCTGAAGGATCCGCCGGACAATTGGCCGAGGACGGCGAAGTTCGAAGGCCTCATCCACCGCTTCAGGCGTTCATTCCTGCTGAACGACAACTTCGAGAAGAAGCGTTTCCTGGCCGATGTGGAGCGTGTCGTCACGAGCCGCAAATGCCCGGAGTGTGAAGGGAAGCGGCTCAACAGGAAGGTACTCTCGTGTAAAATCGACGGCCTCGACATTGCAGACTTCACTGCCCTCTCCATCGAGGAGGCGATTCCGTTCCTGAAGAAGCTGGATGATCCGAAGTCGGAATACATCATCCGTCCGCTGCTTGCACAGATGGAATCCCTCGCCTATGTCGGACTCAACTACCTGACATTGGACCGCGAGACGCCGTCGCTCTCGGGCGGGGAATCACAGCGCATCAAGCTGATCCGACACCTGAACAGTCCACTGTCGGATCTTGTCTACATCATCGACGAACCGAGTGTCGGGCTGCACCCGGAAGATATCGAGAAGATCAACACCATCATGCGCTCGATACGCGATAAGGGCAACACCGTCCTCGTCGTCGAACACGATCCGGATGTCGTCCGGATCGCCGACCACGTCATCGATATCGGACCCGGTGCAGGCCAGCATGGTGGCGAAATCATATTCACCGGCTCATACGAGGAACTGATGGCTTCAAGCACACCGACCGCAACCGCCCTCAGCAGGACGCATGGACTGAAGGCACATCCCAGGGAACCGGAAGGCTTCATCAGCCTCGAACACATCACTAAGAACAACCTCGAGGATGTCTCGGTCGACATCCCGAAAAATGTCATGTCGGTCATCACCGGTGTCGCAGGTTCAGGCAAGAGTACGCTCATCAAGGCCGGCTTCAAGAAGGACCCGGATGCGGTATTCATCGACCAGAAGCCGGTGCATGCCTCCAATCGGTCGAACCTGCTGACCTATATGGACCTCTTCGACGACATCCGGACATTCTTCAGTCAGCAGACGGGCCTCAGGAAGGGCATGTTCAGCTACAACTCGGAAGGTGCCTGTCCGGAATGCGGTGGCAAGGGGATACTCAAGACCGAACTTGCCTTCATGCCGGACTTCTCACAAGTCTGTGAAGTCTGTGGGGGAACGCGCTACCGGCCGGAAGCCCTCGAGGCGAAAGTAGATGGCTACTCCATCGCGGACATCCTCGCCCTGACTGTCGAAGAGGCGCTCGAGATATTCACGACGAACACGCACGTCATCAGCCGCCTAAAGAATATCCAGGACACCGGCCTGCATTACATGACCCTCGGCCAGTCCCTAGATACGCTCTCGGGCGGTGAAATACAGCGTGTGAAACTGAGCCGCCACCTCGACAGTGACGCCAGCGGAAAGGTCTTCGTCTTCGACGAACCGACGACCGGCCTCCACGAGGATGATATCCCGACCCTGCTCGACTGCTTCAGCCAGCTCATCGAACAGGGCAACACCGTCATCCTGATCGAACACAACCTGACCATGATGACCCATGCTGACTGGCTCATCGATGTCGGGCCTGGCGCCGGCATGCGCGGCGGGAACATCCTCTACAGCGGAGCACCTGAAGGTCTTCTTGATGTAGAAGGATCGGTCACCGCCAAGCATATCAGACGGTATATAGAATAGGAATGACCCGAAACCAAAAAAAGCATCCGACATACCCGTCGGATGCTTTTTCACGTATTCATCTATCCTGCCTGTTTGACACTGAGCACGGTGATCGTCACAAGGATGATCGCCATGCCGAGGATCTGTATGATCGCGAGCTGATCGCCGAGCAGCAGCACACCAAAGAGCGACGCCGTCACCGGCTCCACCATGGCGACCATCGAAGCCGTCGTCGGCGCCGTCCGCCGGACACCGATGACATAGATGATGAACGATACACCGGCACCCACTGCACCAAGCAGCAGGAACCACCATATGTCCCCGGAGGTCAATACACTCAAAGCCTCACTGATATCTATGAACCATACCAGGATGAGACAGAATGCGAAGAAGGCGATGGCAAGCACCGTCTGCGGGCTGCCGATTGCGGAAGCATTCTTGAAGCCGAATATGAACAGGGCATACGACAGGCCTGCAGCGAGTCCTGCCGCTACACCGAATATGCCGGTCGACACGGATGCCGGATCGTAGGCGCCCGTGAGCAGGACGATGCCTATGATGACCGAGGCGACACAGAGCCACTTGAACCATGTCGACTGTTCCATCCTGAAGAGGAAAGAAATCAGCAGGACGAAGATCGGTGCCGTATACATCAGTGTCGCCGCAACAGCCACACTCGACTCCTGGATCGCGAGGAAGTAGAAGGTGAAGTTCCCTGCCACCCCGATGCCGCCGACCACCGACCAGAGGTGGAAGCGCGGTGCAGTGATCCAGTTCTGCCTAAAATGGATGACGAACCATACGAAGAAGAATATGAACCCGACCGCCCCGCGGTAGAATGAAATCACAAGGGGGTCCCATCCCTTCTCCATCAATATATCCGCAATCCCCCCGCTGATGCCCCAGAACATGGCCGCCAGCATGACGAACACGAGGCCGGTGTATTTCATAATTGCGTCCTCCTGCCTTCCATTGATCACCAACCTGCAGTGTCAAATAGTCTGTGTTATCGCGTACCCGTAATTCAGCCGTTCTACACTTATGAATTGAAGGTTCGAGGATACAGGGAGGCAGCACGCAAAAAAAGGATGCGGACGCTTATCCTTCAAATGAAAACACCGCGGGACTCCTGTCAGGGAGACCCACGGTTTTCATTTTTCTACATGGTTTGATTGATTGAAGACACCCGCTTATGGATGAAGGCGAAAGCAAGCAGCACGACGGTGCATCCCAGGAGCCAGATCGCAATCATCATCAGCCCGATACCCATCCATGCGTTATTGAATGATGCGATGATCGAGCCGATGAGTGTGAATGCCGCAAGTGCTGCACTGACGATGGACGGCAAATATGTCCGCCCTTCCGTATGCATATAAAGGGTGGCAAGCCCGAACATCAGGAGATAAAGGATGGTCAGGGTCGCTGTATTGACCATCCGATCCACCACCGCTCCAGGCTGGAAGCCGCCTTCTGACTCCGGCAGGTCCATAGCGAGCGGCACCATTTCCTCTCCGTCATGGTCTGCAGTCATCAATTCGTATGATGCCGGCGCACCAGGCCAGTTCGGCTGTGCCAGAAAAGCAATCCGATCTTCGTCATGGAAGAACGCCGGTGAGGTGACGGAGGCACCATAATCCGTCACCTGCTGCGTGTCGCCACTTCCCATATCCATGAGGAAAAGTTCGTAGATGTACGTTCCGCCACCTTCCGGATTCGTCATTGTCGTATAGGCTGCCGAGCTCCCATCCGGAGAGAGGGTAACATTAAATGCCTCGCCCGGGAGTGGATCCCCCTCAAACGGCGTTTCTGCTCCGGTTTCAATATCATATGTCCGCAGCGCTGCACCCCGCATGCCGTCTATAAAATGAAGTGTACTGCCATCCTCTGATATATTGAGGCTATTCATATCCACGGCGTCCTTATCGGTCAGCTGCTCATGATCAGTACCCTCAGCACTGACCCGATGAATATCCATTCCATTCTCAGCCTTGCCTTCCTGCGCCAGCAGATCTTCTGCCGGCATGGCGATATAATAGAATGTTTCACCATCCGGCGACATGACCGCTTCAAATACATGCATGTCGGAGTCAGTCAGCTCCACCGGATCCGCACCCCGCTCAGGCAAGTAACGCAGCGTCTGGATTCGATCCTCGACGGTGGCGATGTAGAACAGTCCTTCCCCATCAGGTGTGAACGTCGGATGACTGTGATTTTCCGCTTCAGGAGATGTGAGTTGCGTTGTGCTGCCATCCTCCAAATTCCCGACATGAATCGACTCCCTGCCCTGGTCGAAATAGGAAAATGCCAACTGTTCATCATCCGGAGAGACGTCGATGGCTTCCCCGAGGCCCGTGTGATGGCGGGTTGGATCATTGTCACTCAACATACTGTAGGCAACCGATGCAGCGAACAGTACGGCCACTGCGCCGATCAGCACCAATAGCGTCTTTTTCCTACTGATAGTATCCCCTCCGTCAAATGATTGTAGTCTATCTCATAGCGGTTTCCAAAAATGAAGAAGCATCCGTGTTCATGAATATCTTCTCGCCATGATGGAATGACTATTCTAATACTCATAGCCTCCGAGTCATAACCCTTTCGTAGTTCGCGGCATCGGTATCGCCCTCGGTACTGATGAACAGGACATTTGAAGTGTCATCCAGTCCGAGCCGTTGGCTTTCCTCCTGATATTCTTCTTCCGTCATCAATCGATGGAATGCACCAAACGGTGCGGCACCGGATTCACCGGAGACGATGCTTTGATCGTCACCCTCAGGTCTTCCAAGCAGCCGCATGCCCCTGGCACTTGTCTCATCCCCGCAGCTGATGAAGGCATCGGCTGAGGCTTTCAGTATCTCCCAGCCCTGGATGCTTGGTTCGCCGCATGCGAGGCCGGCCATCATCGTGTCAAGGGCGCCCGTGACCCGCTGCGGGTCTCCGGAAGGGTTCTGGATCGAGCGATGGAAGCAATCGGCCTGGTCCGGCTCCACGACGACGATCGTTGGACCTTCTCCACCAGTCAGGTTGAAGAGCGCCGCTGCCATAGCACCGGCGAATGAACCGACACCGGCCTGCAGGAACACATGTGTGATGCCATGGAAATCATTCTTTCCAAGCTGTGACTGCACTTCCGTGATGATTGTCGTGTAGCCTTTCATGATCGAGAGCGGAATCTCTTCATACCCCGGCCACGCCGTATCCTGGACCAGCACCCAGCCGTTCTCCTCCGCCAGTGCGGCCACCCGTTCCACCGTGTCGTCGTAGTTCAGGTTTATGATCTCCGCTTCTGCTCCAAGCTCCCGTATCGCTTCCAGACGGGAGGCTTCCGATCCTTCCGGCATGAACACCTTCGCCTGTTGGCCGAACAACGATGCGGCCCACGCGAGCCCCTTGCCGTGGTTACCGTCCGTCGCCGTCGCAAATGTGACTGGCGGGCGGTTTTCAAGTGCAGAAAGGAGCCCATCAAAACCATCAAACTCCATCCCCTCATGATTCCTGAAGTATTCAGCCACCGCATAGATGCCGCCGAGCCCTTTGAAGGCGTTCAGTCCGAACCGCTTCGATTCGTCCTTCACATATATTTTCCCGACGCCGATACTGTCCGCCAAATCATTCAACTGGACCAGCGGTGTCTCATCATAACCCAGTACACTCCCATGGAACATCTTCACCGCTTCCAGCCGTTCCGGGTCGAAATGTTCAAGGAGCAGCGTGTGGCTGCCTTTCTTCTTGAAGCCATTCCATACCATCTGCATATCCATCCCTCCCCTTTTCCTCAATGATAACAGAAAAAAGGACCGGGTTTTCACCCGGTCCGATCATTACCATCAGTACATGTCGATCGTATTCTCTTTAAGGTTCCATACGGTCATCTCACACTGTACTGCCCCACGCGCCTTCAGTTCGATATTCCTTTCATCTACTTCAGGGAAGAAGCGGGATGAGCACACTTCCTCCCCGCCATTGACGAAGATCTCCACCGAGGAGCGGTCAAGGAATATGCGGAGGTTCGCAAGTTGTTCCAGTTGGAAGGCACGCTGCTCTCGCCCTTCTCCCGAAAACTTCCTTCTTTCGATGATGAAGCGTTGGCCATCGTAGATGACCCTCACATCATTCCTCAGAACCATCTCAAATCCATCCGTGATGTCATTCTTGAAGTCCATACTGATTTCACTGAGCGGTTCGATTCCGGCATGAAATGAGGTCTCGGGATTAAGCATGACCGCATGACTCACCCTCTCATCCCGCAGCTTTTGAAGTTCCGGAGCAGGGTTCTGAATCACCTTATCCCCTTTCATTTCAAGCACCCGCGGAATCGTCAGCCCATGGATCCAATTTCTCCCGATGGTCGGCTGATCCTGTTCATCATCATCCGTGATGCCCATCCAGGCAAGGAGGATGCGCCTCCCCGCTTCATCAGTGAATGTCTGCGGCGCGTAGAAGTCGAACCCCCGGTCGAGCTCCGTAAAATCTCCATGGTTGTAGGTGTACATGGATGAATCGAAGGCTCCGGTGAAGTATCCGGCCTGAAAGAGGTTATGGTACTTGTCCCCATCCGCTTCAAGCCCCTGTGGGCAGACGATGAGTATGTCCCTTCCATCCAGTTCAAACAGATCTGGACACTCCCACATGTAGCCGAAGTCGCCGAGCCCGTTGATGTTGCTGCCGGCGATCGGTCCGATGAAATCCCAGTCCACCAGGTTTTCAGAAGCGGCGATGACAGCTTCACCATGCCCTTGTTCATTCTGTGCCCCGAGGATCATCAGCCATTGCCCATCCGTTTTCCACACTTTCGGGTCCCGGAAATGTGGGGTGTATCCGTCAGGCAGATGGAGCACAGGGCCCTTCTTCCCGAAATGGATGCCGTCCTCCGACACAGCAAGGCACTGGTAGGTCGACCGTCTGTCCTCGTCATCCTTCACATTGCCGGTGTAGAAGAGGTAAATCTTCCCGTCATGTTCGATGGCACTTCCGGAATAGCATCCATTCTTGTCATACCACGCATCCGGCACGAGTGCCGCAGGCTCCAGTGTCCAGTTGATGAGGTCCCTTGATGTGTAATGGCCCCAGGCCTTCTTTCCATGTGTCGTTTCAAACGGGTTCCACTGGAAGAATACGTGGTAGGTCCCATTGAACTGTATCAGACCATTCGGATCGTTCAGCAGCCCGACAGGCGGCATCAGGTGATAATCGAGCCGATAAGGATCCATCTCAAGATTCTGTACATTATCGCTGATCTCGGCATCGATATGTGTCTGGTAGTCACTTTTCTGGTCCATTCCAAAACTCCTTCTACTCTTCAGTGATTTCTTCCGCCTTCTTATCGGAATAGCCGAACAGCCATGTCAACGTGAAGGCCACGCCGATTGCCACAACATTGACGAGGATGTACATGAAGATGTTTTCATTCAGATAGAGCAGCGTTCCCGGGATGACGGTAATCGCCATGCCAGTTCCCGCCAACCCTGAGATGGAGGCCACGAACCCGCCGGCGGCACCGCCGATGAGGCCCATGACGAACGGCCAGATGTAGCGCAGGTTCACACCGAATATGGCCGGCTCCGTAATGCCGAGGAATGCTGAAAATGACGACGGCAGCGCAAGCGCCTTGAGCTTCTTCGACTTCGTCTTCAGGCCGACGGCGAGTGTCGCGCCACCCTGGGCGGCAACGGAAGCTGTGATGATCGCATTGTACGGGTTGACGCCAAGCTCATCGAGCAGTTGGATTTCAAGCAGGTTGAAGATATGGTGCACACCGGTGATGACGATGATCTGGTTCAGACCACCGATCAGTATGCCGCTGATTCCGAAAGGCCAGGCGAGTACGGAGAGCGTCACATCCAGGATGACCCCTTCCAGCGCGTGGAAGATCGGACCGATCAGGAAGAGCGCCAGCGTGATCATGATGAGCAGCGTCAGGAACGGCGTGACTATCAGGTCCAGCGACTCCGGTGTCCTGTTCCGTATGAAGCGCTCCACTTTGGCCCCGATGATGCCGGCGATGAAGGCCGGCAGTACGGATGCCTGATAGCCGACGACGGGAATGAAACCGGCGAACATGATCGGCTCGACACCGCCGCCTGCAACATCCCATGCATTTGGCAGGGATGGACTGACGAGCATCAGACCAAGCACAAGTCCGATGATCGGCGTCCCGCCGAACACGCGGAATGTGGACCATGCCACAAGTGCCGGCAGGAAGATGAAGGCGGTATCCGTCAGTATTTCAGTAAACAGGATGAAGTTGTCCGAGATGTCATCGGCCGTCATGCCGAACAGGGCGAGTATCTCCTCCTGCAGGACGAGTCCGCGCAGACCCATGAAAAGACCGGTGGCAACGAGGATCGGGATGATCGGTACGAAGACATCACCGAATGCACGGATGGCCCGCTGGACGACATTACCCTTCTTGGCCCCCTCCTTCTTCGCTTCCGACTTCGTGGTGCCTTCGAAACCGGATTTGACCATCTCATCATGGATCCGGTTGACCGTGCCGGTCCCAAGGATGACCTGGTACTGCCCGGAATTGTAGAAGGCCCCTTTCACCTTGTCGATGTTCTCGACCGCCTCCTGGTCGATCTTGGTTCTGTCTTCTATGATCAGTCGCAGTCGTGTAGCGCAATGGGCGACGGAAGAGATGTTCTCCTCTCCGCCTACAGCTTCAATGATCTCTTTGGCGATTCTGCTGTTATCCGACATTTCAACACTCCTTTTTCTGAATTATATGAATTAGGGAATCGATTCCACATCTGCGGAAGAAAAAATGAAAGGCGCATGATTCCGCTTTCATTCTTACTATATACTATCGCGCTCAACCAACTTAAAGTCAAGTACTTTTTTATTCGGAATTTCCTTTTTCCCCTGCAGCAGCTGCATCATCGTGCGCGCTGCAACACTGCCCGCCTGCTCATATTCGTATTCGATCGTCGTCAGGGCGGGTTCGATGAAGCGTGACGTTTCGGAAGCGCCGATGCCGACGACCGCGATATCCCCGGGGATATCGTAACCTTGGCGCCTGATGCATCTCCACGCCCCGAGCCCCATCCGGTCGGTTGCGGCAAACACCGCATCCACCTTTCCAGGCCCTTCCAGCATCCGTGCCATCGCTTCATATCCGGAGTCTATGGAAAAGTCCCCGGTCTCCACCCAAGTATCTTCCACTTCAATGCCGTGCTTTGCCATCTCTTCCAGATATCCTGCCTTCCTCTGCATACCGACTGAATGGTCTGCTTCGTCCACACCGATGTAGCCGATCGACCGTCGTCCCTTTTCGATCAGCAGTTCCGTCATCCGGCGCGCTGCCGCATGATCATCGAAGATGACGGACGGCACACCTGTCATCTCCTGGCCGACTACGACCACGGGCACTTTGGACGCCTTGATTTCATCCACCAGTGTCTGATCCACATTCGTCGCGATGAGGATGATGCCATCCACCTGCCGGTTCTGCAGCAGGCGCAGATGTTCGATCTCCTTCTGCTGGTCGAGATCCGTCGTCGTCAACAGGATCTGGTAACCCACGTCTTCGAATACACTGTTCATCCCATTAACCGTTCGGGAAGAGGTGTCCGTGCTGATCTTGGGCAGTATCACCCCGATGATCTTCGTCTCCTTCGTCCGGAGCGATTTCGCATGCTGGCTCGGAACATAGCCCGTCTCCTCGATGACATCCATCACCCTTTTCCTGGCCTTCTCGCTGACATACCCCGTACTGTTGATCACCCGGGACACCGTCGTCCTTGAGACACCCGCCATTTCCGCTATATCGTTGATGGTTATCATTAGCCCTCACCTGCACTTCTCTATCTTCTACTGCCTTCATCATAACCGATATCGCGTCCATTTTGAATCCATTGCTGATGGTTTTTCTTCATCTGGCACCGTATTGAAGAAAGGCGGAGCGCAGTACGCGCCCCACCTCCGTCTTTGATGCATGGATCTGTCATGGGACTCAGAAAAAGACAAGACCGGCTACCAGCCCGATCACGAACAGCAGAATGAGCAGGCCAAGACCCTTCCAGCCGAGACTCCCTGCCATATCGGCCAGGCTGCCGCTGCCTGCCCGATCGGAAGCATCCTTCAGATTCCCTGCAGGATTGTTTTTCAACTCTTCCTGTCTTAGTCTTTCTCCTCTTTGTTCGGAAGTCTCTCTGTCCTTATGCATAATACAAACACCTCCTATGATAAATTCATTATCAGTATCCTCTTACCCAAAATTCATTAAACACTTTTTTCAAATGAAAGGAGATGCTCCTCAAATATATTAATCATCAACTATAGACGGGAAGACAATCCTTCTTATCAAATCTATAAGATATAAAGCAGGACAATAAACACCAAACTCAGAAATCAGGGTATAGAAAAGAAACTATATTGACCTCTGAGGATGATGGAAATGTTGGTATTATTTAGTTTTTTAGGAACTGTATTTGCTGTTATTGCGATTGGGTATTTAATTCAAACTGACAGATGGAAACAAAAATAGTCGAGACTGTAGTGAACCCAAGAGTTGAACATTAATTAAGCAATATTTTCAAGGGCCTGTCTTCTGTATATAGCAGAAAACAGGCCTCTTAATTTTGTTCTGGCTTTCCTATGGGTGTAGTAATCTATTATCTTCATTCCAGCGACTCCAATATCTTTCTCATCTTCCTGCGTGCATCTGCCCCTTCTGGAATCGGATACTGTGGGAAGACATGGTTCATCATCGGATATTCGTAGTATTCGTGGTCTACACCGGCTGCCTTGAGCATGCCGGCGAACTTCCGTGTATCGGGGAGGCAGATCTCCCGTTCCCCGACGAACATGTACAGTTTCGGCAGGCCTTCAATCGGCCCGTTGATCGGGGAGACCCGGTAATGGGCGGGGTCATGGTTGCCTGCCCAGATCCGCCCGATGACCTTCAGGTTCTCCGTCTTCAGCATCGGATCGAGCTTGGCATACTTGGCGATTTCGGGGTGCTCCATCGTGACATCGAGCCATGGCGAGATGACGATGATCCCCTTCGGTATTGGCAGTCCTTCTTCAGACAGCCATTGGGAGAAGCCGATGGCCAGGCCGCCGCCTGCAGAGTCCCCCATCAGCACCAGTGGTTCGGACGAATCTGCGAGGAGCTTCTGATATAGTGCTGCGACGGCGCTGTACGCTTTCTCAAATGAATGTTCAGGCGTCTTCGGATAGATTGGCACGATGAACTCGAGCCCCGTGTCCTGCACCATGCGGTCGAGGAACAGCCAATGGAACAGTGACGGCTGATGGATATAGCCGCCGCCATGCAGATAAAGGACCCGGCGGGCGCCCCTCTTATGCCGGGGACGCATCCTGTACACCTTCATCCCTGCTTCCTGGAAGTGTTCGATTTCCGAGCGCATGATGCCTTCCGGAATCCTGTATTCCTTACGGTTCTCCTTGAAATTCTTCGCAAGCATCTCCGCATCGACATCTTCGAGGTCGAAGTTGACGATTCTGATGATATCCTCGGCCAGCCTGCTGCCGACACTTCTACCTTCGATGAGGACTGCCCGTCCTACATAGGACAGGACACTCACCCCTGCCAATAAAGCTGTGGCCTTGAGCATTTTCTTCATCCAATCATTCCTTTCAGGTCATGTTGCTTCCGTCAAACGGGTCGTGCCGAATATTTTACAGGTGGAACCGGCGCCCAAGCTGCGTCATGAAGGCCTGGTTGGCGAAGACCAGCATCAGCGCAAATGTCGCCACCGCGTACAATGCCGCAACAAGGCTCGGCCATAATACTGTGGCCAATCCCGTCAGGTAGAGTACCGCAGGTACGAATCCAAGCCCGATCATCATCAGCAGAAAACTGACATAGCCCGTCCACTTCAGGCGCACCGTCACCATGATGATTGTAATCACCAGGATGCCCGCGATGATGAGGGCCGGCACGACATAGTCCACCGACCACTGCACGGCACCCGACATGGCATCTATGACGAGCAGCACGATGGTCAGGCTGATGACCTGGGCAGTGATCTTCCCGCCGATGTGCGAGGCCGAGAGGATCGTATGGCTGAGTGATACAAGCGCATAGAACACGGCGACCGCCACATAGAAGACCCACAGGAACTGCGGGAGGACGATGAGGTTGATGAAGAAGCAGACGAGTACGGCCAGGATGCCGATGAAAATCGCAAGACGCGATATGCGTGCGCGGATCCGCTGCTGCTTCCTGTCGTAATCAGGGTACCAGCGGATGGCCGCCTGTGCTTCTGACAATTCCGTTTGACACAACGGGCACCGCCTGTGCACCGTCATGACATCACATTCTGGACAACGGTTCATCGCTCCTCCCCCCATCGATTCGAATAGACCATGACTTCAAGCCCCGTCATCTGCCGCAGCCGACGGAAGAACGACCGGATGATGGTACTCTCCTCGATCGACCGGGCGAATGTCACGGTCAACTGGTCATTCAGTGTTCCGACACCGCAGTTGATCGGACTTTTCCTTGTGGGATAGAGGATGATTTCCATCCGTTCCACATGCGGTTTCATCGACTCGGGCAGAGCCAGATTCCCAAGGTTCGAAAGCGTCATCGTCTTGGCCCGTTCACCGATTTGATTGAACCCGAAGCGCATGATGGGATATTTCAGGAACACCGGTGTCGCACGTATGAACAGGCTGCTCTGGAGGGAGACGAAGCGGTTGATGCCCTGCTGCAGGCGCGCCTTATCCGTCTTCTCCACGAGCTGCTCCGTCACCGTTCCGATGATGTCATCAAACTGCATATAACCGTCCATCGGCACCCCGATATTGGCCACCGAAAAGAAGTTCCTCAACGTTTCGGATGGAAACGCCCTGCGCAGGCTGATGGGCAGCGCAATGACCACGTTCCCTTCAGGGGACCCCTGCCCGATCTTCTCTTCATGGACGACATCGATCAGGACACTTGTAAGCAGGCCGGTCAGCGATGTACCAAGGCTCTTGGCATGACGGTTGAGGGCGGAGGCATCGACCACACCGTGTACGACATGGATGCCCGGCGGATCGAGCGTCTTCCCTTCAATCTGATAGGCCTTCTCCCCCCGCTTCTCCGGCCGTCTGACCGAGTGCGATGTAGCATACCTTTCAAAACTGTCCTCCGTCTCTTCGCGCTTCGGCGAATCCTCAGGCCTGAGCACCTTATCATCCGCCGTGACATCATGCTCCTTGAGGCGCAGATACTGGTAGACCAGTGTCTTCAGGAATTCCATTGCACCCCCGCCATCCGTCAGGGAATGGAAGATTTCTACCGAAATCCGTTGCTCATAATAGAGGACACGGATCAGATAGGCATTGTTCTCCTTCCTGTCGATCGGGGCACAGGGATAATCCACTTCCTGCTTTACGAGCAGCTGTTCATCATTATGTTCCATGAAGTCCCAGAAAAGGCCCTTGCGCACCCGGACCGTGAGCGTCGGAAAGCGGACCGCCACGATATCAAGCGCCGACTGCAGACATTCCGGATCGACCTGCTCCTTCAGGATCATCGCCACCCGGAAGACCGACGAGTTCGTCGTATCGGAGACCGCATGGAAGATCTTGCCCGTGTTGTCTATCCTGTACCATTCATCCATGAGTCCGCCTCCCTTTCCATTTTTCATTCATCTATTTCATCATCTGCGCCCGACCAGTATTTCGAGATCGAGCGTCACTGTCTTCTCCGCGGCGATGAAATCATCCAGTTCACCGCTGGCATGGTTCCATGCCAACGGCGACATCTCTATCAGGTGTTCGAGTGCCATACGGTCGAGCGACATTTCATCCGTCACACGCCGCCGTTCCACAATCTCATAATTTTCCTCGAAAAGGGATACGGTGCCGGTGTTGTCATATGTCTCCCTGTCGGTATCCCTGTACAGCGCCTCACGCAGTTCCTTCAAGTATCCCGACTCCGGCACGACCTTCACGACCAGTCCGTCCGGTGAGAGGACGCGGTTGAACTCGGCATAGTTTGCAGGCGACAGGATATTCACGATCGCATCCATGCTCCCGTCCCGGATAGGCAACTTCGCCAAATCCCCGACGAACCATATGGATTGAGGGTAATACTTCGCTGCCAGCATGATGCCTTCCTTGGCAATGTCGACGCCGATGCCGACACCATCCACGCCGTCCAGTATCCGATCCAGGTGCGAGCCTTCACCGCTGCCTGCATCAAGCACCAGCGGCCTGCCCTGAAGCCTGCTGACGATCCCAGATACTTCTTCATGCATCTTGCGGTAGAACCCGCTTTCCAAAATGAACGCCCGCCGATGCTGGAACAGATTTTTATCATATTGTGTCTTCACCGGGCGGGTCATCATGTTCACATAGCCCTGCTTTGCGAAATCGAATGAATGATTGTTTCCGCACACGAGGCTTTTTAGTGCTTCAACATGCATTGCACCCCCGCATATCGGGCAGCGCAGCATGTCAGCATGCCCTTCGACCAATGCGGCCATCTGTTCTTTCTTCTTCATGGTTCTCCTCCGCTCCGTCATCTCTGTTGCCTTAATATTAGAGGTATTGGATTGATAATTCAATTACACTGTGATAATTCACCCGATCGCTCATGGAAAACATTTCACATATGCAAAAATAATGACAAATATTTACAAACCATTGTTTTGCAGTGTACTCTTGTCTATTCTGGAATAAAGGGGGAGATACATATGGAATACTTGGAAATTTTGCTGCCCATACTTTTTTTCACACTTGTCCTGATGTACATCAATCGTTCAAACCTATTCAACACCAGTGGAAAAAGGGCTGAGAATTCTCCTGCAGATATATTCCTTAAAGGGATACTCGGTATTGAAGTCATTGTATTGATCATTATTTTGTCATTACATTGGTACAGTCTATGATCATTCGACCCCTGTGAAAATTAATGAAAGAAGGTAATCAGATGAAAAAAGCATTTGTCACTTTATTCGTATTTTCAGCTTTGGTATTGGGTGCCTGTTCAGACACCAGCAATGAGTTGGAGGGAGAAGTCTTCAGCGTTTTTTCATGGACGCCTGACATTGCTCCCGGAGACATAGCCTCAGACAACCTCAACCCTTCTTCCAGTTTGGAATTCGATTTCAAATCATCGGATACAGTCGATGTAAGATCAGGAGGAGAGACATTTGAAGGAGATTATTCTTTGGAAAATGATACATTGAGTCTGGATTTGAAGAATGAAGATGGTGAAGAATCGTTGGCAATGGAATTCAGGGATTTTACCCCGCATGAACAGAATGAAAAATTATATACCGGCACCATTTCGAAGCTGGATATTAAAACGGATGGACGTCATAGGGTAGGCAGCAATTTTTCCTTGGATGGATATGTGGGGTTCTATAAAAGCAATTAAAACTTCTTGAATAAAATTTTTTATGAGACTGAAGGGAGAAAGTAAAATCCATTTCCTTAAAACCAATCTATACCTTCGCCTCCCTCCTGATATTCAACGTAATACCACAATCTGCAGGTTCAAAATGGACGAAGCATGCCGCTGAATGAAAGACTCCGGATACCAATCCGGAGTCTTTTTCTTTACAGGCATATGATTTGAATCCTGTATCCACCTGTCCTACACTTTAATCAATCGCGCACGATTAATTATTTAAAGGAGGGGTATATTCATGGAAGATATCAAACTCGCCAACCAGCTGTGCTTTTCCGTCTACAACACGAGTCGGCTGTTCACGAAGTTCTATCAGAAGGCCCTGTCGGAGTTCAATCTGACCTACCCGCAATACCTGGTGCTGCTTGCCTTGTGGGAGGAGGACCATCAGACGCTCCATCAGATCGGCAGACGGCTCCATCTCGAAAGCAACACGCTGACACCCCTGCTCCGCCGCATGGAACAGGCGGGCTGGATCATCCGTGAGAAGTCACCGCAGGACAAACGCCAGCTCGGCATCCGGTTGAAGGATAAGGGGCGTGATGCCAAAGAACCGATCCAACAGGCCATCGCGGACTGTCTTGGCCATGAACATCTTGATATTTCACAATATCGCGAAGCACATGAAACGATTGTCAAACTCGAAGAGACGCTGCGCACAGCCCTGGTGGAAAACACAGACAAAACAGAGGAGAATTTCAATGGCACAATATGATTATGATGTAACATTCATCGGCAGCGGACATGCTGCATGGCATGCGGCGATGACACTGAGGCAGGGGGACATGAAGGTCGCCATCATCGAAAAGGATACCATCGCCGGCACATGTACGAATTTCGGCTGCAACCCGAAAATACTGCTCGAAGGCCCGTTTGAAGTGCTCGAGGAGCTCGGCCACTACAAGGGCATCCTCGACCAGGATGTGAACGTCCACTGGCCGTCCCTCATGGAATACAAGAAAAAGGTCATCAACCCGATGTCCGATGGTCTGAAGCAGATGTTTGAACAGGCAGGCATCGACATCCATATGGGACACGGTATCCTGCAGGATGCCCACACCGTCGAAGTGGAGGGAGAGACATTCACCTCCGACAAATTCGTCGTTGCCACCGGCCAGCACAGCAACGCCCTCGACATCAAAGGCAGCGAACACACGCATACCAGCCGTGACTTCATGGATATGGAGGAGATGCCGAAGCGCATCACGTTCATCGGCGGCGGCATCATCACATTCGAATTTGCCTCCATTGCCGTGAAGACCGGTGCGGAAGTACACATCGTGAACCATTCCGATGATGTCCTCGGCGGCTTCCACCGCGGCCATGTCGATAAGCTCACCGGAAAGCTCGAAACTGAAGGCATCCAGTTCCACTACAATGAAGATACGAAAGAAATCGCAAAGGACGGCGACAGCTATATACTGAAGACCGAATCCGGCCTTGCGCTCGAAACGGACTATGTCGTCGATGCGACGGGCCGTGTACCGAATGTATCCGGCATTGGACTTGAGAACGCCGGCGTCAGGTTCACGAAGAAGGGCATCCAGGTTGATGAATACATGCGCACCGCCCAGAAGAATATCTATGCGAGCGGTGATGTGCTCGATAAGGATGTGCCGAAGCTCACACCGACGGCCACATTCGAATCGGACTATATCGCGGCACACATACTCGGCATCAATCCCGAACCGCTGAAGTATCCGGCCATCCCGATGGTGCTGTATACACTGCCTCGCCTGTCCTCCATCGGCATCACCGTCGAAGAGGCGAAACAGGATGACCGCTATACCGTGAAGACCATTCCGTTCGGAGAAAGGCTGCTGTTTGAATATAAGAATGAGACAGAAGCGGAGATGGACATCATCATCGATGACCAGAAACGCCTCGTCGGTGCTGAAATCTACGGCAATGATGCTGCAGACCTCATCAACGTACTGACATTCGCAGTCAACCAGAAGGTCACTGCCCAGGACCTCTCCACCATGATCTTCGCCTTCCCGAGCCCATCAAGCGGCGTCATCGATCTGCTCAAGTTCGAGCTTCTGTAATAATGTAAACAAAAACAGTCTGGAAAATATTTTCCAGACTGTTTTTATGTTTCCACTACATCCCCGAGTTTCTTCATCTGATGATCCAGCACCCGCTTCATGACAGGCTTTACCCCCTTCAGCACAAGCTTGTACCTACGGCTCTCGGTGTCGAAATGGCTCGTCACCCCAACCTTCGTCACGCCGCTTTCCAAAGGTTCAAGCCTGAAGTCCGAGATGATGTCTCCCTGCCTAAGGGCAGTCTTCACCTTGATGTACCGCTCCACTTCATATTCGATGATTTCCGAGCGGAACTGATATGTCCGGTTCAGCACCTTCATGCGCGTCCTGAACTTCGTTCCCACAGCCCGCTTCTCTTCTGTCAGGTATTCATTCCCTTCGAATATCGGGCTCCAGGATTTGAGCTTTTCGTCATCATTCACCACTTTGAAGATCTCTTCCGGTGTGGCATCCAACTCCCCTTCATAACGGTACAGTTCCATATGCATTCCTCTTCCCACATTGATTAGTCATCACTTTAAGCTACGTTCAGCCATTTCAAGCAGTTGTCCCTTCATCTTATGGAAATCGAGTGAAAGGTCCAGTGTCTCGATACGTATATTTTTACCTTTAATCATATACGAGTGGTTTGGCTGAACAGCTGTATTGGTCTTGGCATACAGCAGTAATCCACTGACTGTCTCCTCTTCTTTTTCATTATAGTTTTCCAAATAGGAAAATATCTGATACATGTTGCCCGATAGATGCTTCAGGGAGGATTTTTCATTGAAACTTGTCATGTTCTGCTGATAAAACTTTGTATCGATGATTAGGGTATTGGCCCCTTTCTTTAAAACAACGTCAGTTTTCATGACAGGCAATCCCTCTGAATAACCACCTGCTGTATCCCAGTTTATTTGCGGCCTATAGACCTTATAATCTGTTTCCTTCCTGTAGAAGTTGAACACAAACTTTTCGAATAGAGAAGATAATTGCTGCTCATCCTTAATTGCCTGTTGATTATGGGAGTAGCCATCCTCCCCCACCAACAACCCTTCATAAAGGTATTGGCACAGGTCAATTGGCAGCTGGTAGAACATGTTTTGGTTTGTAAACTTTATATGATTCCATAACTCAGTATCCAACGTGATTTCCTCTACATCCGTAAAAAAGACGAGCAGATTCCTCAACTTCTTCCTATGTTCAGTTCCGGTCTCCCCATGAACAGCGAGCTTCAGAAGCACTGATTTGAGGATCTGGTTCAGTAAATTGTTCTCAGTAAGCTCATCATACTGTACCGCAAGCTTATGCTTCATTGCATTGGAAGCGCCTATAGTCTTTCCAATATCAATCTTTCCCCGGATGAAGGTGGAGTCCTCTTTAACTTCCCGATATTCCTTCCACATTCCGCGTTTGACTATTTTGGTGGTGCTGATGATCAACAGCTCCGTATAAAGTTCAATCAGATTCTTGAATTTTTCAGCTGAATACGAAAACTCGTCTTCAATCTTCAATGAGCGATAGGCATAGCTGAGCATATAGAATATGTTTCTGATTGGAATGCCGGTCGGGTTATTCATCCAAGACATCCTTCAATTTATCGTATTCCGCCTCTACGATGTCCAAGTCGTCAAACCAATATTCTTCGAGCTGGGGCTTTATTTCATATTCCAATATTTCGTATAGGGCGTCCCTTGTATCTTCCTTTAGGGACGGGTCGATGAAATAGCTGTGCCCTATTTGGAAACCTGGCCCGAATGTGTCCTTTATCTTCCCATTCAACTGTTTGACTTGTGGGATGAAGCGGTTGATCAGAGAGGGGTTCTGATAACTTTCAATGAAGCTTTGGAACGTCTGTGTGTCAAATGCGGGCTCCAGATCGAAGAAGGCGAACCTCCTTCTCAATGCGTAGTCGAGCATCGCCAAACTTCTGTCAGCCGTATTCATTGTACCGATGATGAAGACATTTTCCGGCACAGAGAACTTTCTTTTGGAATAGAGCAGGCTGATTTTCTGGCCCCGCTTATCCGCCTCGATCAGCATCATCAGTTCCCCGAAAATTCGGCTCATGTTCCCCCTGTTGATTTCATCGATGACGAAGAAGTAAGGGCGGTCGTCTTGGGACGCCTTATCACAGAAGTCGATAAATGGTCCTTCTGACAGAGAGAACCCTTCTCCATTTTCATTGGGACGGAATCCCTCTATAAATTCCTCATAGCTGTAGCTCTGGTGGAATTGCACAAAGCGAAGTCTAGACGCATCTTCTTCACCCATGAATGTATATGCTAGGCGATCCGCAATATATGTTTTTCCGACTCCCGGCGCTCCCCTTAGTATAATGTTCTTTTTGCGCTTTAGGAGCGATTGCAGACGATTGAAATCCGCTTCGTCCATAAAGACTTCTTCCAGAAAATCCGCTTTCACATACGAAGTGGCTCCCGTAACAGTTTCGGGTCTCGTTTCAAGGAATTTTATGAAACTCTCAATGCTGATATTTGCGGTTGAGATATGGTCAGTATAGACCCCCTCTTTCTGTTGGGAATCGACTTTCCCCTTAAGTGTTTTAAGCTGTTCAATTTCCGGGTCGTTGAATATGGAAATGGAGAAATCTGATTCCAGCTTCAGCAGCACATTGACCCTCGAATCTATATCTGTTTCGTCCAATGGTTCTCCATCCACCTCCCGCGTCTTAAGCCATTCCTTAAATTCCTTTTGCAGAATTGGCAAACCAGGGTTCCGCTTTTTTATAATATTTTCAAATTTGAAAAGCCAATCCGTATAGTCTGTGAAGTCGGTCAGAGTCTTTAAAGCAATCGGATCGTCAAGTTTCCACTCCCCTATCTCCAACCATGCTACCTTACGTGTATTTTTATATCCTTCCAATTTTTCATCGTACACATAATCTCCAGTAATGCGTCCCTTACCTATAATTTTTCGGGCCCCATTTTTAATATATACAATGTCTCCAGGCTTCATGACCTTATAAAATTCCCATGCAGCAAGTGATTTGTTCAAAGGTACACTATTCAACTTCTCATGCTTGATCATGGCGTCTTTTATTTCATCTTTACTTTGAAACTTGCTAAGGTCTCCCAAGTAGCCCCAACCGATAGCAATATAACCTTTTTCATAGAATTCATCCCAATACTCGGCACCCCTGCCAGGCTGAAACATCCAGTATTTGATGCCCTTCTCCAGTTGGAATTCACCTTCCATATTATGATCCCCCTTTGCTGACAATAAGAAGATAAGTTCTTCTAAAGAATATTGTCATTACAAGTATATATTTCTTCAATCATACCATCTTTCCCATCTCTGATTTAAACAGGAAGTATGTCTGTTTCCAGCACCTGAAGAAAACCAAAAGCCCCTTGGACTATTTCCAAGGGGCTGCATCATTTCGCCGGCTGTCATGACAGCTGGAACTTATTCCATGGATGGACGGAAGGTGGCGGGCAGTCGACGGATATGATTTCATCCTTTGTCGGATGCTTCACGCTGAGGCTGCATGCCCAGAGGGCGATCTGCTGCCCAACCTTGTTCATGTGGCGTCCATACTTCTGGTCGCCATAGAGCGGTGTGCCCTGGTTGGCCATCTGTACCCTTATCTGATGGGAACGGCCGGTCTGCAGCTGCACTTCAGCCAGACTGTGTTTCCCATCCTGATCGAGCACCCTGTAGTCGAGTATGGCTTCCTTCGCACCATTCTTTTTACGGTCGGCAACTTTGACGATATTCTTCTTCCTGTCCTTCCACAAATAATCAACCAGTCTTCCTGCCTTCCGCTTCGGCCGGCCATGGATGACGGCGACATACTTCCTGCCGATTTTCTGGCGCCGCAGCTCATCCGACAGGCGGGAGGCGGCCTTTGAAGTCTTCGCAAATACCATCGCCCCGCCCACCGGGCGGTCCAGCCTGTGGATGAGACCAAGATATACGTTGCCGGGCTTGTTGTACTTATCCTTTATGTACTGCTTCAGCATCTCCTGGAGATCCCTCTCCTTTGAGCTGTCTCCCTGAACCGGAATGTTTACAGGCTTTTCGACGATCAGAAGGTGGTTGTCCTCATAGAGTACTTTGACATGCACAGAATCTCTCCTCTACATTACATTTTATAATCTAATGACGATTTGTCATAACCACCTATTCTACTACAGGTTTCAGTCACTTCCAATGGCCTCACCTCCTTCTGGGGAAAGCATGCAGCCTCCCCTATGCACATTCCTACCCATCAATTTTAATGAGTGATAAAATAAATTCTGCACCGCAAACCAGAAAATGTAAGGGGTATAGATATGGAACAATTGACAAGTACATTCAAGCTATCCAACGGCGTAGAAATCCCATGGGTCGGATTCGGCACATGGCAGACACCGGACGGCGACACGGCAGTGAATGCCGTCAAGCAGGCGCTCGTATCCGGCTACCGCCATATTGATACCGCAGCGGCCTATAAGAATGAAGGCAGTGTCGGACAGGCAATCAAAGAATCAGGGGTTGCCCGTGAAGATATCTTCATCACCAGCAAGCTGTGGAATGAAGACCGTGGCTATGAAAATACGAAGCAGGCCTTCGAGAATACACTTAAAGAACTGGGCACGGACTACCTCGACCTCTATCTCATCCACTGGCCGGCGAACGAAAAGCAGTTCGACGACTGGAAAGAGATCAACCTGGATACATGGAAGGCGATGACCGAGCTATATAAAGAAGGAAAAATAAAGGCCATCGGCGTCTCCAACTTCATGACGAACCATCTGGAGGCACTCCTTGATGCGGAAGTGAAGCCGATGGTCAACCAGATCGAATACCACCCGGGCTACACTCAGGATGCGGTCGTCGACCTTTGCAGGAAGCATGACATCCTGGTCGAAGCATGGAGCCCGATCGGTTCCGGCCGCCTGCTCGAGAATGAAGACCTTACAAAGATCGCCGATAAGTACGAAAAGTCCGTCGCACAGCTGTGCATCAGATATGTACTGCAGAACGATGTGCTGCCACTGCCGAAATCCGTCACCCCATCCCGCATCGAAGAGAACACAGACATCTTCGATTTCGAAATCATGGAGCAGGACATGAAGACGATCGATGCGATGGAGAATGTCGGCTTCTCCGGCATGGACCCGAACGAAGTGGATTTCTAGACTCATCAGAATTGTATGCAGCGCCTTCGGACCAAGGTTTGGTCCGGAGGCGTTTTTTATATGGAGGGAACTTGAAGATCATCAGCCGAGTATTGAATATTCTCAAATATTACAGTGATATCTCCACATTACAGAGAACGATGTACTTTGTAACCTCATTATTATCGCTCTGTAACCACAGGCGGGAATACACGTGTTATAGTGTGTCTTGTCTTGGAAAAAGCAGGACATCAAAACGTGATGCACCCTGAAGATTAAAAACAACCGATTGATAAATAATATACCCATTCATGGAGGATGAGATTTTTTTATGAAGAAGACAATATTGACGACGACACTCGCACTTGGACTTGGCGTATCCGGCATCGTAGCCGACCAGAATGCAGAAGCTTCAGAGGTCAATAAAGACCAACTCGCGCAGATGGCGCAGAACAACTCAAGCGTACTGAACAATGCACCGATTCACGAAGGTGAGTACAGCTACAACTTCACTGTTGATGGCGTCAACTACAACTTCGAATCTGATGGCACGTACTACACATGGTCCTATGGCGGCTACAGTGTAGAAACGCCAGAAGTGGCAGAGGCAGCACCACAAGAGGCGCCTCAAGAAGCGGCACCGCAGGTGACTGAAGAAGAAACACAGGAAGCTGCGCCACAACAGCCAGCTGAAGTGGAAACTCAAGAAGAGGCACCTCAGGTTGTTGAAGAAGAGCCGGTACAACAGACACAGCAGGTTGAAGATGTACAGGCAGCAGCACCAGCGGCGAATGGTTCCACTAAGGAACAGTTCCTCGCAGCAGGCGGTTCAGAAGCAATGTGGCAGCACATCGTAATGCCTGAATCCAGCGGTAACCCACAAGCCGTCAATGAACTCGGCTACAGAGGCCTTGGTCAGACGAAGGAATATTGGGGCACTGGTTCTGTAGAAACACAGACTGAAGGCATGCTCGACTATGCTGTTGAACGTTACGGTTCCGTAGAAGCAGCAATCCAATTCCGTCAAGCGAACAACTGGTGGTAAGATCTCCATCCCATTCAAAATCCGCATCACCTCAGACAGGTGATGCGGATTTTTTTGTTATCCAGATGAAAAATATAATATGAATATTTTCATTCCTGATGTAGTGATATAATTGAATCAATGACTACGTGGTACGGAGGTGATTTAGATGCAGGTGATCATTTCACATGTGAATACCGATTTTGATGCGCTTGCTTCATTGATTGCAGCAAGCAGGCTCCATCCGGACGCAGCAGTCGTCATCCCGAATGAACAGACGGCTCCTGTCAGGCAGTTCCTCGCCATCTACAGGGACAGCTTCGATCTGATCGAGGATACGCATGTCGACTGGACGGAAGTGACCGATATGATCCTGGTGGATGTAGCATCCATATCAAGGCTCGGCAACCACACCGGCAAACTCGATGAAGGACAGATGACCATCACCGTCTATGACCACCATACGCCGGGTGAAAATAATGTCAAAAGCAATCATGAAGTGATAGAACCGGTCGGTGCAACGGTAACCCTGCTGATCGAGGAGATCATAAAGCGGGAGCTCCCCGTGTCCCCGCTTGAAGCCACCCTATTCGGTCTCGGCATCTATACGGATACAGGCGCCTTCACATTCCCGAACACCACCAGCCGGGACTTCATCGCCGCGAGCTTCCTGCTGGAACAGGATATGAACCTAGAAGTGATCCAGCGGTTCTCCGACTATAAGCTGAACCCCGACCAGCAGCATCTCCTGACCGAGCTGTTCAGCGATGCAAAGACAATCGATCAGGATGGGCTGACGCTGATCGTCAGTGCCCACCAGATCGATGGCTTCCTGATAGAACTTGCGACGATCACCGACAAACTGCTCGAACTGAGCGGTGCCGATGCCGTGCTGACTGTCGTCAAAATGGAGAAGCATGTACACATCGTCGGCCGCGGGAATTCGAACAGGATCGATCTCCGTCCCCTGCTCGAGGCATTTGGGGGCGGCGGCCATCCCCGGGCGGGTTCGGCCACGGTCCGGAAAAGTGAACTGGAGAATGTCGTGGCACAGGTGGATGAGCACCTTGACCTTATTTTGAAAAAGGCGGTAATCGCCCGCGACATCATGTCGCATCCTGTCGAGACCGTGGCGCCCGACACCAGAGTCGAAGATGTCGAAAGTCTGATCGAACAGCGTGGATACTCCGGGTGTCCCGTCATGGAAGACGGCAGGCTCATCGGCATCATCACGCTGCGGGATATCGACAAGGCGAATCGGCATGATCTCGGCCATGCCCCCGTCAAGGCCTTCATGCGTGAGGACCCGGTCACCATTAAGCCGGAAACGACCAAGGAGGAAATCGAGGAACTGATCATCACCCATAATATTGGCCGGCTGCCGGTGATGGAGGACGGCCAGCCGGTCGGCATCGTCACCCGGACGGACATCATTCAGGTGCTGCACAGCTGATTTGGTTTCTCCGACAGCGAAACGGATACATCATAAAAAAATTGCCCACGCTCCAGTTTTGGAGCATGGGCAATTTTCAATTCATTCTACAATTTCATCCACTTTTTCCGGCAGGAATACTTTGATGAAGAGGAATGCCGTGATGATGATGGCGATGTTCACCATGAAGGCGCCGCTCGCCGCCCACTCGATGCCGAACAGGCCGTTCAGCAGGGAATAGACCGAGACGAGGATTGCGATGCCGAACCCCTGTCCCAATGTCGACGCCATTTTGAATATAGCGGATGCGACACCTGTCTTATCCGATGGCAGTGAGGACACTGCGGTATCCAGTGCAGGGGTGGCGAACAGTCCGACGCCCGCACCAAAGAATGAAAATCCGATCAGTGCGCTGATGATGAACCCGAGCCCATCGAAGAACGTCAGCGTCAGGAAGACCACACCGACCGAAAGCAGTACCGGTGCGGCCATCAATGCCTTCTTCGGTCCATACTTGGCGATGCTCTTCTCCCCTACCCGTACGAGCAGCAGCAGAAGGATCACGTACGGCAGTGTCACCAGTCCCGACTCGAATGCAGTCAACCCAAGGTTCGACTGTGTGTAGATGTTGAACACTGCGATGCTCCCGACGGACATGTTCAGCAGGAAGTTCCCTGAGGCGACGCCCGTGTAGGAGCGGTTGGCGAAGAGCGAGAAGTCGATGAACGGCTTGTCCTTCTTCTTCTCGACCCTGTAGAAGACGAATGCACTGGCCAGGACCACCGCAATCAGTGCAAGCGAGATGGGACTGAGCCATCCGACTGTGTCACCCTGGGTGATGAACACACTGAGTGCCGCCATGAGGATGGTGAAGAGCGCAAGTCCTGCATAGTCGAATGACAATCCACCTTTTGGCAGTGGCACAGTGTGGTGCCTCAATTCCTTCAGGAGGAACAGCGCAAGGAGTGAGAGTGCAATGGAAATGATGAAGATCCACTGCCATCCCATATAGGTGGAGACGGCACCGCCGAAGAACGAGGCGAATCCGGTACCACCGAATGCACCGATGGACCACCAGCTCAATGCACTGCGGCGTGCCTTACCTTCAAATATGCTGTTGAGTATGGAAATCGTCGCCGGCATGAGCATCGCGGCGGAGAAGCCCTGGATGACACGCCCCGCCAGCATGATGTAGGCATTGCCGGTGATGATCAGCATCAGGGATCCGACGATGCTCAGTATGATGCCGATAAAGGTGAACCGGACCTTCCCGAGCTTATCCGAAAGGTTTCCGGCAGCCACCATGAAAATGCCGGTGATGAGCGAGGTCAGGCTGATCGACAGGTTGATGATGCCCTGTGATGTATTGAAGGTATTCTGCAGGTGCGGACCCAGGTTCAGGAAGGTCTGGGCAAACAGCCAATAGGTCAGGATCGCAAGCACGATTCCAAGGATGATCATATTGCCTGAACGTCTCGTCACTCCCCCGGCTTCATTATTCATTTCCGTCACCCTTGCCCAGATTTTCCAGACGGCTGAGTACAATCTCACCCAATGATTTGGCACAGATCATCAGACTGTCCTCGTTGACTTCAAATTTGGGATGGTGGTTCGGATAGGCCGTATCCACCCCTTCCGGCTTCGCCCCGACGAACAGGAATACGCCCGGAATCTTCTCCAGATAATATGCGAAGTCTTCGGAGGCGGACTGGGGTTCAGGGTTTGTATAGTTGTCGAAATATGTCCCCTCAGACGCCATGAGAATCTCCTCCAGGAACTCACATTGTTCCTCATGGTTATGGGTTACAGGGTAATCGTAGACGTAGTCCAGCTCACATTCGACATCAAACATGTCTTCAATGCTCTGCACGGCCTTCTTCATCGATTCGTAGAGGAACTCCTTGCTGTCGGTCTCGAGATACCGCGCAGTCCCCCTCAATGTGACGCTGTCCTGGATGACGTTATAGCCGCCCGGTGCATCGAAGGCCGTCACGGACAGCACCGTCGAATGCATGGGATTGGAAAATCTAGAAATGATCGTCTGGGCGTTGGTGATGAAGTAGGCGCCCGCAACGAGAGCATCCTTTGTGGTATGCGGCATGGCACCGTGGCCGCCCTGCCCTTTTATCTTGAGGTCGAAGTTCGAACGCCCCGTGAGTGCATTTCCCTTCACGAGTCCGATTTCACCCTGGTCGATCGTCGGCAGGACATGGATGCCGTAGATTTCATCCAGGTCGTCGAGTTCACCCGATTCCACGATGCTCTTCGCCCCGCCCGGCGGCACTTCTTCAGCATGCTGGTGGATCAGTTTGATCGTACCGTTCCATTCATCCTTCAGCTCGATCAGCGTTTCACCCAGTATCAGGAGATACGCCGTATGCGCGTCATGTCCGCATGCATGCATTACACCGTCATTTTTGGATTTGAACGGCACATCCGCCTGCTCCTGGATCGGCAGTGCATCAAAGTCCGCACGCAGTCCGATCACCGGACCCTTGCCCTTCCCTTCGATCTCCACGATGATGCCATGGCCATTCCCGACTTCGGATTTGACCGTCACATCCTGATCCTTATAGAAATCGAGGATGTACTTTGCCGTCTCCGCTTCTGCAAACGACAGTTCCGGATTCTCATGCAGATGGCGGCGGATTTCCACCATCCGTTCTTCCTTCTCTTCCAGCCTCTTGAATAACTTTTCCTTCAATTGCATCTTAATGACTCCTTTATTAAAAAATTCACATTATTCTTCACTACCATTAAAACATATTTCAGCTTTCCATACCTGAAACAAATATGAAAAACATATTTCAGCTTTCCATACCTGAAACAAATATGAAATTTTAATTATAATTTTCAATCGACATCATCAAAGACATATCGAAATCGCATTCTATTGAATGATTATTCAGTCAATAAGTTATATAATGGGGAGTATACATTTTAGAAGAGAGGGATATTTATGCGTTTTGAAACAAAAGCCGTCCATGCCGGACGCAAGGTCGACCCCGTCACAGGCGCGGTCACGACACCGATCCACCTATCCACTACATATGAGCGGGCTGAAGATGGTTCCTATACGGATGGCTTCATGTACAGCCGGGGGGACAACCCGAACCGCCGGTCGCTGGAAGCATGCCTCACGGAACTTGAAAATGGATATGACTGCGTGACGTATGCTTCAGGCATGGCGGCGATCGCCTCGGTGATCGAATCCCTGCCTGCCGAGAAATCCCAGCGCATCGTCATGGCCGATGATATGTATTTCGGCGTCCGCACACTGATCGGCGAGACGGACATCGGTAGACGGTATGACATCGTTACAGTCGACATGACCGACCTCAACGCCGTAAGGGAAACGGTCGAGGAGGCGGATACCGGACTCGTCTGGATGGAAACCCCGTCCAATCCGCAGATCAAGATCACCGACATCGAAGCCGTCGTCGAGATTGCCACAGAAGCTGGCGCCTACACCGTCATAGACAATACAGCCGCAACACCGATGCTGCAGAATCCGCTCGCCCTCGGCGTCGACTTCTCGCTCCATTCCGTCACGAAGTACATCGGCGGCCACAGCGACCTGCTCCTCGGTGCGGTCGTTGCGAAGGAAGACACCCGGATGCTCACCAACCTGCGCAACTGGCAGCATGCCAAAGGGGCCGTACCATCTTCATTCGACTGCTGGCTGGCCCTGCGCGGTGTGCAGAGCCTGTCTGCACGGATGCGTGTCCACTGCGCCAATGCCAAAGAGATTGCCGACTTCCTGAAGCAGCATGACAGGGTCGAAGCCGTCCATTACCCAGGACTTGAAAACCATCCGAGCCATGAGGTCGCCAGGAAGCAGATGAGCGGTTTCGGCGGACTCTTGTCGTTCCAGGTCAAAGGTGGGGAAAAGGAGGCGCTCACAGTCGCCAATACTGTCGCGCTCATCACGCAGGCCACGAGCCTCGGCGGCACACACACCTATATCGAGCACCGCTACTCCGTGGAAAAGGAACTGACTCGCGCACCCGAGAATCTGCTCCGCCTGTCCGTCGGCCTCGAAAATGCCGATGACCTGAAGGAAGACCTGGATCAGGCGCTGAGTAACATATAGATCAGACAATTGATGCAATTCCGCTAGATTAAAAAAGGACGAATGGCCCATCACCAGAAAATGGATGGTCTGTCATTCGTCCTTTAGCATGTGTGTCCATGAAATGCATGAAGAAGTTCTTCTATTCCGCCTTCTTCCTGCCGAAATAAAGCAGTCCCATGAGCAGCCCGATCAGCAGCATAACTGAGGCAAAGATGAGGAACGGAATCGGGCCGAACTGGAAGATGAGGGGCGCGGATAAGGCGGTGACGAGGCCGCCGCCAAGGAACGGCTCGAACACAAGCTGCTTGTAGCCGAAACCTTCAAGTGCAGGTGATTCGGTTTCAGGGTCGGCCACGCGGATCAGCATCAGACCGGTGGCGGTAACACCCGTCGACTGGCCAAAGTCACCGATGGCCCGTTCAAGCCAGTAGTCCGGCAGCATCCTTGGTCCGAAGACGAAGAATCCGAACACGTTCCACACGATACCGAATACAGCGAGCAGCAGGAACGGCACAAGATATTCCCCAAGGACCGCCAGTGAAACGGTCGCAATGGCACTGATGATGAGTATATCGAGGGCAAAGCCCTGGATGCTTGTAATCATCTGCCTGTCGACGAGACGGTGCTTGTCATATTTGTCCACGAAGAACTGGACGGCCAGTCCCCCGAACATCGCCAACGGGAACAGCGGCACATATGTCATGAAGTCCGATCCGAACAATGCAGCTTCCAGCCACGTGATGCCCTCGAGCAGCAGATAGCCAATGAAGATGGCGAGTCCGACGATGGCGAAATGGAATGTAAGCGTCTCGATCGATTCCGACCTGACCGTCTTCTCAGGTCCGGAATTGCGGTCTTCCTCCTCGACGATGCCTGCCTTCTTCATCGCTGACATCCCTTTTACATTGCTGATGATCTTCGTCTTGTCCCTTCGGACACCCCAGTTAATCAGGATGATGCCGATGATTACACCACTCAGGATGCCGACAGTGGCCATACCGACAGCGAGGTCATACGCTTCCGGGAACCCGAGGTCCGCGAATGTCTCCTGCAGCCCCGCAGCCGTACCATGTCCGCCCTCGAAGCCGATTTCTATCAGTGCACCGACAAACGGCGGCATGTCATAGAATGGCACCAGTATCAGAAGTGCCAGCAGCAGGCCGATGACATACTGCCCCCAGCCAAGGGACCAGCCGAATGCCAGCTGCGGTCCCCCGACATTCCAGATCCGCTTCAGTCCCGGCAGGACAGTGCCGATGAACAGCGTCGCAAATACGATATTGATCATGAGGCCGGGAAGTGACGACCAGACTTCCATGATCTCTTCGGTCAATATTCCGGTCGTCCAGAACGAGTCCTCCCCGACGAAGTTGCCGGCAATCCGCCCCAGTACTCCCGGGCCCAAAAACAACGCCACAAATCCCCCGATGACCGACGCCGGGAGGAAAAGGTTCTGCATCAATTCAACACGCATCCGGATCCATTTTCCGAGCAGGAGGAAGATTCCCAAAATCAGCAGCGCAAATCCTATGTGCTCCGGACTCATATTTACACTCCTCTCAAATATTTCTTAAAAAAACACGCACCTTCCCCTAATTACCGTCCATAAACGATAGTTAGTGTTATCCCCCTCTTCCCAACAATGATAATATGGAAACGTGAAACCAATGACAAAACGGAGGGGTTCTGTGAGTAATCATCGTTCCAATGGCAAAATCGATCCCGATAATTTCGGGGAGGCTTTCCTGAATGAAAGCCCGAAGTGCATATATGACCAGTGCATCTCGGACTTCAAGAACATCATCCCCTTAGACCAGTTCGAGAAGATGGTGCACGGATACAACCAGGGGGTCGAACAGTATAAGCTGGAGCACATCTCCCATCTCGGAGAGCACCGGCACTACCTCTGGCGCGATCAGAGTGGCAAGAAGGCACTCAGCGTCTATTTCGACTCGGCCGACCTGATCCATCGGCTCGTGGTGCATGAGTATAAGACATTCCCGAAAACAGACGCCACACTGTCCGAAGTCTCCTACACCATGCCGGTCAAAGACGACTGGCTCGTCTTCTGGGGCGGTGCCAATGAATTCATCAACTACCATTACGCCTACCCTTCCCAAAGGTATGCATACGACCTGCTGATTATGGAGAAGGGAAAGACCCATAAGGGCACACCGATGAAAAATGAAAACTACCATGCCTTCAATAAGGACATCATCGCACCGGCCGGCGGCAGGGTGGTCAAGGTGCTCAACAACATACCGGATAATGTGCCGGGTGAGATGAATGAAAAGCAGCCCGCCGGCAACTACATCATCCTCCAGCACGCCAAAAAGGAATACAGCCTCCTCGCCCACCTGAAGGAAAACTCGATCAAAGTCGATAAGGGCGATATCGTTCAGGCGGGAGATACAATAGCGAAATCCGGCAACTCCGGCAATTCCTCGGAAGCGCACATCCACTTCCAGGTGATGGACGCCCCGAAGATCCATAAATGCAAGTCCATCCCCATCCGCTTCAACGATCGGAGCAGCCCGGTCCAGGGGGACATCGTCACACGCACTTCGGGTGACACGTCCAAAAAATTCGACCCGGATACACTCGGGCCTGAAGGCAGTCCCCTCGTCCCGGAGTTTCTGACAAGAATATTTAAGTGATGCAGGATGCATCAGAATAAATACTTAAGGAGCAATCAATATGGAAACCGTATACTTGGCCGGCGGATGCCTGTGGGGCGTCCAGGCCTTCATCAAGACCCTGCCCGGTGTCAAAGCGACAGAAGCGGGCCGGGCAAACGGCACCAGTGATACACTCGATGGTAGGTATGACGGATATGCAGAATGTGTGAAGACGGAATTCGATCCGGCAGTGACTTCCATCGACCGATTGATGGATCATCTGTTCAAGATCATCGATCCATACAGTGTGGACCGCCAAGGTGAGGATGTCGGCAGGAAGTACAGAACTGGATTATATAGCACAGACCCGGAGCATTTGAGAGAAGCGGAAGCATTCATACATCGGAGGGCTGACCATGCCAAAATCGCCGTCGAAGTACTGCTCCTCACCAACTATGTGAGAAGCGCAGAGGAGCATCAGGACCGGTTGGATCGATGTCCGGATGACTACTGCCATATCCCGAAGGAACTGCTTACGAAATACCAATGAGAAATGCCCCGTGGACTTTACATTCCACGGGGCATATTCATTTGCTGTATAGATCGATTTCTGCTTGATTAGCGCGCTCGTTCTTTGTCTTCACTTAAATCCAAAACCATCAGATTTTCATCGTAATACCTCTTTCCATCATACATGGCTTTAGGGTCTGTACCGTAGATCCTGAAGCCAAATTTTTTGTAGAATGAAAGCGCTCTTGTATTTTCGGTTACAACCGCAAGATTTACGACTGCCAGGCCTTCAAGCTTCTTTATTCTGTCCATCAGATAACCTACAACCTCTTCCGCCATTCCTGTGCCCCTATGGCTTCGGCTGCAGTACATGCCGATCAACAATCCTTTATGTTTCACCTTATCTCCCTGCAGCCTGACGAAAGAAGCAGTACAGACGAGTGTCCCGTCATCAAACCCTCCAATTGTAAACTGGTGCTCTGAAGGTTCAATGCGCGCTTCAAATTCTTTTAGTGAGAAGTTCGCTTCTCTTTCATAAGTGGAGCCGAATGCACTCGCCTCCGTCCGAAGGCCTTCCAACCTTAATTCCCTATATGCCAAAGCATCACTTTTATCCAGAGTTCTTATATCCAGAATCAGCACTCCATTTCTTTTCATATCGTCAATTTAATGTCAGTGTCAATATTATCATATGGCTTGAAAGTAATTGAAGGCCGGTGCCTCAAGAAAGGTACGTACCGATTCCTCAGGCATATATCCAAAGGCAGCACATCTCTGGACGAAACAGTATATTAAATCATTCATGTTTACCTGATTTGAATATGGTGTTATAATACAAGTAACAAATAGGATGCTGTATATGAAACACCGAACCCCCAATCTATGGCAGTAGATTGGGGGTTTTATTTGGTGTATTGGCTGCGTCATCTGGTCAGTCGTCACGATTGTCGAGCCAATAGGCGAACAACGTGAGGGTTACACCTGTGATGACAGGTGCAACCAAAACTTCAAATAGGGTGCTGTACATGACTTCACCTCCTTCCATGCTGTTACAGCACGGAAGTGGACCAGATGACCGCCATCATTTTATCATAAATGCACCCTTCCATTATTGTTGCCGGGTACTGTTCAATCTACAATATTAAGCTTCCCATCTTCAATCCGGTAGACGATATCCGCCACCCGTTCGACGAAGTACTTATCGTGGGAAGTCAGGATGACTGTGCCTTCGTAAGCTTCGATGAAGGACTCCAGTGCTTCGATCTTATCCAAATCGATGAAGTTCGTCGGCTCATCGAGTATGATGACATTCGACGGCTTCACGAACAGCAGTGCCAGGGAGACCCGGGTCGCCTCACCGCCACTCAAGTTATGCAGCGGCTTCGACACCTCATCTTGTGTAAACCCGAGATTCTGAAGGATGCTCCTGACGACCGGCTCACTGTACTCCGTATGTTTCATGAGATGCCTGAGGACGGGCGCGTCTGTAGACATCCTGTAGTCCATCTGCCTGTAGGTCTCGATTGTGACTTTCGGAGAAATGTCCATCCCTGGGGCATTGTGCATAACCTCGTGAAGCAGGCTCGATTTCCCCGAGCCATTGCTGCCGGTGATTGCTATGACTTTCCCCAGGGGAAACTGGAAGCTGACATTATCGAGCAGCACCTTTTCTCCCCGCTGGACGTTGAGGTCCTGTGCCATGATCGGGAATTTGTTATGGATTTCCATCGATTTCGGCATCGGGAACCTCAGTTGTCTATCCACTGTCAACTGTTCCACTTCATCCAACTGCCCTATTCTCGATTCGATCGCTTTCGCGGCCTTGAAAGCCTGTTTCTGCACCGTGTCCTTCTGCTTGCTCGAACTCAGACGGTCGGGTTTTATATCCTGCTTCCTGGACTTGTCTCCAGAGCCCATCCTGCTTGCCTTCTCCAGCTGCTTCCTGGCCGCTTCCTCAAGCCTTTTCTTCTCTCTTATAAAATTTTCATGCTGCCTTTCAATCTCGAGCCGTTCAATTTCCTTCTGGGCGATGTAGTCATCATAGTTCCCCACATACTCCTTTACGGTGCCATCCGACACTTCCCATATCTTTTCGGCGATGCTGTTGATGAAATGCCGGTCGTGGCTGACGCATATCAAAGTACCGTAATAGTACTTCAGTTCATCGATCAGCAGTTCAACGCCCACCTCATCAAGATGCGTCGTCGGTTCATCCAGCAGCAGACCGAGCTTGTACTCGGACAATGCGTGGGCGAGACGGAACTTCGTCTCCTCACCGCCACTGAGTCCTTCGTTGTCCGGTACATTCAACCGGCTCAGCAGTTCGAAGTTGAAATCTCCATCGACTGGATCCGCCGGCTCCCCGAGCTGGGCGAAATAATTGAAGTCCGTCTCCACCTGCACACTGCCCTCATAATCACTGAATATGCCTGCGATCATCTTCAGCAGTGTCGACTTCCCTGCCCCGTTCGGGCCGAGGATGGCGATCCTGTCGTTCATATACGCCGATAGTGCTTCAATGTGAAGTAGATCTTTGTTGCCGAATGTGACATGTACATCTTTCAATCTTACTGATAGTTCGTTCATTATAATTTGCACTCCTTATGAGCCTGCAAACTATATTATTTCGCGCACAAAAAAGAGACAGCCTAAGCCATCTCCCACTCTTGTTGCAGGACGATCCTGAAAATGGACATACTCATCCCTATGAGAATATAGTTTGGCAAGACTTTTGAATATTCTATTCTGTCAGCTATTCAAATCAGTCTGCCAAATTCTCGGGATACCCATTTCCAGAACCTCCTTGCGTTTATTTGCTGTTATTTTACCATATTATGATGAAAAGAAGAAATAATCTCTCCAAATACACTACCAAAATAGACATCTTCACATTTGCGATTATTAGAATAATAGTTGAACTTACCTGAAAGAAGCAGAAACATTCATCCGCCGTTGGGAGTAACATACAGGATTGCCGTCGAAGTACTGCCCCTCACCAACTACGTGAGGGCTACACCTATAATGACAAGTGCAACCAGTTAAACGATGATAGGAATGCGAAGTATAACAGTTATACTGCAGCCCTAAGCTAGTTTCGCTGATAGAAAATATTTGCCCTTCACTTATTTATAAGTTATTCTTCTATCTCCTTATCCAACATCCATACTCGCTTTATTGGAATTTCGTTTTTTATATCGTCACTAAGGTTATCGTAGTGTTCAAATATCTGTTGGATAATGGTTTTGGAGTCCCATAGTCTTACTTTGAAGAAATGTTTAGGCACTTCCCTAGTAACAGAAGATTTAAAACCACTCCAAGATACGAGGAGACCATAATCTGCATTGAAGTTACTCATTGTTCCAACCAATTGGTCTAACGTAGGTCTATCTAACGGTGAATCTTCTGTTTTAACTTGAACACAGATACGAGGAGAACCGAATCCTAGTAAATCTGAAGAAGCCAGTATATCTACACCATGATCTGAACCTTCTGGACTTTTAAATGTAGTAAAACCTTGTGCCTTTAATATCTCTTCTATTAATGTTTCCATCTTAGATCCCTTGAACTTTCTTATAATTCTCTCTGAAATCTGATCATAGATAAACTCTTCTATATCTATAGATGCTGGTTCTTCACTCTCATCTACTAATTGAACTGTTCTTTTGTTTTTTGGAACCTGCCATCCATTATTCTTCATTTCTTTTATTCTTTCTTCAGCATTGTTTCTCTGTATTTTGCAAACTGTCATAAAGGCGCCGAGAGAATATAAGATGTCTTGATCAAACCTCTCACGAGGAATATCTTCCTTAATCCAATCTACCTCCCGATAATGAAAATACGGATTTTCCAAATTTTCATCGTAAATGTACTGGCTTTTCACAACCCCTATGTGGATAGTCCGATTCAATTTGGACGGTAATGCAATATAATCACCAACGTCAATTTTACGAGCCATTGGCCATATTTGTGATGCCCAATTTATAGCTGTTTTCTTTTTCTCAATATCATAGTGTTCCATTAATTTCTCTACCAGTAATTCCTTAGATTCGATACTTTTCAAATTAAAATTGAGACTATCCCATGTTAAGTATATTCTATTATCCTCTAAAAATTTATTTTCGTACTCTCCATTCTTCCCTGCTCTGAACAACCAGACTGTCATGTATATCCCCCTCAAAATTTGACTGCTTTTAAATTACAGAATTCTCCAATATAATAAGCGTAACATATTTTGTATGAAAATATATATTAGGAGGTTGAATGAAATGAGTGGACTTGGTGGACTGAACAAATCACAGAATGGTGTGGTCATCGGACTTGTACAGCTGCAGCTGCCGGTGACTGAAACGAAGAAAGATCTCAAGCAGCAGACGGAGAAGGTTTGTGAAATGGTCAGGAAGGCGAAGCGGTTTGCAGCACCGATAGACCTGGTGGTCTTTCCAGAATACATGCTGCATGGCCTCTCCATGAGCATGGATAAGGAGATCATGTGTGATGTGGATGGTCCTGAAGTCGAGGCATTCAAGGAAGTGTGCAGGGAGAATGACATCTGGGGCTGCTTCTCCATCATGGAGTATAACCCGGACGGCA
This sequence comes from Salinicoccus roseus, assembly GCF_003814515.1. Taxonomy (NCBI): domain Bacteria; kingdom Bacillati; phylum Bacillota; class Bacilli; order Caryophanales; family Staphylococcaceae; genus Salinicoccus; species Salinicoccus roseus. The sequence continues at coordinate 153,277 of NZ_RKQJ01000003.1, forward strand.
ATCCATACAACACTGGACTGATCATCGATAATAAGGGAGAAATCAAACTGAACTACCGGAAGCTGCATCCATGGGTGCCGGTGGAACCTTGGGAGCCTGGCGATGTCGGGCTGCCGGTATGTGAAGGTCCGAACGGCAGTACACTTGGACTTGCGATCTGCCACGACGGCATGTTCCCGGAAGTGAGCCGTGAACTGGCGTATAAAGGCGCCGACATCATCCTGAGGACGGCAGGATATACCGCGCCAATCCGCCACTCCTGGCGGATCACGAACCAGTCGAACGCCTTCTGCAACCTCGCCTATACCGCATCGGTTGCCATGTGCGGCACCGACGGCACGAACGATTCCATGGGCGAAGGCATGATCGTCAACTTCGACGGGGTGCCTATGGTCGAAGGCAGCAACCGTCCCGATGAGATCATCACCGGAGAAGTCAGACCGGACCTCGTCCGGGAAGCGCGGACGGACTGGGCCGTCGAGAACAACATGTATCAGCTCGGCCACCGCGGCTATGTCGCCGTTGAAGACGGCATCACCGATGCACCGTACACCTATATGCAGGATCTCCAGAACGGGGAGTATAAATTGCCATGGGAAGATGACATCGTCCATAAGGACGGAGGGGCCTACGGGTTTGAGAAGCCGAGAAAAAAGTAGAATCACATCCAATATGATCACGTGCCGCCGGAAGTATATCCGGTGGCATTTTTTTCTTCCCCTCCATTAAAGGCTTCATTGTACTTTTTCGCATTTACAATTATTTGAATATTCGCTACAATCTAAAGTAATACATACAAGAAGGGGGAACTTCAATGAATGCCATACTCGTCGCAATCATCGGGCTCGGTGTCTTCGTCCTGGGCTACCGCTACTACTCCAAGTTCATCGCAGAACGCATCTACCGGCTCGACCCGAACTACATGACGCCCGCCCACAAGTACAAGGACGGCGTCGACTTCGTGCCTACGAACAAATTCGTCCTATGGGGACACCACTTCACATCCGTCGCGGGGGCGGCACCGATCCTCGGTCCTGCCATCGCCGTCTACTGGGGCTGGCTGCCGGCCTTCCTGTGGGTCATCCTCGGGACCGTATTCGCCGCTGGTGTCCATGACTTCGGAACGCTCGCAATATCCGTCAGGAATAAAGGCCAGTCGATCGGTACGATCGCAGAAAAGTTCATCGGCCGGCGCGGCAAGATACTGTTCCTGTTCATCATCCTCACACTCGTGCTGATGATCAATGCGGTATTCGCCTGGGTGATCGCAAACCTGTTCATTACATATCCGGCAAGCGTCCTGCCCGTCTTCATCCAGATTCCGCTCGCGATATGGATCGGCTACGCAGCATACAAGAAGAACATGAAGATGCTTGTCCCTTCACTGCTCGCACTTGCCGCCATGTATTTCGTCGCCGTCATTACGGCGGAAGTGTCCTGGCTGCAGATCGACCTCGTGTCCTATATGGGTGGTGAGGAGGCTGCGGGACTGTTCGGCCTCGGTGCCGTATCGACGGCCTTCATGGTCTGGATCGTCATCCTGCTCATCTATGTCTATATCGCATCGACCCTGCCGGTATGGAAGCTGCTCCAGCCACGGGATTTCATCAACTCCCACCAGCTGACCGTCGGACTGCTCATCCTGTATGCAGGTCTGCTTCTGACGAATCCGACGATCAATGCACCGGCGACGAACGCCGATGCGGACACATCCTGGCTGCCGCTGCTCTTCATCACGGTTGCTTGTGGTGCGATCTCCGGTTTCCACGGACTCGTATCTTCGGGTACCTCATCCAAGCAACTGGATAAGGAAACGGATGCCCGCTTCGTCGGCTACTTCGGTGCCGTCGGCGAGGGGATCCTTGCACTCATCTCCATCATCGCCGTCGTAACGCTGTTCAGCAGTGTGGATGACTTCTCTGCCACCTACTCGAGCTTCAATGAAGCCAATGCAACCGGCCTCGGCAACTTCGTCGAAGGGGCTGCGATTCTTGCCGGCGGCCTCGGCATCCCGGCGGCTGTCGCAACAACGATCGTCTCCATCATCGTCGTCAGCTTCGCCGCCACGACGCTCGATACGGCAGTCCGCCTCATGCGCTACATCATTGCCGAAATCGGCACTGAGTATAAAGTACCGTCACTCACGAAGAAGCATGTGGCAACAAGCATCGCCGTAGTCTCCACTGCCGCACTCGTGCTGATTCCGGAAGGGCCGAACGGCTTCGGTTCCGGCGGCTATCTCATCTGGCCGCTGTTCGGTACATCGAACCAGCTGCTTGCGGGCATCAGTCTATTGCTGATCTCCATCTGGCTGAAGCGCCAAGGCATCAACTACGCCGTCACGCTCATCCCGATGATCTTCCTGATGTTCATGACACTCTATGCCATGTTCGTCCAGGTGTTCTTCGAATGGGCCTGGTACGCCGACGGCTCCAACCTGCTGCTGTTTGTACTCGGTGCCATCATCTTCGTCTTCGCCATCTGGATCGTCATCACGTCCATCCAGGCGCTTACCGGCAAGTTCGATGATGAACTCGAGAAGCACCGCAATGACGAGTAAGGAGGGATAACCCATGCTCGACAATATCAAGAAGTTGATCCGGTACTACGAGGAAGTGCTCGAAATGCCGCACCGTACGGAAGTGGCAAGGGAGCTGAGGGACCAGGATGACCTCTTCCTGCTGCTCCTCTACTCTGAGATGATCGGCATACCGAATCCAGTCTACTACTACACGCTGGAACTGTATCCGCACATCATCGAGGACTTCCACGACTGGCATCTCCGCATGGGGATGGACAAGTCACCGCTGACCGGCATCCGCTGCTGCTGACTACACTAAAGGAGCATATCCATGAGCATTCATACAAAGAAGATCCTGTTCATCGGCGGCAAGGGCGGCGTGGGCAAATCCACGTCCGCTGCCGCCATCGCATGGCAACTCGCAAAGTCAGGAAAGAAGACGCTGCTCGTTTCGACCGACCCGGCCCATAACCTCGGACACATCTTCTCGCGGGACATCGGCGGGGAGACGGTGGAGATTGCAGAGAACCTCCATGCGCTTGAGATCGATCCGGAGCATGAGACGAAGAAGTATATCGACTCGGTGAAGGAGAACATCAAGGGCACCGTACAGTCCAGCATGATCGAGGAGGTCAACCGCCAGCTCGATACCGCCCAGGCCTCACCCGGTGCGGATGAATCGGCGCTGTTCGACAAGCTCGTCTCCATCATCCTCGAGGAGGAAGGCGAATACGACCATCTCGTCTTCGACACCGCCCCCACCGGCCATACGATAAGGCTGCTCACACTGCCTGAGCTGATGGGTGTGTGGATCGAGGGGCTCTTGAAGAAGCGGCAGAAGACGAATGAGAACTACACCCAGCTCCTGAATGACGGGGAGCCGGTTGAGGACCCGATCTATGATGTCCTGCTCACCCGGCAGAACCGCTTCTCGCGGGCACGGGAGATTATGCTCGAGTCCGGCAAGACAGGGTTCATATTCGTGCTGAATCCAGAAAGGCTGCCGATACTTGAAACCAAAAAGGCCGTGGGCCTCCTCGACAAGTATCACCTGCATGTAAAGACGCTCATCATCAATAAGGTGCTGCCCGATGAAGCCGACGGCACCTTCCTCGCCCAGCGGCGGGAGCATGAACAGCGGTACCTGAAGGAGATTGAAGATACCTTCAAAGATCAGAACCTCATCCGCGTGCCCCTGCTTCCGCATGACATCACGACGATCGAGGAGCTCGACCGTTTCAGTGAATATTATGAGATGGACTGAGGAAAATAAAGGGAGCCTCCACCACTGTGGAGACTCCTATATATTGAATCTATTAGAGCAGAGCAATCTGCTCCTTTTTTATGGGCTTTTAATGTAATGGTTAGTTTCAGTCAGAAGCGGTAAAAGTATAATAATCATTATATGGAGGGATGAAGATGAAACGTGCTGAAGATATTGAAATCATTCCAATAAAAGTCGAAGACGACGGCAAGATACCCAACCACCCCGACTTCCCCCTACTGATCTATAAGAGCGTGTTTGAAGATGGGGATGACATTCCCACTATCCTCAACTCCAATGACTGGTCCGGTGAATGGCTCGGTTCCGTCCACCCTTTCCACCACTACCACAGCAACACCCATGAAGTGCTTGCGGTCAAAGAAGGACATGCCACACTCCAGCTTGGTGGTGAGCAGGGTGAGGTGGTAGAAGCGGAAAAAGGTGATGTCATCATCCTCCCTGCCGGCTATGGCCATAAGAAGATAGAAGCAAGTGATGATTATGCAAACTATGGTGCCTACCCTGGTGGCGTCAGCTTTGACATGTGCGATGGAGAGCCTGAAGAGCGGCCTGAGAAATTGAAGAATATAGAGGAAATATCAATGCCTGACTATGACCCTATGTTTGATCAAATAGGGCCCTTGGTCGCTCAGCAGAAAATATAATTGTTTGACTATGTTACTGAAGAACTGCATCCCTTATTTCGATAAAATAAATTATAGGCCTCTCTTTATGATTTAATCCAATTCTTTAATTTCTTTTTTAAAAGCAAGTTTATCAACTTTAATGATTTTATCTACAGTGCTTAAATTTTCTATTATACTTTTAGAGTCCGCATCTTTTATAGTAAAACCAATTATAGTTTGTACATTATTATTTAAAGATTTCACTTTAGAGAGAAATGCTCTCATATCTTTTTCTACTATACTATGCTGATTAGGCTCATCGAACATAATAAAATTTGGATGGGTACCTCCATACTCTGCAGACACTTCTTGTAATGCAATCGTATAAGCCCAAATACCTCTTATATGATCACTAGCTGAAGAATCAAACTTCAAATCATACCCCATAATCTCAGGCAACAATGTTTGATAAGATATACTAATATTTTCTTCTGGCTCCATGCTCCTGTAACCGAATTTTTTAAGATTGATTACGAATTTATTTTTTAAACTCTCTATTTTTTTATAATCTTCGTGAGAGTAATCATCTTTGATCAATTTACTTAACTTCTTTTTTAACCTCTCATAATCCTCAGAAATGTTAGTGAAGTCATTCTGAATATTCAATAGTTTTCCTTGCACTTCTTTCAATTTATCTAACTTTTGTTCTAACTTTATTTTTTTTAATATAACATGCTCATTATATTCATCATTTAATTTATACAAATCTTCTTTAATAGCCACAGCTAAAGCATTTAGTTTTTTTATTTTTTGAGAATATCTTTGTACTTTGTAGTTAATATCATTAATTATATCTTTTTTTTGAGAAATTATTGATTCAAATAAAATTTTTTGGCTTTTTAAATGCTTTATGTTTTCTTCAGGTGTCATTATTTCAGTATGATTTTGACTATTGAGTAATGTATCTTCTACTTTTTGACCACACGTTGGACAAACTCCTTCGTATATATTTGAACCTTTTTCTGATCCATAATTAACTATTTTTCTAATATCTATATTATTCTGAATATCATTACTTAAGTTTTCCAATCCTTCTTGTAAGCTAGCGATTTCTCTAGTTTCCTTATTTTGTTGATTGATTAAGTCACTTATTACAAACTCATAATTGCTGATATTTTCCTTAACTTGTAGTAACTCTTCATTCAAATTTTTATTATCATTAGTGGTTTTATATTTATTTACAGCAATATTCTTTAATTCTGCCTCTGTAATATCTATACTTTCTTTTAAACTCAAAGAATTTTCATCAGAGATAATCTCAATTTGATCTTTTTCTACAAAATTTAATTCTTTTGTTACACCCGCCAATCTTAACTCTGAATTCTTTAGATATGCATTTGTTTCTATATATAATTCTTGCCATCTCATTTTATTCTCTTTTATTTTATCTTTTATTTCGGTTTTATTCTTAGATAATTCAATGGAATCCATATTAAGGATATATTCTATTGTCTTTTTTTTCGGTTCCTTTATCCCGAAGTTCGGAGCTCTGGACAATATATCACTCCAACCTCTTTTTTGCTCAATCATTATTGCTGCAAAAATATTTTGAATATATAATTTTTTCTCTTTCCCATCGTAGCCTAATACATTAGGTAACTCTAATCCCATAAAATTTTCTAGGAAATGAAAGAATCCAAACTTTCCTTTTGCTGAATTTGAATCATGTACAAAAAAGTCTTCTTTTTTCACATATGGATTAAGCCTATCCTCATACTCGCCATATATTACAGTCATGAGATTATCATTTCTCGTCAAATCATTAACCGTTCGGAGAATAGTAATGATGTTTCTACCATTACTAATTTGCAAGAAAATATCAGCTTTCAAAACATTGAATATTTTTCCATCAGTATCTCTAATTTTGTTATTGTACGCCGCACTTAATACTTTAGAACCTCTTCCACCTATAATTTCTTCCATTCCTAAACAATACATAATTCCAGATATAATAGAACTTTTACCTGAAGTATTCATTTCACTTGCAATTATATTTAAACCATTCTGAAATTTTTCATCGAAGATAAATGGTTCTTCTTCTGTAGTTATCTTTATAATTAATCTGTTTATATTCATATTTGACTCCAATCTAAACACTAAATAGATTACTAGTAATATTTTTTACCAACTTTTCTGTTAACGACCCTCCTAGATCCTTAAAGAATTTTTTCTCGAAAAGAAAGATTTCTTTATCTTTCCAAATATTTTCCCCTATCTTTTTTCCTTTGTCGGTTAATCTAAAACTGCCATTTTGTTGAGTTTCTATTAGCCCATCGTATTTCATGTATTCAAGTGCTTTTATCACAGTGGAATCATATCTTAAATAAATAAATGTTTGTTCCGTTTTTATAAATTCCATTAACTCTTTCTGACTCTCTGTAGAATGTAAATGATTCATTATTATTTGAAATTTAGATATTGAGCAACCTTTGCCTCTACAACACTTTAATAAAATTAACAACAAAATCGTTGTTTTATACGTCAACCTATTATGATATGGAACCGCTTCTTTTTTTTGCAAAAATCTGATTCCTAGAATATTGGAGTTTATATCCATCTATTACGCTCCTTTAATAAAATTCCATATGACAATCTGCTAGCCAACTGCTTATAATAGATTGAGCTAACATCATCGAGGTCTCGGTTGTTAAATACTTTAGCTCATTGTTTAACGACTCTTCAAATTCATCTGAAAGATCTTTGTAGGTTTCTAAATTCATTTCATGATTATGGGACAAGAGAGTTTTTTCTTTCACTTTATTTTTAAAGACTCGCTCAATATTCATTACATCATTCCATATATCGGGGTATTCATTAGATAGTTTTTCTAGAGTAGCTTTCCCAAAAATATATCTTTTAATATGATAATCAATTAATTTACTACTTCTTTCAGGATTTTCTTCTGCTGTTGGAGAAATAGCTTTCACTTTCCTTGAAACGTTTTTAGATTTTTCAGAATCCAAATTTTCCCAGTTTATAGACTCCTTTTCTAATTCGGGAATATCTAATTTTACATCGGTTATTTCTGTTCTAATCAGCCTTGCTATTTCTGTTTTAAAATCAGCGGCGACTTTTATATGCACTTGAAAATCTTCACTAATATACTCAAGATCTTTTGGGTTATTTTCTTTTGCTTTTAATATCATTCTCTGCTTTTTTTGACAGTGTTCTAATATTCTTTTATCTTTATATTCAGGAACCATGAAAATCCATCTTGTTATTTTTGCCACTCCAATTTTTTTTAAAATGACATGATTATCAATTATTTTTTGTATATCATTTGTCACTTTATCTCTTTGCGATTCATACAATTTGTTATGATCTAGATTGGGATCATCAGGACAGTAGCACTGAATTACAACCCCCAATTTAGATTTAGTAAATCCTTCAATACCTCCATCTCCCTTATAATGGGCAGGAACTTCGTGAAAATACTCCTCTTTATAAATTATTCGACAAATATCTAAACATAACGTCTCCCATCGGTTGCCATCCAACTTATAATCTAACCAATTTATTACCATTATCTTTCCTCTCTTAATAATCGAATTGATATGAAATTTTCTTTATTAGGTATTAACGTTAATAATTTCTTACTAATATAATGTACTTTCTTATTTGGCAAAATTTTTACTAGCACTAAATCAAATTCGATATCTGTTTCTAGAACTTCTACCTCTAATCCCCTATAAAAATATTGATTACATTTTTTCATAGTCTTCAAATCCTTAAAAGTTTTTACTGAAAAACTAAAATATAATATTATAACAATTCCTTAGAAAATATATGCCTAATTGACTCAAAGAAACACTAGCAAATTTGAAATTTTTCAAGCTATGAATTCTTTAAGCCCAACCCCTATAGTACAAGTTAGCCTAAAATATTCGCGCTATCGAATACGCTCTTGTTGTTGATCTTCGTCATCAGACGGCTGAACTTCTTGTCCGAGAGCGGCTCCGCCTCCAGTTTACTGTGGTGTCTGTTCAGGAGGTTTCTGAAGTTTTGTTCCAGTGCCTCATTACTGCGAATCGGCACCCGTTCATATCCAATACCCTCAAGACGCTTCATGATCTTCGCCTCAAGAGTGTCCTCTCTTTCGTAACTCATATGTCATTCACTTATTCTTATCTATTGGAAGTTGCTTCCATTATACTATAGATAACCCTCCGAAAAGAATATGTTGATTGAATTTAATACCTTTGAAAAAGCCCCTGCTTATATTGAATATGGTCAGGGGGCTTCATAGGAATACTTTATCTTATAGTTTATCGCTTATATCTCGTGGAAAGTCCTCACAAAAACCCTACTAACCAATATATGTGATGGCATCAATGATCTTCTTGTAGTCTTCCAAAAAACCCCTTTCAACTTGGTCAGTCAATTTGGTACTTCTGTCCGCCGGGTCGATCGCTTTTATTTTTTCGCACAGTACGTAACCTGTGGTTCCATTATTTTTCGTCCTGCCGCTAATAGCGACATGTGTCGGGCAGCCTTTATCAGTATTGGTTATGGGCGGAACCCAGATCAAGCCCATGTATCTATGTACACCTTCCTACGATACAATAATGACGGGTCGATATCCTTGCCGCTCATGTGCTTTCGCTGGTGACATATTAATCTTTATAATCTCCCCGGCCTTAAATATTCATCCCTGCAAAAATAAAGCCTGCACCCTTTTTTAGAACATGAGTACAGAGGCATTATTTTTAAGCTGATCAATAGATTACCATCCTTCTTTTCCCATCAGCTCGGCTTCATTCCAAAGAGATTCAGCTTCAGGCTTTCGACCATTGTAGTCCTCAAATAACTTTTGAAACGGTGTCAATTTATTCTTCGGTACCAATGAAATCCGGTTCGGTTCCACTTCCAACTCGATTTCGGTGGCGCCTACATCAAACCCTGCTTCTTTCAAGACTTCCCGAGTGAGTCTGACGCCCTGGCTGTTCCCCCACGGAAGGATTCTGGCTTCACAATGCAGCACTTTGCATTTTGTATCATCCATGCCCCCCAATCTCCTCCTGATCATGTCATATCTGTAGTATATCCCACTTATATACCTTAATCACTTGATAACACGGCTTCGTCATTGAGCCACAATCATGTTCTGTAGGAATTACGCGAGGCAAATATGACGTCTGCAAAAACTGCCTTAAGGAGACTCATCTATACGGATAATTATGCTCTATTTAAATCATATCTTGGCAGGATATTGCCTTTTATTCTTTACGTATAAACAAGCTATAACCCCTCTGGTAAAGGAGGATTTATGGCCACCGTCGTTGGGGTTTATCTGTATGTTTCGCGAAATGAACAGGACTGAAGGGATGTTAAATGACAATGGTATGCCCCCTTCAAAGTTTTTACTTTTTCAAGTGTCTACTTTGAAGGGAGCATACCATTTTTCTGAAGGGGCTTTTAAAGACGAATATATTGTCTTTTAAGCTTCAACATTCTTATTTTAGTTTTGATCTGATTCATTCCGGCGGACCAGGTGGATTAGAACCGTAATCTGATGCTTCCAGCTCCGGTGCATCTGTTTCATATAGTTCCATGCTCGATTCTCCACCATTTTGTTCAATCAGGCTTGTTTCTTTCTCTGGGTGCTCTTCGAGGATATCCAATTGATCACGATATATATAATCGATTTCTTTTAATTCATCCAGAGGTTCAGGGTTGTAGAAACGCAATAGATCTTTCATCAGAATTTCGTTGGAATGACTTAATTCTTCTCTCGCTTCGTCTCTATAGCGATAAAGTTCTTCCAATTCTTCTTTGGTAAATTGATCCTGCAGTGCCTCCCCTGACTCTGTGTCATAGATTTCCTGTTCAAAGAAAGTATATTCAGGCGTCACTACACGTCCATTTCTGAGTGGGACGGTATTATCATGTTCTTCTGATAAAATATCCTGCCCCATAAATAAATAGCCATCTGTTTCCATGCCGAGTAAATGCATTAAGGTTGGAAGCATGTCCACCTGACCACTGTATGTGTCGAACACTTCACCATTTCCAACGCCGGGAACATGCATGATGAACGGCACTCTTTGCATTTGAGTGTCATGGTATTGATTCCACTCCTCCGGATCTTCACCCACTAAAGGTGCCAATTCCGGGTTTCTCATATCGGAGATACCATAATGGTCACCATACATGACTATGATCGAATCTTCATATAAGCCGCTTGACTTCAAGTAATTGAAGAATTCCTTCAACGCCTGGTCAGCATAATGTGCTGTGACGAAATAATTGTTGATTGTATCATCCTCTGTCTGGGCAGCTGGAAACTCCACATTTTCCTCATCCAATGGATATGGGAAGTGATGAGAGACGGTGAGGAACTTGGAGTAGAATGGTTGAGGGAGCTGTTCAAGATACTCTACCGAATCATGGAAAAACAATTTATCTTTCAAGCCATATTCCATTGATCTGTCCCCGGACACATCATAAAACTCGGCATCAAAGAAGAAGTCATAGCCGAAACTTTGGTAAGTATCCGTCCTGTTCCAAAAAGAGCCAACATTCCCGTGAAAAGCAGCTGAGGTATACTCCCCATGCTGGGCCAAAATATTTGGCGCTGAATGAAATGTATTTGTGGATCCCAATGATTGAAAAACACTGCCTTTAGGGAGACCGTACAGTGACAACTCACCTAAAACTTCAGCGTCTGATGACTTGCCCTGGCCGGTCTGATGGAAAAAGTTTTCAAAACTGTATGAGTCTTCATTGTCAAAGATGCTTGAAAGAAATGGCATGACTTCGTGAGTTTGACCATATTCATCTTCCAGTTCGTAATCAATTAAGAACTGCTGCACACTTTCCAATCCAATTACAATCACGTTGCGGCCCTCTGCCGCCCCAAAGTATTCTGGATTTGGCGCTGCATGGTTTTCGGCCGAAAAGTTAAACACCTTCCCTAAATCTGACTCGTCAGCACTCACGCGCATCTGGCTGTTTTGAGATGATTGGAAAACATCATAACCGGTAAAGAAATTCAAACCTAAGTATTTAACTATATAATTCCTGTCAAAAGTGCGCGTTAATAATTGAGGGCGGTCAATTTCCGCCAATATCAGGTTCCCTACCAAAAGTAGGACACCCACTAATGTAACCATGGCTTTAGTACGCCTCTTATGTTCTTTCTTATCTTCAGCGAGCGGTGCCTCCTTTTTATAAAAGAACAGATAGACAAACAACATGATATCGACCCAGTATAAAAAGTCCCAAATCCTCATCATTTCAAATATGGAAGCAAATAAGCCGGTGGTCACATTATTAGTGCCCGATACAATATTAAATGTCAGAAAATCAGCGAATTCCCTGTAATATAGTATGTTCGAATATAATAATAAAGTCATTAAGAGTAACATTATGAACATTGCCCATTTTCTTAAACTTGGACTACTGAAAAATAGCGCGATGGACAACAATATGATACCGGTAGCAACCGGGTTGATGAACAATATGATGTGTTCGAATATACCTGATACGCCTAGACTGAATTCAATCCAGTAAGCCATGTATGTTTTCAACCAGAACAAAAAAAGGAACAGGATGAAATACCCATAGCGTTTATTCAATAATTCTTTTATGTTTGACATACTTTCACTTCCCTATTCTCTATCTTGTTTCTGGACCACTAATGGTTCATAAAGGTTCTATACGGACCATTCATAGTGAATTAAGATAGAGTAAAATATAAGAAATCCCTCAAGCAGGCGGGGACGGTTTGGTAACAGGCAACAAGTAAAATTGAAATGCCTTAACATCAATATATGGACAGTTACTTCATCCACTTCATTGAGGTGTTATCCCTTCTGCAAAGCCTATATTGATGATTCTTATCTTTACACTCACAGCCTCGGATTTTTACAAATCCTTTACGAACTTTATCAATACTTTTTATTATAGAACAATATGTAGTTTTTAAGCAAAAAATACTCGTATATCAACAAGGACATTTACAAATATTTAATAAAGAAAAACAATTTAGCATTAATGATTTCGTTTGTCAAAAAAAGCTGGACAGTTGCTTGTAACCCATATAACTCAAAAAGACTTCCAATGGCTGATCGATTGCCAGGTGGAACTGCTGAACTAGACTGGAGTAGGCGCATAAAAAGCCGGGTATGTATAAGCAAGCTATAATCCCTGTGGTGAAGCGATATTCATAATCACAGCTGTTGGTGTTTTTCCTGTATGTTTTACGAAATGAATAGGACTGAAGGGATGTTAAATGACGATCCAGGTAAAAGGCTTTTTCAAAAAATTGGTCCACTATTCCTTAAAAGATAAAGTGTTTGATATGGCTGCACAGCTCTCTTATTTTCTGCTGCTCGCGATTTTCCCATTTTTGATTCTGATATTTACCTTACTGCGATTCTTGCCGATCTCGACCGGTTCAGTACTGGATTTTATCGCCCCCTATGCACCAGAGGGGGCGATGCAGTTGATTGAAGACAATCTGTATCAGGTGCTCGAGGTTACAAGAGGAGACTTATTATCGATCAGTATGGTAGCAACGATATGGCTGTCGGCAATGGGCGCCAGTGCATTGGTACGGACATTGAACAGTGCCCACCAGGTGGAAGAGAGCAGGCCTTTCTTCAGGGCTCTTGGTGTTGCCATTCTGCTCACCATCGGTATGATTTTAGGTGTAATCATTTCTTTAGTACTACTTGTTTTCGGCAGAGAAATCGGGTTGTCCATCACTTCCTTACTAGGCGTCGACTCCACTTTCCTGCAGGACTGGAACACATTCCGTTGGACTTTCAGTTTCATTATATTAGTAGGCCTGGTTGCAGCTCTGTATTACTTTGTACCGAATAAAAAACTGCGTTTTCTTCACATCCTTCCCGGCACATTGTTCGCTGTGATCGGATGGCAGCTGGCTTCGCTCGGATTCTCATACTATGTGAGCATCGCTGATTATTCCCTTATTTACGGAAATCTTGGAACCATCGTCATCCTGCTCATCTGGCTGTATTTATCTTCTCTGATCGTTTTAATAGGCGGTGAGATCAACGCCATCGTAAGCGATAATAAGAGAGAAACCTAGAAACTGTTATTGCCTGCGTTATCAGCAAGTCGACCGAGTGTCTCGGCCCTTAATTTTGATAATATATTGCTTATATTTTAAGATTTATTTTGCATAACCAACCTTAAAGCCCAGTTATCTTCATGAAAAAGATAAGCTGGGTTTCTTAACCATATTAAAAGTAATCGCCTAAATCAGTATAAAATAATATGGGAAGCGACGATGAGGCTGATTTAATTTCCGACGACCTTCCAATGATCAGTCCTTAAATGAACATTAATTTTCGAATGTAGAAAATGAAGCATATAACTTCTAGTAATAATAGATAAATTAAGGTCATTATTACTGATACAATGGAAACAAGTCTATCAGGAGGATGATTGATATGAAAGAAAGGCCGAAACTGGAGATTCCGAAGACCATGACGGAAAAGGTCGCGAACATCATCGGCTACAGTATTTTCATCGGAGCATTAATCTATATGATCATCACATTCCCTTTCCTGCCCGCGGAAGTGCCCGCCCACTTCGGAGCGGATGGTGAAGTCAACAGATACGGATCGAAGTATGAGATGATCGTTCTCGTCGTCACACCACTGTTCCTCATTCCCGGGCTCGAGGTGCTGGAGCGATTTCCGGAAATACATAGCTATCCACGACGCATGGACGAATCCAATATTGAAGAATTCTATTTGCACAGCAGAATGCTAGCCAATTTTGGAAAGAATGGCGCGCTCATCGTATTTGCGATTGTCTTCATCGAAATCATCAACTACGGTCTTATTGGCACATCCACATTTAGAGCTTTTCTACTTCCATTGATTCTATTGCTTACACTAGGCCCGGTAGGATGGATGATCGAGCGCAGAAAAATAAGATGATTCAGGCCAGCCCCATTTATGTGGATAATGTACATAGGACTTAAGTGTTCGTCTGCATAACCAACCTTAAAACCCAGCTATCTTTCTGAAAAGATGAGCTGGGTTTCTTAACTATAGTAAAATCAATCGTAAACCAGTATAAAATAACACCAGAATAGGGGGCTTCTAACTTAATCGCTCAACAAAAGCAGTTTCACTTTGATAGAGTACTGGCACTTTTAATAAACAGGCTCATTGTCTATCTCTTCATAATCATAAATCATAAACCCTTGGGGTGTATTTACGATCGTATATTCTACTACTGTTGTCCTTCTTCCGTTTGAGGAGATATGTTCATAATTACGGGTAACAGTCACTTCATATTCATTTGTCTCATTGTTCTTAATGTCGATGACATCCACATCATATGTCCGATGGTTGCGATAGTTACCGGAAGCCTTATTGGCTGATATTTTCTCGTAATTCGGTGATTCCTCACGTGTAAAAGTGAGTATGTCTTCCTCATCGTTGTTATAATAGTTCGTTAGATCATCGGTGTAGTTACTGATAAATGCTTTTATCCGCTCTTCTTCATCCTCACTCACATCTTCTGATTCCTGAGGTTCTTTGACAGTACTTTCTTCCGTATGGTCGGGCACTTCATCGACAGTCATCAAATCCACTATTTTTTCTCCCGATTCATTATCATGTAACCAAAACGTACCTGTAATTGTAGACTCTTCTTTATCTTCAATTACATATTCCATCAGTTGCAGACCGCTTACTGGGCCCCCTTCTGTTTCATAGACATCCACATCAGGTGCTCCCAGCGCATCCACCACTTCATCGTATGGCAGGCCGGCATAAAATTTAACATCCTCTACAATGTTTTCATCCGGATTTATATCTTCATCCGCTTGTTCGTCATTTGTTCCATATGGGAAAACTTCCGAATAGTTTACACCCAGATTTCCATAGATAACTACAGGACTACCATGGCCAGGATAAATGAAATCATATGGACCATATCGTTCCTCAACTTCACTCTGTGACATTCCTTTAGTAATGACATCTTGAGAAAATGTCAGATTTTCCGTCTTCACACTTCCTGAATCAAACAAAGCCTGCTGCACTTCGTCAGAATGAATGTCGAATGAAGTGGCAGCTGGGTTACTCGAATCATCACTGGATTCTTCTGACGACGCTGTTCCCTCTCCTTCCTTCTCACTATTTGCATCTTCTTCAGTCGCTGCTTCCGATGAGCCATTTGTTTCAGGTTGCTCATTGCTTGCTTTTTCTTCCGATGTCCTATCATTGCCACTTTCGTCGGAAGACTCTACTGTCTCTTCTTCTGTGTTATCATCTGGTTCCACATCATTTTCATTAGATTGGCAGCTTGATAAAATCAATAGTGATATGGTTGAAAATATAATTAACCGCATTAAAAATCTCCTTTTACCAGAATGAGTTATCTCTATAAGACTCTTTATACTGCTCTACCCTTGAAAGTAAATATTAGTCTCTTTGTAAAGATTTTTAAGTTACAAAACAAATGAAACAGTTTTAAATTAAAGTAGACTCTAAATAGATGCGATCAAGGTGTTGAGATTACTGCTTGTCACTCTTGATGATAGACTTTATATATTTTATCAGTTAAAAAATAAACCATCCCAGGCACTCGATTGCTCCTGAGATGGTTTTTAATTAAAAGTCAGAACTTATGTCTTCTATCATTTTGCGCGATTCAGATACCAGCTGCCTAGTGTCAGATAAGCTGCGAATGTTGTCCAGAGTGTATACGGCAACAGGATGATGCCGGCCAGTCTGCTTACTTTGAAGAATTTCACTAATACAGCGTACATCGTAACCCAAATCATAATACTATTCACCAATGCCAATTGACGTTTTCTGAGACGGAAGAACAGGAAGGACCAAGTGTAGTTGATCATGAGATGAACCTTGAAGAGCCTGCTTGCCTTACGGTCCCCTCTCCTTTTGACGATGGCATGAGCCAGTCCCATCGTCAGATAAAGGAAAGTCCACATGGGGGCAAAGATTTTACGTGGCGGGGCAAAGGGAGGCTGCTTAAGCTTCTTGTATTGCCTTGGTGCCGATTTGGTGGATAATTTACCGACCGTCTTACCTAATATGAGCGGAGTGACAAGATGAAATACAAACTGGATGATTGGTTTCATGGAATCTCCTCGTTTCGTAATTTGATACCAAGTATATACCATATTCAGGTTAAGGTAATATTGATACACATCAAAATACAATAATCATCAATGATGCAAATGGGAAATAAAAAATCTGGCAGAAATATATTCTGCCAGGTTTTACACATTCAATTGATTATTTTATTCTTCCTCAAACTTATGCTTAGCGAGCTCCCGTTCGTAAATGAACAGCGCATTATTGTCATCCTTAATCCGTTCAAGATAGTCGATATGACGTTCGAAAGTGGATTCTTCCTCAACCTGTTCATCCAGGAACCATCTGATGAAAGATAATGTAGCATATTCTTTCTCTTCAGTCGCGATATCAGAAATGTTGTAGAAGGATTCCGTGACTTTTATCTCCTGATCCAACCCTGCCTTGAAAGTATCCAGGATGGAATCATAGTTAGCCCTTGGAGCTGGGATTTCTTTAAAGACGGCATGAATTCCACGGTCATTCAAATAATCATAAAGTTTCATACCGTGGAAACGCTCTTCTTTGGCCTGCTGGATATAAAAGTTCGCGAAGCCATCATAGCTTCTGGACTCACAATATGCGCCCATAGCCATATACTCATGTGCTGCTGCAAATTCATTGTTCATCTGATCATTCAATGCTTCTTTGAGTTTTTCCGATAACATATTATACGTGCCTCCCTTTGGATTGCTCATTTATATTTACCCTCTTATCACTAAATATATCATTTTCATCATCAGCAAAAAGTAATACTATGACGTCTAGACATGAAAAATCCTCCCAAGTCCACAGATTTTTCATTTCATCTGTAAGCTTGGGAGGCAGCACCTCATATGAATGTCTGCTTCTTTAATATAAGCAACCTTCTTCATGGGTGCTTTAGAAAATCATACGGCGCCTTATTCTGAGCCTTCACCTGCTTCAGTGATCCTATAGATCTTACCGCCATCAGTGCTTGCAATAAGCGCGCCATCCTCGGTTACGAGAATATCACGGAAACGTTCGCCTTCTTCAGTCAATAGGCGTTCTTCTCCAACGATGGTGTCATCTTCAATAACGACACGTACGATATAGTTCGGTGCTAAGCCACCGATGAACAGGTTGTTCTCCCATTCAGAAATTGCGTCGTTGTCATAGAATGACATACCGCTTGGTGCACTTGTCGGATCCCAATAATATCTTGGTTCAACAAAGCCTTGCGCTTCGTGTTCTGAAACGCCCTCGTTGATCAATTCACCACTGTACTCGATACCATAGGAAACGATCGGCCAGCCATAGTTGTTGCCTGGTTCAATGATATTCAGTTCATCCCCGGCCTGTGGACCAAATTCAACAATCCATAGGTCCCCTGTTTCGGGGTGGAAGTCCACACCTTGAATATTACGGTGACCATAGCTGTAGATGCCATCCAGTGCGTCTTCATCTTCGATGAACGGATTAGACTCTACTGGTTCCCCATCTGGTGTAATGTGGATTACTTTACCCAAGTAGGCATCCAAGTCCTGTGCACGTTCGCGGATCGGATCATCGGAACGTTCCCCAGTTGTCAGGAACAGGTTGCCATCATCATCAAAGATGATGCGTCCACCGTAGTGCAGGGTGCCTTCATATGCTGGCGTTGCCTGGAAGATCACTTCAAAATCTTCTAGTGCGGTTTCATCTTCTGACAACATACCTTTACCGACGGCCGTTACAGTACCCCCTTCGATATCCTGAGAAAACGTCATGAATACTGTTCTTGATTCGTCAAAATCAGGTGCAACGGTTACATCAAGCAGACCGCCCTGATCTTCACTGTTCACTTCCGGTGTCCCTTCGATTGGGTCGGATACAGAGCCATCTTCAAGGTTTACGATAAGAAGTTCTGCTGAGTCCCTTTGTGTAACAAGCAGGCGGTTCGTGTCAAACTCCACCATACCCCAAGGTACGCCAAGACCTTCTGTAACAACTTCCACATCAAGTTCTGCTTCAGTCTCTACTTCAGGTGCTCTTGTCTGTTCTGGGAATGCTGGTTCAAAATCAGTAACCTTTGGTTCAGTTTCTGCTGATTCAGATTCTCCGTCTGCACTTTCATCACTTTCTTCTGTTGATTCTTCACTCTCTTCTGTTGTCTCCTCCGATTCTTCTGTTGATTCCTCAGTGGATTCTTCAGTTTCTTCTGTTGCAGTATCCGATTCTTCTGTTGATTCTTCAGTGGTTTCTTCGTCTGAAGAGCCACCATTGCCACATGCTGCCAAAGCCAATACAAAGACCAGCATCAGAAGGAACGTTAATCTTGACCACGAAACTTTCCCCATCATTTTCCTCCCCTTTATATAATATTGAACTGAATATATTAAAACCCAGTCCATAATTCCCAGCATCAAAAACGATTCAGACTTTCATGTCATAACTGAAGTTATAGATTTCCTTATATACAATTTTATCACAATTATCAGATAACTTTAATGATGAACTTACTTTTTTCACTATAAACGGAATTATACTCTCCTGGTTTAGGTACTGGTTCGCACTATTATAATTTAAAAACCCAGTCTATCTCTCATCAAGATAGCCGGGATTTAAAATTAGTTATGCAGAATAGAACCTAAAATATATGCACTTGATAGTCAAAATTGACTAATTGGCCTCAAAGGACTTGGTTACAGTACAAAAACTCAATAGGTTTTTAGAATATTGTACTTAGATAATTGTACGTGTTTTTATATTGTCGATCTGTAGTGAAATCAACTCTATCTTTTCTTCCTCCAATGTTCCAATAAACGGTCGTTTTTTAAACTTAATTTTACATGTAGTTTTTGTCATATTAAATACTCATTTTATGCACGGATTCTCGAAAATTATAATCTAGTCTAATACATAAAGGAATGACAAGTTCTTTATTAAAAGTAGAAAGAAGGGATTGTAAAGTATGAGAAAAAAGAACCTATTGATAAGCTTGTTTTCTCTAATGATGGTCATTGTTTTATCAGCTTGTACAAGCAATGACGGAGAAGCATCTGTAGAAGATACTAGCAATGAAAAGAATTCAAATGAAGAGATGAACATGAATGAGGACAATGAAGGTTCTATGGAAGAAAATATGAATGGCTCCTCCAGTGAAGGAGAAATGAATAATGGTTCCATGGGTAATGGTCATATGGATCATGATGATGTGGTAGGTCTAATTGATTCGACAGGAGAGAACGAACTGAGTATCCCCTCTGTACTCAAAAGCGACAGCAACAAAGGAACTGAGTATACAATACGCGCGCAAAAAGGAGAAACAGAAATATTTGATGGCGTTCAAACAAAAACATATGGCTATAATGGCTCGTTTCTAGGTCCCATGCTTCAATTTGAAAAAGGAGATACTGTGAAAATAAACTTAATCAATGAACTCGATGAAAATACCACTTTTCACTGGCATGGATTGGAAGTGCCAGGGAATGACGATGGTGGTCCACATAATGTGTTGGAGCCAGGCGAAGAGAGTACTATTGAATTTGAAGTGACACAGGAAGCTGCCACATTGTGGTTCCATCCCCACCCGGAAGGAAAAACCTCTGAGCAAGTGTACAACGGACTTGCTGGGTTAGTTTATATCGAGGACCAAAATTCAAAAAAACTCGAATTACCAAGTGAATATGGAAAAAATGACATCCCTCTTGTTTTCCAGGACAAAGTATTTAATGATGAGAAACAATTGGACTACAAAGCCATAGCAAATGAAGATGGCACAGTCGGGGATACATCATTAATTAACGGCACATTGAATCCAAAATTAACTGTAGATAAAGAAAAAGTAAGGCTTCGACTTTTAAATGGATCAAATGCAAGAAATTACACCTTTAAACTAAATACAGGGGATTCTTTTGTACAAGTCGCAACGGACGGCGGGTTTTTAAATGAACCGGTCTCAATGGAAGAAATCACACTCACGCCTTCAGAGCGGGCCGAAATAATCATTGATTTTTCTAAAGTCGATGGTAATGAAAATATAGCGTTAATGAATGAAGATGGTGCCACGCTCTTACCTTTTGAAATCACAGATCAAACAGGTAAGAACATGGATATACCTGATGAAATGAATGACTTTTCAGTTACGGAAGAAGAAAAAAACCTGCCAGTGACAAAAGAAATTGAACTTTTCGGCATGATGGATCAGGTAACGATAAACGGAAAAAAATTTGATCCTGAAAGAATTGATTTTACGCAGGAACAAGGTGTTACAGAAGTATGGGAAATCTATAATAAACCTGACATGATGGGCGGCATGATTCATCCGTTCCACATCCATGGTGCTCAGTTTAAGATCCTTTCCAGGAATGGAGAAGCACCACCTGAGAACGAAAGAGGTTGGAAAGATAGTTTTTCCGTTGCCCCGGATGAGACTGTAAAAATTGCCATTCAGTTTAAAAATAAAGGCATATATATGTTCCACTGTCACATACTTGAACATGAGGACAATGGGATGATGGGACAGGTTAAAGTAGAGTAAGCTCCAAAGCTTCAATCTAATAACAAAAAAGGAACTATTTCTTGATTTTTTCTAGACGAATTACAATATTGAGTAAGTTGGAAAAGGACAATCATCATTAAAATTATGTGCAGTTTCTATGGAGTTTTACCATATCGGTTTATATGCGAAATGGATGGGAATTCAATTAATGTAAGTGCATTCAATTCTATAGGAGGGATTTATAATGGCTCATGAACAACATCAACAACTGATTCAGACGTTACATGAATGTATGGAAGCCTGTAACCACTGTTACGATGCCTGTCTGAGGGAAGAAGACGTAAAAATGATGGCGGAGTGTATCCGATTGGATCGTGAATGTGCAGATATCTGTGCATTCCTGGCACAGTCACTGACAAGAAACTCACCATTTTCTTCTGATTTGGCGGCAGTATGTGCCAAGGTCTGCGAAGCATGCGGAAATGAATGCCAGAAACATGACCATGACCACTGCCAGAAATGTGCAGAAGCGTGCTTCAAATGTGCAGAGGCTTGTAAAGAAACCGCCTAAAGTACAATACCTAGAAAGAAGTGGTATGTCGGGACTTATTCCGGACATACCACTTCTTTTATTTCCGGTTAAAATTGTACCCAGTATTTTAACGAAAATATACATTAAGGTGTATTTGCATTATTACTTAAGAGTTCCTTTGATTTTGGCAATACTTATAAGAAACACCTTAGTTTAGACATGGTTATAGAAAAAAGTTAAGTTCATTCAGGACCCTCGTTGCAAGGAAGAGTAAACCGAATTCCCTTCAAAACAGTCATTAATATATCTGTTAATTCATATAATAAAAAGAGCTTATCCATGCAGATTATCCATTTGAGATAGATAATCCAGTAAAGATAAGCTCTTTAATATCATCTGTTTTTATTCAACAGGTGACAATTCACTTTCTGTCACCCATTTATGATTTTCTACTTTTTCTCCAGTTGTTGTTGTGAAGTCAAGCATATATACAGTAGTGTCTTCAGCAGATTCGATCACAGCGGTTGCACCATCCATGCCTTTCATGTGATCCGCATCCAGGGTTACTTCAGTGCCGGGCTCCAGTGGTGCTTCTCCTGGACCTTCCAATTCTTCGTGAATGACCCATTTATGATTCTCCACTGGGTCTCCACCAGTTGTAGGGTAATAAGTGACACTATAAGCAACAGTATCAAATGCGCCTGCAATTGTTGCTTCAGCGCCATACATACCTGGCATATGATCGGCTTTGATAATGGCTTGGCTACCCACTTCATAAGTTGGATCTTCTGCTTCCTGCAGACCGTCAGGGACTACACCGGTGCTCGACATCTGTTCAGCAAAAATGGATTGAATCGTTTCCTGCACCTCTAAAATACTGGTACGGATATCATTAATTTCTGCTTCAGTCTCTTCAATGGATGCATCCTGATTTTCCATTTTTTTAGTTATAGCATCCAAATGATTGTCAGCGGCGCTTAAGCGATTCAGCAGAGATTCCAGCTTGTCCAGATACTCTTTATAGAGCTGTACTTGATCAACTGTTATAGGGGCGCCTTCGATAGATCCTTCGATTGCCTCCAGCTCAGATTGGATAGCGTCCGTTTTCTTCTCAACCTTATCCAGTCTCTTTTCAACCTTTGCTTCCCCCTGTGCTTGTCCATTGGCTTGGGGAGCTGCGTTGATGGAATCTGCCGAAACTTGTCCTGCTGAGAAACTGATTCCAGTAACGGTTGCGAGTGTGACGACTATTTTTGTAAATCTGTTATTCATTTTACATTCCTCCCTGGTATTTTTTCTAAGAGATATTTACCTTAAATGATATGAGCGATCCAATGCCTTCTAATCATTTTAAATTCTATTGATTCACCTTTCTGAAAAAGCATCACCCCTTTGCAACCATGACCTTCCCCTCTTTGAAATTCAGGTTAATAATATTTTTTAAAAATGCTTTAATGCGCATGCCCTTCTTCCCCATCATTACGGTGTTTAAGAAATACATACTCCCCTATGAAGATGATGATAATGAAAATGATGGAGACGACAACAATCAGCCAGTCATTCATCAGTTTGACCCACATAAAAGCTGCCAGTACAATTCCATCAAGTATGAATGCGGTCATGACAATGACTGGATTTGCATCCATCTTATCCCTCAGATGTTTAAATACACCCCAATGCACAATCATATCCATCACAAGATACAATATGGCCCCGACTGAGGCGATACGACTGAGGTCGAAAATGACGGCCAGTACCATCGCAAGTACAATTGTGTATACCAGCGTATGCTTTTGAATCCGTCCTGGCATGCCAAAGTGCTTATGTGGAATCAGCTTCATATCTGTCAGCATGGCAAGCATGCGTGACACCGCAAAGACACTGGCAATAATACCGGATACTGTTGCGATGATCGCAATGCCGACGGTAAACCATACAGCGTAGTTTCCAAATGCTGGCCTTGCGGCTTCTGCAAGCGAGTAGTCTCTGGCTGCAATGATTTCGTTTAACGGCAGATTGCTGGATACCGCCCATGCAACCAGCAGATACACAAAAAGACTGATGGAAATGGATGCGACAATCGCCCGGCCGATATTCTTATGGGGTTTAACGATTTCAGAGCCACTGTTAGTGATCGTCGTAAACCCTTTGAACGATAGGATGGTGAGTGCCACAGCTGCAATCATGCTGGTAATAGTTGCGTCTTCCGTACTTCCACTGCCCTCTGCGGGTGTAATGGAAAAACCGGCGACCCATAACCCGCCCATCGCAAAGACGACAAGTCCAATTATTTTAAGCAGGGACACAATCGAAGTAAACGTCTGAATGAAACTGTTGCCAGAAATATTAACCAGGAATGCAAAGAGCAAAAGACCAACAGCGAGCACAGGCACCAGGTAGCTGGTTGCATCCATATTGAAAATCTGTAATGTATAGGTGCCGAAAGTACGGGCCACCAGACTCTGGTTGATGACCATGGATACGGCCATCAGCATCGCTGCAGAAGCAGTGACGGTACCCTGACCATACGCTTTTGCCAAAAACATGCCGATGCCCCCTGCAGAGGGGTATTCATTGCTCATCTTGACGTAGGAATAGGCACTGAATCCAGTTACGATACCCCCGACGACAAACATGATCGGGAACCACATGCCGGCAAGCGCGGCAACCTGACCCAGCAATGCAAATATGCCGGCACTGATCATCACGCCTGTCCCAAGACCGATCGCACCCGTCAGAGATAAGCTGTCTTTTTTATATTCGTTCATTAGCATCACCTCAGAAATAATGGCCTCTAAGTATATGCCCATGATTTATGCAGTTAGTGTGCAGTTTTTAAAATATTACAAACTAATTTAGTAATGCACCCAAAAACCATACTTTTAAGCAATCGATAATATACAAACCTCACTTTTTAATCCACTTGTAGCCCACGCCCCATACTGTGTGAAAATAATCATCGATGGGAAACCCCACTTCCCTGATTTTTTCCCGCATGTTTCTAACATGCGAATCCACAGTCCGGCCTTCAGTTTCCGAATGCATTCCCCACACCAGATCGATCAGTTGATCCCTGGAATATACCCGCCCCGGGTTCTGTATGAGCAATCCAATCAATGAGAATTCCTTGGGGGTCAACTTGATATACTGATTCTTATAGGACAGTTCGAATCGATCCTTGTCCCATAGCAGTCCATCCACCTCAACATGGTTGCCAGGTTTCGCTCTCCTTAATAATGCATCCATCCGTGCAATGAGTTCTTTTTCATTGAAGGGTTTTGTTATATAGTCATCCGCCCCCAATCTGAGGCCTTTGACGATATCCGTCTTCTGCTCCCGTGCAGTCACCATGATGATGGGCACATCCGAATGCTGACGGATTTCTCTGCATACGTCCCACCCATCCATGTCAGGCATCATGATATCGAGCAGTACAATATCGAATCTTTCTTCTTCGATGTATTGGAGCACTTCTTTCGCCCCCAGCGCTTTTCTGCAGTCGTATTGGTAGGGTTCCAGATACAACGCCAGCAATTCCAGCATCCTCTCTTCATCATCAATCAACAATGCCTTTTTCATACGCATCCTCCTTCGGCAAAGATATGTTGAAAACCGTTCCTTCACCTAGTTCACTTTCGACTTCCATCCTGCCGTTGTGGAGTTCCACAATCTCTTTGGCGATTGTCAGCCCAAGACCGGATCCTCCCTTGGAACGGGACCTGGATTTTTCTGCACGATAGAGCCGCTCAAATATATACGGCATATCTTCTTCGGCAATGCCATCCCCCGTATCCGAAATAACCGTTAAGACCTCATGTTTAGTTTGAACCACTTCCAATCTGACATGATTTCCGCGCGGAGTGTATTTTATGGCGTTATCGAGTATGTTCAACAGCACCTGTTGGATTCTTTCCGGGTCAATGGAAATGACCACATTACTTGGACAGGAATATGAAAATTCTATCTCTCTTTCTTCAATTGCTGGATAAATCCGTTCCACGATCTTTTGAATTAGCGCATCAAATTCCACTTTTTCTTTTTTTATGGCAAATTCATTCTGGTCTATTTTGGCCAGTTCAAACAATGTTTTTATCAGTCCGGCCAGATGTTCTGTCTCCTCCTGGATGATCTTTGTATATCTGGTTCGATCTTCCTCGGATGTGGTCTCCCGATTGATGATATCTGTATATCCTTTCAAATAGGTCAGTGGTGTACGGAGTTCATGGGAGACATTCGACAGGAATTCATTTCTTTCATTTTTCAAACGCTTCAAATCTTTTGATAAGCGTGTGATAGCAGTTGCCAACTCTCCGAGTTCGTCTTTTCGACTGGTGGATAGTTCCACTTCATGGTTGCCTCTGCTCAACGCTTCTGTGGCCTTCTTCATTCTGACCAATGGCTGTGTAATGACTTTTGAAAGCACAATCACCGTGATGATGGTTAAAATGACAGTGACCAATCCGATGAATAAAAATTGCCGAGTGAGACTGCTGATGATTTCTTTGATATGGTTGCTGTCGACAAACATGAATACATGCCCACTATGTGTACCCTCCATGATAATCGGGCTGTCTGTCGCCACATATTTTTCATCCGCCCAATCCGACTCCAGTATGACGCCTTCATCTGGCACTTGGTCGTTATCTGTATGCTCGATTACCGCTGCCATTTTCGGCTCCATTGGGTTGGAGCTGGTAACCACTTCTCCATTCCGGTCTGTAATGACGACAATAAAATCAGATTCGGATTCCATGATGGCGACATGATTCAAGGTTGATGAGGTGTAATTTTCTTCCAATACATCCCGATGGGTGTTCCCACGGGCCAGCAAATCTCCCATCACTTCGTCGACACGATCATTGACCAGGTTTGTATATAATATGGAGAATAATATGATTTCAACAGTAATAACTACTACAAAAAATAACAACCCGATCTTCAAAGATAATTGATTTAGCATCACAGCCCCCTCTCTTCGACAATAATACTTCGAGTGCCTAACAACAGAGTGAAAAGATGACCTCAAAACTTACGCTTACCTGGTTTGACCCTCATCTAAAACTTTCTCCCATGCAGTTGACCCGGCATCAGAGACATATACATCGCCGTTTACGGTATAGATGGCCAGTTCTTTTTCATTCTGTCGGTTTCGGGCAATATATGCAATGCCATCATTTTTTAATTCCGGTGTATCAATGATGGCTTCTTCGTCATTTTTAACATTTCTTCTGTGGAGTTCAATATTTTCGTTATTTATCGCATAATATAAGTCGTCCCCATAGAAATATACGGTCGTTCCTACCTGGCTTGAATCTGTTAATGCTTTAAACTGATTTCCACCATCCTCTGACAAATAGATGCCGGTGGAAGTCGCTGCTGCGACAAAGTTGGAATCTGACGGATGGATTGCCAATGATAATACACCCCCCTGAAGGCCCTCCGCATCTGCTTGCTCCCAATTTTCTCCATCATCATTACTTTTATAAAATCCTTGGCCCAGCGCTGAATTCGGTTGAGGATTCAACAGAAAAATATCATGGCTGTCGTATCCTACCGCCATGGCATGGTAATCCGTTTCTCCCTCGAATTGGATATGTTCAAGTGTCCTGCCGCCATCAAAACTACGTTGAATACCAAAAGGGTTGGGAATATCGGAATCTCCACCTGGATGCCCGGAAGTATAAAACCCTTCATCTACAGCATTGAATCCCATATAATCATTGTAGTTCCTGGTGGTTTCATGCCATCCCCCGTCACGAAATATTTTCAAGCCGCCATGGGTCGCCAGATATAATCCATCATTCCCACCAGCATACCCCATTCCATGCACATGTTCTATTTCGCCGTTAAAGGCTTCTTCGAATTCACTTGCTCCGTCGCTACTGCATCCCGCTAGAAATATCGCTGATACTATCATTGCATTAATCACTAACTTCCTTGATACCATAGTCGTTTCCTCCCACCTCTATTTACTAATTAACTCGGAAGCCCTCAACCATTTTATTATTTAAATATCGATTTTTAGTGCAGACTCTAATAAGGATATGACATGTTGTATCTAAGTTATAAAACTCTACATTGAAAATCTAAACATATATTTATAAATATTAATCTCTGATATTTTCCAATTACATCCACTTTTCATTGAATCTGCACTTAAACTGCATATTCTAAGGGTATGGTTTTGGTATCTCAAAAAATTGGAGGCTAGGTAGATGAGACAATTTCAAAGAATTTCTTTATCAGGTGCAATGATTTTCGCATTAGCGTTGGGGCTTAGTCCAGGAGCAGCAAACGCAGGTAGTACAGATACTGCCGCCCATGAAGATGGAAGTTATTACTACTACGAAGTCGATGCACATGGAAACAAGACGCAATACATTGATGGTTTGACTGAAAAAGAATTGGAAGATGAATTGGGCTACCCTTATAACGGAGCACGTAGCCACTACTACTATGAAGTCAATGAAGATGGAGAAAAGACGAAATACATCAATGGTCTGACAAAGGAAGAGCTGAAAGAAAGACTGCACCATTATAATATGCAGTCCGAATCCCATTCTGAGGACCACATGAATATGCAGTCTGAGCCACATTCCGGTGGACATATGAACCATTCCGCTGGGGAAATGTCGAGTTCTGGTGAAGTGCCTGAAGATTTGAAAGAAGCAGAAAATCCTACATACGAAGTAGGGAGCCAAGCAATTATTGAAGCCGATCACATGCGAGGTATGTATGGCGCTGAAGCCACCATCTCCGGAGCCTTTGATACAACGGTTTATTCCGTATCGTATACACCAACAAATGGTGGAGAACCAGTAGAAGATCATAAATGGGTCATCCACGAAGAATTGGAAAATCCGGGTGAAGCCCCCTTAGAACCAGGGGATGAGGAAGTAATGAATGCCACGCATATGGAAGGTATGGAAGGTGCCACTGCTACGATTGATTCAGCTGAACAGACAACAGTTTACATGGTAGACTTTGTCACAACAGATACTGGAGAAGAAGTACAAAATCATAAATGGGTAATTGAAAGCGAATTGGCGCCTGTTGAATAACTCTAAATATTTTCAACGATGAATAAAGAGTCTATCCAAAACGGATAGACTCTTTATTATTGGCCATATGTTATTAATCCAATATACCAAAATGTTAAAAACAAGTAAGAGAATTTATAAAATTAAGAAGGAAGTCGAAATTGCAATCGCCTTCCTTCCATAATATATTGCATAATTTTCACTTCTTATAAAAAATATTATCTCTATAATACTTCAAATAAGTTTACTTTAATCCATTTCGAATCGATGTAGCAATTGCGCATTGATTGCTACGATGATGGTGCTTAAGCTCATCAGTATTGCACCGACAGCCGGGCTGAGTACAATGCCCCAAGGCGCCAGAACGCCTGCAGCCAATGGGATGGCAAAAATGTTGTAGCCGGTTGCCCATATCAAGTTCTGAACCAGTTTATTAAAGGTCCGTTTGGAAAGGCTGAATATGGCCAGTATATCTTTCGGATTGCTGTCCACAAGAACGATATCTGCACTATCCATAGCGATATCTGTCCCTGCCCCTACCGCAATGCCAACATCTGCTTTCGTCAAGGCCGGCGCATCATTAATACCGTCCCCGGTCATTGCAACCACTAAACCACGCTTTTGAATTTCCGTCACTTTCTCTGCCTTCTGATCCGGCAGAACTTCTGCATAGACTTCATCAATCCCGATTTGTTCTGCAACGTAATTCGCCACTTTCCGGTTGTCTCCAGTGAGCATGATGGCCTTGATATTTCGCTTGTGCAATTGTTCAACCGTCTGTTTTGAGCTCTCTTTGATTTTATCTGCCAATGCGATGGCGCCTGACAGTTCTTCATCAATGATCAGGAACACAACCGTCTTACCCTGTTCGGACCATTTGTTGAAATTCTGATCGTCAAAGCTGATACCTTGTTCACTGATATACCCGGGACTTACAACTTTGATATTCCTGTTATCAATTGTCCCTTCAATTCCCACGCCAGTAATAGAATTGAAATGTGTCATTTCATGCAGTTTCAGTTTCCTTTTCTTTGCTTCATTGATTATTCCCGTAGCAATGGGATGCTCAGAGTCATTCTCTACTGTCGCTGCATAGCTTAGTATCTTATTTTCGTCCATATCACTGAAAGTTTGCACGTCTGTTACTCCAAATTTACCTTCAGTTAACGTACCAGTTTTATCGAAAATTACCGCATCAATATTCCGGGCCCGTTCGAACTGAGGACGTTTGCGAATCAACAGACCATGCTTCGCAGATAAAGCAGTAGAAACAGAGATGACCAGGGGCGCTGCGAGACCTAAAGCATGCGGGCAGGTGATAACCATGACGGTCACTGTTCTTTGTATGGCCGTATCTACAGTGGCTCCGATACTTATCCAAACAATAAAGGTGATAATACCAGCAGCCAAAGCGATATAAAACAGCCATTTGGCCGCCTGATTCGTGATGTCCTGCGTTTTGGATTTTGTCTTCTGGGATTCTTTGACCATTTCGATGACCTGGTTCAAGTAGGACTCATCCATCAGTTTTTCTACTTCTATTGTAAGTGAGCCTTCCCTATTGATCGATCCACCGATGACCTCGTCATTAACAGATTTGGTTACGGGAACGGACTCACCTGTCAGCATGGATTCATCGATTTGGGATTTTCCTTTAACGATCTTTCCATCCAATGGCATCTTTTCTCCCGGTTTGACCAAGAGCAGATCCCCTGCTTTGATAGCATCAACCTGCACTTCTTCCGTCTCACCATTCTCAGCAATACGATTTGCTGTGTTCGGCATCAGGGATGCAAGTGACTCCAGAGCTTTGGATGCATTATTGATCGATCGCATTTCAATCCAGTGGCCCAGAAGCATGATCAGTACCAGGGTTGCCAGTTCCCAGAAAAGCTGCTCCCCGTTAAACCCAAATACGACAGCTAGGCTGTAGAAGAATGCGATGGAGATGGCCATGGCAATCAGTGTCATCATCCCGGGTTCTCTGTTTTTCAGTTCATCAAAAGCACCCTTGAGGAAAGGCCAGCCGCCATAGAAATAAACGAATGTGGACAGGGCAGCTAGGATATAGATATCCCCTGTAAAGCGCCAGTCGACGCCCATAAAATCCTGAATCATTGGAGACAGGAGAAGGATCGGAATGGTGAATATTAAAACAACAAAAAACTTATTCCGGAATTCCGTCACCATATGTCCGTGATGGTCATGTGCACCGTGGCCATGATTATCGTGCTCATGTGCCTCATGAGACCCATTGTGACTTTCGTGGTCATGATGGTCGTGATGGGTATGCTCTTCCTGGCCATGATGATTGTGACTTTCATTCTGGCCATGATGCGACTCTTTTTTGTGATGATCCATTCTATCACTCCCTAGTGTTGTATCTTACTTGCATTATACCCCTAGTGGGTATAATTCGCAACTACTGGATAAGAACTGATTAATCTGCTGCTCATCCTCAGAAACATTTACTGCAATGATTTCATAGTCTTCATGTCCTTCATTATAAATTCGGTTCATATCAGGCATTTCTTCACGACACGGCTTACACCAAGTCCCCCAGAAATTCAAAATAACACCTTTTTCTGAATTGATATCCGATAATTGTATTGAATCACCATTTAACGTCTCCAATTGAAAATCAATTGATTCATCGCCTACTTGTAAGGCTTTTGTATCAGAAGTTAAGTTGAACCATAAGGTCACACCTAACAAAATAATGACACTCAGTATAATACTGATTCTTAGAATCTTCCTTGTTTTTTCTTCATACTCTTACACCTCCAGTAGCAATTACTTTCATCTTGCACCTCATACATAGTTAATTTTGAAAGATAATTTTCAAACAAACTTACTATTCTATTAGAATAAGAAATCATTCGTACACTAGTCTTATTACCAATTTTAGCTATTAAAAAATTCCCCTCTAATTATTTAGCTTAAATCAAATTTTTAAAGAAACTGTGCATTTTATTAGTATTTAATGTGACATTTCAAATTATGAATAAATTTAAATTCAACACTAAAATAAGCCAGATAAATTTGCTTATGAAAATCGGATGTTTTGAGTAGGCCCTAAACATACATATAGTATGTATTGATTTGACTGTATGTGACTTTTGACTTTATTTCGCACTTATTTAAGTGATATTTTGCACTAAAATTAAGCCGATATCTCACATTAAAAGAGAGATATCGGCTTATAAAATTTTCTATTAAAATAGGAATGAGAACAGAGCGTTGAATGTGCCATTTTCAAATAGGATATAAATTCCTAATCCTATAAAGACGATTGGAACGATCCAACGTTCATATTTTTCGATTTTATCTGAAACAAAATTCAAGGAAGCCAATCGATAGCTGATTAGACATAGAACACCAACCATGATCATGAAAACAATGATGGCAATAACGATTTCCATCATATTTAAAGTTGTAAAGTATGGTATATAGATAGAAAAATCATCCGCACTGGAAGCCAGTACAATGAAAGTGACCGTTATAAATAATTGATTAAATCTGCCTGAAGAGAAAAGGGAGAGAATGTTATCTTCATCTTCGTCCTCTTCCCCTTTGATCCATATTTTGATACCCAGGTAAAGTGGCAGCAATCCAAGCAGGCCGATCATCCATTGTTGAGGAATAAAATTGGCTACTCCCAATGCGACCAGAAGACTTGCGCCTATAATAATGACTGTCCCTATATATTGTCCAACCCAAATATGTTTTATTTGATTACTCTTTTCGATTTGCGAAAACAGAAGAATCAATATAACGAGGTAGTCGATTCCTGTCGCTACATAAACGGCAGCAGCTGTAAATGCCGTTACAATCATAGTTCCAACTCCAATTTTTCAGCATCAGTACTTTTAATTATCTGGGAAGAACCCAAGCTTAATTCATCTTCCTTCACACGCATAAGCCTCAAACCATTCATGGCCACCACTAAAGTGGCACCCATGTCCGAGAGAATCGCAATCCATAGTGTCAGCCATCCTGGGATGACCAACAATAGAGCAATCAGTTTGATTCCAATGGCAAAAGCGATATTCGCTTTGATGATGTTCAATGTTTTGCGGCTGAGCTTGATGGTAAAAGGCAGTTTCTTCAGGTCATCGCCCATTAAGGCGACATCTGCTGTTTCAAGAGCGGTATCTGTACCGGCGCCACCCATAGCGATACCCACGGTGGAAGCTGCCAATGCTGGCGCATCATTGACCCCATCACCGACCATGCCTACATGACGATAATCAGTTTTTAGTTGCTTGATTACGTCTAGTTTATCCTGCGGGAGTAATTCAGATTGAATATCTGTGACACCGACATGTGAACCAATCGCACTGGCGGTACTATGATTATCCCCCGTAAGCATGACTGTTTTTTCGATGCCTGCCTGATGCAGCTTCTGGATTACCGCTTTACTTGATTCGCGGACTTCATCCGCGACTGCAATAATTGCCTGAACTGTATTTTTCGTTCCTGCAACCATAACGGTCTTACCTTGTTCTTGAAGTGTTTTGACATCACTTTTAATTGCATCATTGAAATTAGTTGCCTGTATCTCTTCAAATAATGCCGGACTGCCAACATAATACATTTCATTATTGATTTTACCCCGTATCCCTTTGCCTGTAATGGAAGAAAAGTCTTCGACAAAGATATCAGAATAAGGAAGGTTATAACTGTCTGCCTTCTTTATAATAGCGGATGCCAATGGATGCTGGGAACGATCTTCCAATGCTGTGATGACTGCCAGCATTTCCTTTTCATCAACTGCATTGTCGATTAAACGATAATCGGTTACAACCGGGACGCCTTTTGTGAGTGTGCCGGTCTTATCAAATGCAATGGCTTTTAATCCACCCATTTCTTCGAGGTAAACCCCCCCTTTTATAAGGATTCCCTTCTTGGCAGCATTTCCGATTGCTGAAACAATCGCTATCGGCGTGGAAATCACCAATGCGCATGGACAACCTACAACGAGGACCGCTAACCCCTGGTATACCCAAGTAGACCAACTGGCACCGAAAAATAACGGCGGTACAATCGCAACCAGCACTGCGACACCCATAATGATGGGTGTATAATATTTTGCAAATTTATCAACGAATGCCTGGGCAGGAGCACGCTCACCTTGTGCTTCTTCCACCAGATGAATGATTTTGGCAATGGTCGTATCTTCAACCAATTTAGTGATTTTAACTTCCAGTAAGCCTTCTTCGTTCAGTGTCCCTGCAAATACTTCATCATCGAGCGATTTTTCAACCGGCACTGATTCACCTGTGATTGCTGCCTGGTTGATTACAGAGTAACCATTGACAATTACGCCGTCCATAGCAATTTTCTGTCCAGGCTTAACAATCATGATATCGCCCACAGCAATATCATTGACGTGCACTGTCATTTCCTGTCCGTTGCGTCTGACAAGTGCCTCTTTAGGAGCAATATCCATCAATGAACTGATGGATTGCCTTGCTCGATCCATCGAGAAACGCTCCAACGCTTCGCTGATGGCAAACAAGATGACAACAATGGCGACCTCGGCCCATTCTCCGATGATGACACCGCCAATCACTGCGACTGTCATCAGGGTTCGCATATCAAATTCAAACCGGACTAAATTCTGGAGACCCGTTTTCAGCATTGAAGCCCCTCCGACAATCATGGAAGTGATGAATAGCAGCGGTGTAAGAATATTGTCATCACCATTCACCAACATTGAAATGAAGCCAAAAGCGATAAATAGTAGCGAATAGAGCAGAGTGCTGTGCTTTTTATAAAATGGAATGGTTACTTCCTTTTCTTTTTTGTCTTGTCCACTTTCTTCCCGGGATTTCTCAGGCACCACTTTGAGATTTTCAAATGCTCCTGCTTCTTCCAGTTCCTCAACCGTTGCAGAACCATATACAGAAATTTTTGATGCGCCAAAATTCACCTTCGCATCTTGAACTTCAGGCAGTTTCTTCACATTGTTCTCAAATGTGCCAGCACAATTTGCACAGGAAAATCCCTGAACACGGTAAACATTTTTTTCTTTATTAACTTCTGGTTGCGCTTGACGACTAGACTTTTCAGGCACCACTTTGAGATTTTCAAATGCTCCTGCTTCTTCCAGTTCCTCAACCGTTGCAGAACCATATACAGAAATTTTTGATGCGCCAAAATTCACCTTCGCATCTTGAACTTCAGGTAGTTTCTTCACATTGCGCTCAAATTTCCCTGCACAATTCGCACAAGAAAACCCCTGGATGCGATAGACGTTTTTCTCTTCCTTAGTGAGTTCTGCAATGCTATCAGACATTGGTCATCACTTCTTTTCTATGTGTTAATGCAATCACCATTATCTGTTTGATATGTTGATCTTCCAGTGAATAGAAAGCGAGTTTGCCCTCTTTTCTAAAAGTGACCACCCCTTGCTTATAAAGGGTCCGCAGATGGTGGGATGCATTGGCTACAGTGATACCGAGGATATTTGCGATATCACAGACACATAATTCTTCATCCTGACACAGGGCATAGGTGATTTTTGCTCTGTTTACATCGGCAATGGATTTCAGCATCTCCGAAACACCAAAAATATCAACGGTTTGTAAATCTTCTTGTATTCGATTGACCTTCTCTTCGTCATAACAAAAAATATCACAAGTATCTTTTTTATTCATAATCCACCTCTTCATTCAAATTTTCACTTGAATACAGTATAATCATCTTCAGTTTATTATTCAAGCTAATATTTGAATAAGAATAATGAATACGTATAAATTTTTCTCAACAAAACGGAATTTTTTGAAATAAATAAATGAAAAAATTCTGATATTGTAAATGAACTTTATGTTGTGTTGTTTATGAAAATAGGGTAGGCCCTAAACATACATATATTATGTATTGATTTGACTGCATTTTGTCATTTTTAATGATATCTTGCACTGATTTAGGAGCTAACTTGCACTATAGTTAAAAAAACAACTTCTCTTTTCCTGAAGACAGTCGAGTTTTAAAGTTGGTTACGCAAAATAACATCGAAAGCGACACATACTTCGCTAAATATTAAATACACAATAATTAGGATGAAGTTCATTAAAGAGGAGCCCTTTGCCGATTACACCTGCGTTTTATCAGATATCCCCAATTAATCATAAAGACATTAATATTTTAAAATTTAAAAATGTCCATTACCTCTAAATATAGAGATAATGGACACAGTCTATAATGACTGATTAACATTTATAAAATAAGTGATGCTTCTGGGATTTTCGATAGACACCCTATTAATACATAGTAATTTTTACTTTTAATCAATTTCTAAATGACCCATCATGCCATGTTCTTCATGCTCTAATATATGGCAATGATACATGAACTTACCCGGTTTGGTAAATTTCAATAAAATATGAGCCGTTTCACCTGGGTTAACCAGCACTGTATCTTTCCAACCTTGTTCATTTCTGGGCGGTATCTTACCATCCCGATCTAAAATTCTAAATTGCACACCATGAACATGGTAAGGATGAATTAAATTTTCCATTTCATCCTTGGCGTTGACAATTTCCCAGACTTGATATTCACCCAGAGGCTGAGTAGTGTCAATTCTATCAGGGTCATATTTCCTGCCATTGATGGATACACGATAATCTGTTCCGGCCATCAACATCAATTTCTTTGGATACTTAGCGACCTCATGTGGTTGAATAACTGGAAGCATCTCTGTGCGAAGGGACATGTTCGGATTAAAATCGGCATTGTTTTTATTCTCTCCGCGTCTGATTGTTAAACCGGTCACTCCGTTAACAAATAATTTAACTTCTTCTTCCTTATAACCTTCCAAGTCAATAATGATTTCAGCACGTTCACCTGCAGACAAAAATAAATGCTTGAGTTCAATTGGATAATTTAACAAGCCACCGTCTGTGGCGATTTGATAAAATGTAGTGTGGTTTTGTAATGAAAACTCAAAATTTGTTACGTTCGAACCATTAAGCAGACGCATTCGCAAGTAGCGCCCGTCAGCATCAAAGGTGGCGTTTGCTGTACCGTTCAGCAACAATGTGTCGCCTCCCGTACCATCAATACTTTTTATGTCGTCGTAATCCAACTTGTACCCGTCAACCAGGAAACGATCTTGTACGACAACCGGAATATCATCCACCCCATACTCATGAGGGAGGTGTTTTTTCAATCGCTCGGTATTTTCATCTTCCACTATAATCATCCCACCTAAGCCTTCATACACCTGCTTTGAAGTCAAACCGTGCGGATGGGGGTGATACCATAATGTTGCTGCTTCATTATCAACATTAAAGTCAATTGTTTTTGTTTCATCAGGTTCAATAGTCATTTGTGGTCCGCCATCTGAAGCTTCGTCAACAATGAGACCATGCCAATGATAGGTGGTCACTTCATCCATATCATTGCCGGTATGAATCTTGACCTGTTGATTTTTTTTAAGCTTTATCGTCGGCCCTAACAAATCTCCATTATAACCCCGAGACGGCGTTTTTCGTCCGGGGATGATTTCTGTTTCTCCGCTCCGGGCTCTGATTTCATATTCTATTTGGCCGTCTGTCTGGCTGGTTGGTTCGAGTAAAGAAGGGATATTCAAGGGACGTGATTCGATGTCATTTTCAATGATTTTAACTTCATCATCACTGCGGAATATTGTATCTAACGATGAGGGCTGGTAACTCATATCCAACTTTTTAAAATGATTGTCTGAATTAATCAGCATTCAATCTCTCCTTACATATTTTAAATTACATGAAAATTTTATGCTTTTATATAGTACCACCTCACATCATATTTTGATGCGGGGCGGTTAAAAGATATCTTATATTATTCTAGTTCTATTTTTTTGCTGCTTTTGCCCTTACTTTTACGAGCTTGAACTGATTCTTCCGTCGGGTAGGATACCTCCATTGTTAATATATTCGCTTTAAAAATATGAATCATGGTGGTTATATCACCGTCCACTTTTTCCAGGCCGCAAATGTTTTCATTTTCAACGACTTTAATACTGTTCAAAGCACTCTGAGGCGTCTTTCCTTCAATATTTTCAAAAATCACTTTTGTGCCATCAACCAGATTGTAAGTGAAAGTGTATTTGTTCATTTTCATATCTCTCCTTCTCATAATCTCGACTATATTCACTCATAATAGTCTCTCCAAAATATATTTATCTTAAACTTAATTATAGTGTACCGGCTTTGGTTAAAGTTAAGCTCTTACCTATCTATTGATTCATAATAAAAGATTCCAGACAATCGATTGAATGTCCGGAATCAGTTAAAATGGAAATAATTAATTTGATCAAGCAGCTTTTACTTTTGATTTGGTGACCGGGTAACCCAGGTTTTCAATCGCATTTTCTATATTTTCAATTGTTGTGACTGCTTCATCAAAATCCGCTTTGACTTTACTTGCGTTGAACATGACTTTGACGCTGTCTTTTTCCACACCGTCCAAACCTTTTACAGCATTATCAATCTTCTGGAGACATGATGGACATGATAAGGTTTCTAATTGAATGGTTGCTTTTTGCATAATGTATCTCTCCTATTTATAATTTTTATCCGTTTTCTTTCTACAATTCAAGTATACGACTTTTTGCCGTTAAAAGAATTGATGTAAATCAATTTTTGATTGCTGATTTAAATTTTTTTGTTTTCTCTGGTAAAGCACTTTGTTTCATTATCTTTCTGCTGCATTTGCCCTGGCACCTTTGCCTCTTGGACGGTAAATCATCAATCTCATGGCGTTGAATATGACGACAAGGATACTCAATTCATGTACCAGCATGCCAATCGTCATGTTCATCCAGTCACTGAACAGCAAGGCGGCCAACAAGATCAGTACCACGCCAACCGCAATGGTGATGTTCTGCTTCATATTTCTCGCTGTCGATTTTGTCAGACCCAAGGCATGAGTCAATCGGCTGAAGTCAGAGTTCACCAGGACGACATCCGAGGTTTCTATCGCAACATCTGTGCCGGTGCCCATGGCAATACCGATATCGGCCAGAGCCAAGGACGGACTGTCGTTTACGCCGTCTCCGACAAATGCCACTATTTGCCCTTCTGATTGTAATTTTTCAAGATGAGCGGACTTGTCTTCCGGCAACATATGGCCGTAGGCTTCTGTCAATCCAAGTTCGCTGGCAACGGCATCCACAGTGCCCTGGTTATCGCCTGAAAGTACAACGAGGTTTTTAACACCAAGCTTTTTCAGGTTTTGCAAGTCCGCTTTAACACCCGGTCGAATTTGATCCCGAATCCCCATCAATACCTGCAACACACCATCCACTGCAGTCAGTACAAGGGAGTTCCCGTTTTCCTCAAAACGTTTCAGATCTTGTCTGACCGTTTCATTCAACTCAATATTTTCTTTTTCCATCAAAGCGACATTTCCTACTGCGACACGGTGACCAGCGACTTTAGCGATGATGCCGCCGCCTTTGACAACTTCCGTTTCATCTACATCAGAGAAGTTCGTTGGTCCAATATCCTGCAGCACGGCTTTTGCCAGAGGGTGATCTGATTCCCGCTCTACACTGGCCAGATATCCAAGCACTTCATCCATGTCATCTCCGTAAAACTCCTTTTCTGCAACTTCAGGGTTTCCAATGGTCAATGTACCTGTCTTATCAAAAAGGATTGTATCCACTTTACTAAAATCGTTGATGACTTCGCTGCCTTTTAAAAGCACGCCGTTACGGGCACCATTCCCAATACCGGCAACGTTGGAGACAGGGACCCCGATCACTAAGGCGCCTGGACAGCCCAGTACCAGAACTGTAATCGCCAGTTCAACATTATTGGTGAACAACCAGACGATGACACCCAGTACCAGGACCGCCGGTGTATAGTATTTGGAGAATCGGTCGATAAAGCGTTCTGCTTCCGACTTGGAATCTTGTGCTTCTTCCACCAATTCGATAATCTTACCGAATGTTGTATCTTCCCCGACACGGTCAGCTTCGATTTGAATCGTCCCGTTTTCCAAAATTGTACCTGCGAATACTTCTGATCCGTTCATTTTACTCACTGGAATAGATTCACCAGTGATACTTGCTTCATTGATATGGCCTTCACCAGTTAAAACAGTGCCATCGACGGGTATTTTCGCACCAGTTTTTACTAATAAAACATCACCTTCATCTACATCATCAACGTCCACTTCTTCGAATTCACCAGCCGCGTTTTGTTTCAAAGCACTTTCCGGCGCCATTTCCGTTAGTTCTTTGATGGCCGATCGTGTCCGTTTGAGTGTACGCTGTTCTAAATAAGAACCAAATAAGAATAAGAATGTAACGATTGCGGATTCTTCATAGTTTTGAATCAGCAAAGCACCGACAACGGCAATTGTGACCAATACGTCAATACTGATAACCTTTACTTTTAATGCCTGATAAGCTTGAATTGCGATCGGTGTGATTCCAATGACAGTTGCAATGATGAGTGACAAATCGAAGACGAACATGTTACCCATACCAAATCGACCATAGAATCCAAGTATGATCAAGGTTGCACTAATCAACGTAATCAGGTTTTTCATATCTAATATAGCCCTCTGCATGATACTTCCTCCATCTCTCTATATTTTCTTGTTGGTTAAAGTATAAAGTTTTAGCCTCGTATAAAAATTGACTGAGGTCAAGATTATAAAATTTCGATGTGGACACACTCTGATTAGTCTGTAATAATTTCTACGGCATCATAATATGGCAATTCTATATATCATGCAAGAAACCATAATCCACACTTAAGTTTGTTAAGGTAGATATATTGTTAAGTTTGCTTTGTTGGTTGAATTAATATATGTAATGGACAGTTTGAGTGTAGTTGAATCGTCTTATGAAATCTCATAGACTTCTTTTGCTTTGCAAAACACCCTAAAGTTAAAATTGAGTTCAACTTTAGAGGGGCAATTCATTAAAAGTTGCCTCATTACATGGTTTCCTCTTTTAATACTGAATAAAAAATAGTGGATTTGGAGAAATGCACAACAGTTTTTTTATATTTGAGATGTGGGATTATTAATAGAGGGTATGGATTAAGTAAGGCATTTTCATCATTATTGAATCAGAAGGGGAATGGTAATGAGTACATACAGACATGCAAAAGAGAAAATCGGCACTATAGATAATATTTACAACGGGGACATGTTCCCGGATCTTGCCATCAACACATTCCGTAATATTGAACGGCTTTTTCCGACACGCACAATTCTCGCTTCAACCAGACCGGAGCCTTTTGAGCAGTCGAGGGAGTCTCTTCAGCCTTTCCAATCGAGGATCAAAGACACGACAACTGATAAAACGGAGCAGAATTATGATCTATATGATTATGTGGCTTTGAATTCGGTGACGGGGATCGTGGTGCTGAAAGAGGGGAGACTCGTTTATGAAAACTATTTTCACGGCAACAGCCCCGACACGCGCTGGATGTCGATGTCGGTCGCAAAGGCGATTACTTCAACACTGGTGGGGGCGGCGATCCAAGACGGTTACATAGAGAGCCTTGACGATCCGACGGTGAAATATGTACCGGAATTGAAGAGCAGTGCTTATGAAAACACCACGGTCCGTCATATTTTGGGCATGAACTCAGGCGTGGAGTGGGATGAGGCTTACACCAATCCCGGCTCGGACCGCCGTGCTTTTTTAAAAGCCCAGCTCTCCCGGAACCCGGGCGCCCTGCTTGAAGTGATGGCTGATCTTCCAAGCGCAGGAG
Source organism: Salinicoccus roseus (assembly GCF_003814515.1). NCBI lineage: Bacteria > Bacillati > Bacillota > Bacilli > Caryophanales > Staphylococcaceae > Salinicoccus > Salinicoccus roseus. Next base: position 194,572 of record NZ_RKQJ01000003.1, read on the forward strand.
AACCCGGTCATGTCCATAACTATTCTACGGGGGAGACGACAGTGGCCAGTGAAATCGTCATCGGTGCAACATGTAAAAGTTTGTCCGATTACTTATATGAAAAGATTTGGGAACCATACGGCATGGAAAGCAAAGCGGCATGGTGGCTGGATTCCCCGGACGGCAATGAAATCGGCGGCAGCGGTTTTTCCGCTGTTTTGAGGGATTATGCACGCTTCGGCCAGTTCTTCCTTGAGGGTGGAAAAGCGGGCGGTAAGCAAATTTTACCCGAAGGATGGACAGAAATGGCCGGTCAGCCGACGACTCTGGAAAACGGGGAGACGGTCGATTATGGTTTGATGTGGTGGCCCGCATGGACGCAGAAGTCCAAAGAGAACAAGGCCTTTCAGGCAGTCGGCATCCATGGACAGGTCATCCATATCGACCCGGAAGAAGACGTGGTCATAGCCATTTCCTCCGCCCGTCCGAAGCCCATGGGCACGCAGCCGATTGACGATATGCTGTTCCTTGAGGATCTGATTGATAATATAAAATGAAGGAACCCTGGAGATTTCTCCAAAGTTTCATGTTCTCCGACTGTTATACGTATTTATCAAGATTCGTAAATTTCAAGTTTAAGTTAAGAATTACAACCCCTAATTTGCTGGTTAATACTAGTTCAATCTCAATGTCATGGCGTTCAGTGCAACAACGACCGTGCTGATCGACATCAGTATTGCACCGACAGCAGGAGATAGGATAAGCCCGGCTGAAGCGAGTACGCCTGTTGCAAGTGGGACCGCGATTATATTATATCCTGTCCCGAGTCACAAGTTCTGTACTGTCTTACTCATCGTCTTCTCTGCCTGCCTGTTGTCCCCTGTCAGCATGACAGGTTCGATGCCTCGGTCGATCAGATTTCTCACCATGCCTTTGGAACTTGATTTGATCTGGTCGCCCTGTGCAACGATGCTGCTGTTTTCACCGTCTATGACCAGGAAACTGACCGATTTCCCCTGCCCTGCAAGGGATTCAAACTGTTCCTTACCATAATCCATATCATTATCTTCAAAATAAGAAACACTTGTTATTTTCATGTCTTTACCCGCAATTGTGGCTTCCAGTCCGATGCCCGGTATGTTGTTGACATCTTCGGCGTGCGGGATATTGATATCTTTTTCTGCTGCTTTGTCCAAAATATCCAATGTCGGCGGGTGACTCGAACTTTTTCCCATTGCTGCCATGAATCCGAGTACTTCCTCATCAGAATAGGCATCATTGAAGCTTTCAAAATGATTCACTGCAAAGTTGCCTTCTGTGAGCATGCCGGTCTTATCCATCATGACCACATCCAACTGATTGGCAGTTTCCAGAGATTCACGGTTTTTCACAATCAAACCGTTGCTCGCGCCGATGGATGTCGACCGTGCCGTGACGAGGGGATGGCAAGCCCGAGCGCATGAGGACATGCGATGACCAACACCGTCACCAGCCTTTCAAGTGCAAAGTCCACGTTGTTTGAAATCGTCATCCATACAACTTCAGCTCATCCAGATCGACAATCATCTTGCCGGATTTGCTGATTTCCAGTATGCCGAGTTTCCTGAACATGGAGATGTTGCGGCTGACGGTTTCGCGGGCGAGACCAATCATGTTCGCCATCTCATGCTTGGTGAACTTCAACGTGATTTCACGCCGGCCATCACCAAGTACAAGCCCATGGGCATATGCAAGTCGGCGGATCAGCAGGAGGACTTGCTTGTCCGTCGGTTTTAAAATCTTCTCCTGTAGCCAGTACTGGAGGTCGATGATCATTTCTCCTATATAATTGAGCAGTTTGACCGCGATATTTGGATTTTTCCGGATCACACCTTCAAAGTCCCTTTATCTATGAAAACTACTTCGGAATTTTCAGTTGACAATGCGTTTGCCAAATAGGGGTCACTCCTCAATATCGCATGGTGCGGAAACATCTCATTTTTGGCGAGGAAGTTGATGATCTGCTCACGGTCTTCTTCATCAATGAGATATATTTTCATGTTGCCTTTGACCACGAAATAGACATTGGTCATTCCCTCCCCCATATGAAATAGATGGGTGTCTTTTTCTATATTTTTATGATAAGCAATTTCAGCGATAGCAGAAATCTCTTCTTTGTTCAAAGCTTCAAAAACCTTCATGGATGACAGGTATTCTACAAACAACGATCTCGCCTCCCTTCAATATTTGATGATGACATTCTGGTCCACGGAAAAACCCTGCAAAGTGATAGATCACATTCTGCAGGACTCGATAAAAATATGATAAAACTGAACGTCAATTCAAATTCAATACCTCATTACCTCCGTGGATTCGATTATAAGTGGTTTCATCCGTGGTGACTTCATCAATCAGGCGTTTCATCTCAAATTTCTTCAGTTCATTCAAAAGCAGCCTAGCCAAAAAAACGATTTGTTTTTTTTGGCTAGGCTAAATTACAAATATTTAATGTGCGCAAGGCAGGTTTATTCTTCGTCATCATCCACTTCAAAATCATCGTCATCTTCCAATGCTTCTTTGCCAAGATAGGCTTGCAGCATCCAAATATTTTCATACAAATACTTTTTGAAAGCAATCAGTGTATCTTCTAGCACATCATCGCCTTCTTCTCGTGCCAAATGGATAGCACGAATGGTTAAGCCACGGGTGCTTCTGAAATCTTCAATCACATTTTCAATCATTTCTTCTGCTTCCAAATACTTGTGGGCCGGGTCTTCTAAAAGCATGGAATATTCCTCTAATTCAGCAGTAGTCGAAGCTGGTTTATGGCCGGAAGCAATCAATCGTTCCGCGATTTTATCGAACCACTCTTCATTTACGTTGTACAGTTCTTTCAATTTGCCATGGAGACTGAAGAAATGCGGTCCCTTCACATACCAATGATATTGATGTAACTTTACATGCATCGTGTGGATGTTCCCTAAAATGTGATCTGCAATGGCTGCTGCGTTGATTTTTGTATGGTGGACATGCTCTTTATGCTCTTGCTCCTCTTTCAATCTTTCTTGCGGTGTTTTATCTCGTGTCATTTCTGTTCCTCCTATCGTTTTTACTATTTGCTTACACTATTGCTAAATAAACTGTGGAAGTAATTTCATTTTATTGTAAATTAGACAGCTTTTACTTTTGATTTGGTGACCGGGTACCCCAGGTTTTCAATCGCATTTTCTATATTTTCAATCGGCGTGACTGATTCATCAAAATTTACTTTGACTTTACTTGCGTTGAACATGACTTTGACGCTGTCTTTTTCCACACCGTCCAAACCTTTTACAGCGTTATCAATCTTCTGGAGACATGATGGACATGATAAAGTTTCTAATTGAATGGTTGCTTTTTGCATAATATATCTCTCCTACATAAATTTTATGCGTTTCCTTCTCTACAATTCAAATATATTACTTTTTGCCGTTAAAAGAATTGATGTAAATCAATTTTTGATTGCTGATTTAAAATTTTTTATTTTCTCTGATAAAGCGCTTTGTTTCATTATCTTTCTGCTGCATTGGCACCTCTGCCTCTTAGACGGTAAATCATCAACCTCATGGCATTGAATGCCATCTCCATAAATGTTTTCTCCTTTTAAGATCATCTGGCTGTAAAAAATAATCAGAATGAGGAGGAGGATGATATATTATCCGATTCGAGTCGTAGCGAGGCGTGCGATTTTGATGGTAATGCTTAGGTTGTCGTAATGGTAATATTAGAGCACCGTATACACCTTGCTTAGTATTTATTTTAGATTTATGAACAATCATATTCAATTAAGTACAGCATATTGTGGTTCACAAAAGTACACTTTCACGGACACTTTTCATTTATAACTAGAAAAATAATCTTCGGTCAAACAATTTTTAAATGTGTTTTTCTTTTTTAAATTTTTGATTGATTAGATTAGACCCTATAAATAGTAGAAGGACCTTCCGATTGTTATATCAGAAGGTCCTTTACTCCGTCTTATTTCTTTTTTAACTTGATGCGGTAGGATAAGCATTCATCCAATGCTGTTATTTTTTGATAAACGCCTTTTTCAAAGTCCATCGCACCTGAAGGATAATAAGCAGTTATATGTAATCCTGCTTTTTCGCAAAGGGCATAGATTTGCCCAGGTGAGTAACACGCAAGGGATTGTGTAATCGAATCATTTTCTTGGCCACTTTCCCACCAAGTATCCGTCATTCTATTTTCATCTTCATCATAATCATACTTTCGTACAATATCTTTCGTGCCAAAGGGGTACATCTCTTTCCCTGCAACTTTTTGCCAGTATAGCGGTTGATAAATATCTATTAAGGCATATCCATCATCACTCAGCCAATTGTAAATCCGTTGCAGTAAAAAGAACTGATCATCGTCATTTCCAACACCAAATCCATCAAGATACAAAATTAAATCGAAGTCTCCATTTAACTTTACTGTATAAAAGTCGTCACATATCACTTGAACATTTGGATGGGCATGCTTTTTCGCATATTCACAGATCTCTTCCACCAATTCAACAGTGACTATATCTTTATTCTGACGAGCTAGTCCATTGGCTATCTCGCCACGCCCTGCCCCTAATTCCAAAACTTTAGTGAAAGGCCGCCCTACTTGTTCCAGGAGCAGGAGGACTTCTTCTTCAAAGAAGGAACTGTCTGGATAATTGAATTTAGATGTCATCATTTCAAATTGTCTCTTATAATAAGCATTTTCCCAGTTTGATTGCATCATCTTTGCCACCTTGTATTTTTCATTCACAGCAAGCGTTTCATCTCGGTATATTTATATAAAATATCCTTGGTTTTACTTCTCGTTAATTCCTTCAAGCTATATCCTGCTTCCAAAAGCGGGATAATATAATGAACGCCAATGAAGTAACCCACTTTTGGATATTTGTTGCCTTCGTTATACATAAAATATTTTTCATGGAGTTTTGGAGACAATGGTTCATTGAAATCTCTTTCCAGTTCTTCTTGTAAGGTTGAAAAATCATCTCTTAAACGGTTAAATTCTTCATCGTTAACGAAAAGGCCCTCTCTAATGTTCGCTTCATTCAGTTCCAATCCACTCATAACTAAAGGGGCGAGTGTCGCCAACCCTTCAGCTATAGCAAGCTGCCCCACCGTCATACCCATTTCTTCATTTACTTCTTCTATACTGTTGAATCTGACAAGATGGTTGAATTCATGTTGGATCAGCATTTCGATATCTGAATTCCTTAGGCGTTCTAGTCCTAAGTAGAGAAAGGGAATCTCACTTGGAAGAGCAGTACCATCTACTTGTCCCAATCCCACTAATAAATAGGCATCATAGTGTGCTTCGAAATTATAGTAATCTGCAGTTTCTTTTATTATTTCCTTGAGTTCTTCAATAGTATACATCTGGAGGGCAGTTCTAGCCTCTTCGCTTAAAGTTTCTAAATCACTATCTCTAACCATTTTTTTAATAGACTCCACATCCATCATGTATAATGTCTTAAATATCGTACTGAAAGGTCTACGGTAAAAAGTATAGTATTCCATCCATGCATCAACATTACCTTTTACTTCAATATTGCTCAAAGCATGATTAAATTTTTCTAAACCGACTTGCAGTCTCATATATACCACCTGTCTTACAAAAGATTGATGCAATTACCAATGGCGCTTTTGTTCTTGATGTTTCATAGCTTAGCCCTACAGTCTAATCTCCATCATTAATTGTGTGCCATATTCCGTTACCTCTTCGTCTATTGTTTCAAAACCTTGCTTTTTCCACATTCTAACAGCCGGTTCGTTTTCTTTAATAACACTGAGCCGAATCTTCCGCATGTCTTTTTCTTTAGCATAAGCAACAGCGTGATTATATACTTGCTGACCAATACCCTGCTTCCTATAATTTTGATCAATGACCAAGTATCCTATCATACAGGTGTGGCTTTCAGGATAATTGAATAGGATGTCCAGAAAGCCAATAAGATTCTCCTCTCTATAGACGCCATATACTTCTTTATTTTTTATATCCATGACGGGAGGCACATCCAATAGGAATTCTTTTTCAACTTCATCAAAGGATGGGGCTACCTCCATATAATCCCTGAAATGATCTGTATTGCCCATGATGAAGTTATAGAAGGGATTAAATTCCTTCTCCTTATCAAATAATTTTAATTTAAACGGTATCATTCAACTTCCCCCAATATAATTATGTAATTTGGACCGATAATTTTATAAATAACCTCTCATACATATGACTTTCCCCTTATGTTCTTCATTTATCTTTTCCAACCCATTTTTTTGGTAGGACTTTATTGCACGTCTATTTGTTGGAGAGACTCTAAGGTGATATTCTTCTAAGACATTGTTCTTAAAATAACTCAATGCGTATGTATGCCTCTCTTCAGCACACCCTTTTTCTCGATGTGATTTTGCTAAATAGTATAGGTTGGTGTATCCAACCACTCTATTTTTGTATCTCTTGATTGTCAGTTCAATTTGTCTGATATATTCATTTTCTTTCTTAAGAAGTAAGAAGCCATTAGAAAATTCTTGTACCTTTTCCTCTAGCCACAATACATTTTCTTCCTCATTAAAATCTTTTGAATGACGGAAGCTTTCTTTGAATGAATCCTTCCGGAACCTAATCACTATGCCCTTATGAAAATTCAGGTTAATATTAACAAATTCCATTTAATCACTCGATTTTACCCTTAGTTCGTAAAAGCGACCAAAGGGTAAATTGATGACAGTTATTTGAATAATTCACGCGCCCGCCAATCCATCGTCAAAATCCATTAAAAAAATTCACTTATTATTCAAATTGAACCGCTAAATAATCACAATATTATGAATTAAGTTTAAATTATCACAAATACTTTTAAAACTTTGTTAATATGGAATTAATGAAAGCGCTTTACAAAGGAGGCGGTCATTTGAATGATGCAACAGAATTACAAGAAACTGTCGTAGTGAGAGATGGGTTTCGGGACGCAGAGACACTCGCAAAAGAAAAACAGAACTATCAGATCGATATCCCTCACCTTTGGTCTGTCATGATGCAGTCCGGGAAGTTTTTATATGATTTTTATGCGGGTTTGGACATAGATATGAATGCCTTCATCCAGCTGATCAACCGGGAAGTGGACAAGATTTCCACCGTCTCGAGAACCGATCAACGATACGGCCAGCAGTTGAGCAGACGACTTGGCACATTAAAACAGCATGCAGAGGAAGAGGCCCGGCTCCAGCGTGATAAATTCGTCACCTGTGAGCATTATATACTTGCGCTTTTCAAACAGAAATACAACCCTTTGACCGTCTTTTTAAAAGATGAGGGTATCACCATCGACACTCTGCAAAAGCAGATGAACATCAACCGGGACGGGAAAAAGCCTGCTTCTGAATATCAAGAATCCATATACCGGTCTTTGGAAAGGTATGCAGTCAACATGAACGTCCGTTATATGGAGGGGAAGCTCAGAACGATCATCGGGAGACAGGATGAAATCCATGACGTGCTCAGAATACTTTCCAGAAAAGAGAAGAATAATGCCATCCTGGTGGGCAGCCCAGGCGTCGGGAAGACGGCCATCATCGAAGGTTTGGTCTCAGACATCGTAACAGGGAATGTCACCGGCAAATTCAAAAATAAAATCATCTATAACCTCGACATGAGTGCATTGGTTGCCGGTGCAAAATACCGCGGCGAATTCGAAGAACGTTTTAAGAGTGTATTGAACGAGGTCCGTGACTCGCAGGGAGAAATCATCCTTTTCATCGATGAGATCCATACAGTCGTCGGGGCCGGGCAGACAAGCGGTGCAATGGATGCCGGCAATATCTTAAAACCAATGCTCGCAAGGGGTGAAGTGAGCTGCATCGGTGCTACCACCCAGGATGAATACAGGGAAAACATCGAAAAAGACAAAGCACTCGAGCGCCGGTTTCAAAAGGTGCTCGTCAATGAGCCGGATATAGATGGTACGATGGAAATTCTAGAAGGTATCAAATCAGAATTCGAAACCTATCATCGCACCATCATCACGCCACAGGCGGTTGAAGCCGCTGTAAAGCTGTCCAGCCGCTATATCACAGATCGTTACCAACCCGGTAAAGCCATCGATGTACTGGATGAGGCCAGTGCCGTGCAGAACCTCAAATTGAACGCACTCCCCCGCTCCATTGAAGAAATCAATGAAAAGTTGCTCAATCTTAAAATCATGGCATTCGAATCCGATGAGGCAGCGCAGCAATCCAGCCTCGATGAAAAGATGGCGTCTCTAGAGATGCTGCGGAATAAACAGCTTGAAAAATGGGAAGATGAGCAGGATCTGCTTTTTGATCTGCAACAACTAAGGCAGGATAATCTACAGCAGCATGCAGAGTATCATGCCGCCCGGTCGGAAGAAGACATTGAAAAAATCGTCTCACTGAAGAATATCAAGCTGCCTAAAATAAAAACGGACATCAACAGTATTGAGGAAGATGTTCCTTCTGCATCTTTCATCAATGAAACCATTATCACCGAAGATGATATTGCAGGCGTAATAGAAAGGCTTACTGGCATCAAAGTTCGCGGCATATTGGAAGATGAAAGACAGAAGCTGCTGCATCTTGAAGATGAGCTGAAAGCCCGGGTGGTTGGCCAGGATGAGGCTGTGGGGAAAGTCAGCAATACCGTCCTGCGTATGCGTGCTGGCATACAAGATCCCAACAAGCCGAGTGGTTCTTTCCTGTTTTTAGGGCCAACTGGTGTAGGGAAGACGCAACTCGCCAAATCGCTCGCAGAGTCGCTGTTCGGAAGTGAGCTTGAGATGGTGCGCCTCGATATGTCGGAGTACATGGAAAAACACGCCGTTGCTCGTCTCATCGGTCCCCCGCCCGGCTATGTCGGATATGATGAAGGTGGTCAACTGACGGAAGCGGTCCAGCAGCGGTTGTATTCGATAGTTTTACTGGATGAGATTGAAAAGGCACATGAAGATGTGTTCAATATTTTACTTCAAGTCCTCGATGAAGGACATCTCACGGATTCGAAAGGCAGGAAGGTCGATTTTAAAAACACGATATTGATCATGACATCCAATATCGGCTCCCATCAGTTATTTGATGGCACAAATCAGGAGGGGCAGTTGGAAGACGATACAAGGCTTGCAGTCATGGACGATTTGCGCACGCACTTTAAGCCTGAGTTTTTAAACAGGATTGATGAAGTCATCATGTTCAATCCATTACTACTTCATAATATGTACAACATCGTGCGTCTCATGCTCTCCGACCTAGAAGCGAGGCTTGAAAAGCAATCGATTTCACTTAAGGTCGACGATGAGGTGATGACATGGCTCGCCGTCAATGGATACGATAAAAATTACGGAGCACGCCCACTCGACCGATTCATCGTCCAGGAAATTGAAACACCTATTGCACGCCACATCATAGCCCACCCGAATCGAAGCCCCACCACCGTCACAGTCAGTCTCGAAAATGATCAACCCATCTTCTCGATGGTAAAATCTGAATAATATTCAAATAAAATTCATTTTATTGAAAATTCGGAATAATATCTGATATTATAGACTTGTCTTATGAAAGCGCTTCATCCTGAAGCTTAGTTCTAAAGGAGGCAAAGTATTGAGTGATTATGATGTATTGATTATCGGTTCAGGTCCAGGCGGATATGTCGCAGCTGAAGAAGCGGCACTCCTCGGCAACAGCGTGGCAGTGGTAGAAAAGAAAGATATAGGAGGAGTATGTTTAAATACCGGGTGCATCCCCTCAAAAACTTATCTGGAGCATGCCCACTGGCTGAATACAATCGGAAGGGCTAACAGTAAGGGTATTGAAGTCGAAATAAAGAATATCGACTTTCCCTCACTGGTCGATAGGAAAGATGGTGTGGTCGCCACTCTGCAAAAAGGCATAATGTCAACCTTTAAAGCCAACAACATCGATTATATCCAGGGAGAGGCCATTCATAAGAAAGGCAGGACTTTCGAAGTGGACGACAGGAGCATCACTGGGAAAAAGGTACTGCTTGCAACTGGCGGATACCCCTTCATCGCTGACATACCCGGACTGGAAGAGGTGGATTACTTAACGACAGATACCATTTTCGATATGACTGAGCTGCCTGAAAAACTCGTAACCATCGGCGGCGGCATCATCGCCGTTGAACTTGCTTTTGCAATGAAAGCATACGGTATCGATGTTAGTCTTCTTGAAGTGGCGGAAGATATCCTCCTCACCATCGATGAAGATGCCCGTCAAACCGTCAAGAAAAGGCTAGAAAATCTCGGGGTGGAGGTAAGGACGAAAGTTTCAATCAAAGAGGTGAAAGCTTCGCGTGTGAACCTCTCGGACGGAAACAGCTTTGAGTTTGACCAACTCCTGGTTGCTATCGGCAGAAGGCAAAATCTGACTCTCCCGAAAGCGATGGGTCTGGATCTCGATAATTCCGGCCGCTTCGTCGCAGTCGATGAGTATTATGAGACAAGTGCCCCCGGCGTCTATGCAATCGGAGATTTGATCGGCGGTCATACGCTTGCCCATGCTGCCAGCGCAGAAGGAATCAAGGCAGTTAGGGCGATGGCCAATAAAAAAGAGACCCCTGTCAGTCCTCTGAGCATTCCACGTTCATTGTACACCGATCCTGAAGTTGCAGAGTTCGGTTTGAGCGAATCAGAGGCGACCACGTCAGGATATGATGTGATTACGGAAAAGTTGCCATTCTCATTCAATGGACGGGCCATCTCAGTAGGAGAAACCGATGGCTTTGTCAAAATTGTTTCAGAAAGCCGGTACCGCCGGATACTTGGGGCGGTCGTGGTCGGCCCCCATGCTACTGACCTCATTCACCAATTACTCACAGTTTATGAATCGGAAGGCACTATAGATGAAATAGCCGGCACAGTGTACGGTCATCCGACATTATCTGAATTGATACAGGATGTATCAAAAAATATCATTAAATATCATTAAGGAGGAATCAACATGGCTGAAAATTTACAAGGTATGCCAAAGTCGATGTTTCAAAGCAAATCCGATGAGAAAAGCCACGTAGATCTGGAAATAAGGACTTCTGTAGGTACTGCCGCTAAAGAACTATCCGCCGAGAAAGCCAAAGATATGTATAAAACAATGGAAGATATCCGTAATTTTGAAGAAAACGCACGCCGCTTATTCAACCAAGGTGAAATTCCCGGCTTCGTACACTTATATGCCGGAGAAGAAGCGATTGCTTCAGGGGTATGTGCCAACTTGACTGATGAGGACTATATCACGAGCACCCACCGCGGACATGGGCACTGTGTGGCAAAAGGCGGTGACTTGAATGGGATGATGGCCGAGATTTTCGGTAAGGAGACCGGTCTTGGTAAAGGTAAAGGCGGATCCATGCATATCGCCGACGTCGACAAAGGTATACTCGGTGCGAACGGCATGGTCGGCGGCGGATTCGGGATTGCCATGGGTGCTGCGATGCGGAACAAATACAAAGGCACAGATGCGGTCGCAGTATGCTTCTTCGGTGATGGTGCTGCCAATGAGGGGGTCTTCCACGAAGTCATGAATATGGCATCCATCTGGAAACTGCCGCTCATCTTCGTCAATGAAAACAACCTCTTTGCTGAATCAACCCCGCACTGGTATGCCTCAGCTACGGATACAATTGCCGAAAGAGCCTCAGCATATAACATGCCGGGCATGCGGGTGAACGGTAAGGATATCGTTGCTGTCATGGATGCTTCACAGGAAGCCATCGTCCGTGCACGCAGTGGCGAAGGTCCTACTCTAATCGAATGTGTCACTTATAGGAGATACGGACATTTTGAAGGTGATGAACAAGCTTATAAAGCTAAAGAAGGCGATGAAAAAGAATGGGCGGATATCGATCCGATTGATGTCTTCAGAAATTATGTCATAGAGAATGAATTGATGACTGAGGAAGAACTAGATGAAGTACGTGAACAGTCGCAAAACGACTTGAAAGAAGCGGTCAAGTTTGCACAGGATAGCCCGGAGCCATCCCCCGAGTCATTATATACTGATGTCTTTGCCGACTAACCATTACAACCATAAAAAGGAGCGATAATATGGCAAGTGAAAAATTATTCATGAATGCAATCAAAGAAGCTTTAGACATGGCTATGGAAAATGATGAAGATGTCGTCTTACTGGGTGAGGATATCGCAGGGGGCGCGGATGTACAACATCTTGAAGAAGCTAACGAAGACGCTTGGGGCGGTACGATGGGTGTGACTAAAGGATTGATGCCGAAGTATGGCAGAGACCGTGTCATCGATACTCCGTTGTCCGAAATGGGTTATATGTCGGGTGCTGTTGGCATGGCCGCGACCGGACTTCGACCTGTACCTGAACTGATGTTCAATGACTTCATTGGATTCGCCTTCGACTCGATTCTCGGCCAGGCATCAAAGATGCGGTACATGTTCGGCGGGAAGGCCAGTATACCTATGACGGTTCGGACGATGCACGGTGCCGGTGCGAGTGCCGCAGCACAGCACTCAGGCTCCTACTACGGAATCTTCGGTTCCATACCAGGTGTCAAAGTTGTTGTACCTGCCACCCCTTATGATGCGAAAGGATTGCTACTCTCCTCCATCGAGGACAACAATGTAGTCATTTTTTCCGAAGATAAAACCCTATATGGGACTAAAGGAGAAGTCCCGGATGACTACTACACGATTCCGATAGGAAAAGCGGATGTAAAACGTGAAGGCAGCGACCTCACCATCGTCACCATCGGTAAAATGCTGTTCGTCGGTCTCGAAGTGGCGGAAACACTGGAGCAAGACAATGTGGATGTAGAGGTAATCGACCTCAGGACTGTCGCCCCATGGGATCAGGGGACCGTCATTGAATCAGTCAAGAAGACGAACCGTCTGATCATCATCGACGAAGCGAACCCGCATAACAACACCGCAACAGATATCGCATCGGTTGTTTCCGATAAAGCATTCGATTACTTAGACGGACCCATCAAATGTGTGACCGCGCCGGATGTGCCGGTACCATTCGCTGTCAATTTGGAGCAGCTTTATATTCCTGATGCTGAAAAAGTATTGAAAGAAGCTGATGAAATCATCAGCGATTTAAAATCGTAGGAGGTGATCATGAATGGCCACAGAATTAGTAATGCCGAAACTCGGACTCACAATGACCGAAGGTACGATAGAAAATTTGATGGTGAAAGAAGGCGATGAAGTATCCGTCGGAGACATCGTTGCAGAAATCAGTTCCGAGAAATTGACCAGTGAAGTTGAAGCGAATGCGGATGGGACGATCATCAAACTGGTCGCAAAAGAAGGTGACACTGTTGCCTGCAAGGCACCTATGGCATATATTGGTGAACCCGGGGAAGATGTCGGTGGTGACAGTACCCCCGCCTCTGAAGAAAGTGCTGAAACCCTCCCGGCCAGTGCCCAAAAGAAAGATGATCCACTGCCGACCGGCAAACCGGCCTCACAGGTCACCAACACTAAAGCAGAGCCCGGCGGTGACAGAATCTTCATTACCCCGCTTGCCAGGAAAATGGCTGATGAGCGTGGCATTGATATACAGGAAGTCAATGGAACCGGTGGAAATGGTAGGATTACAAAACTTGATATTGAACGATTCAAATCAGAAGAGAAATCGGCAGCCAAAACTGAAGCACCGCAGGCATTGGACACCGAATACGGTGCTGGACTCCAAGGTATGCGGAAGACTATCGCAGAACGCATGATGCGCAGCGCCCAATCCACTGCAAGTGTGACAAACCAACGCAAAGTAGACATCACCAAATTAATCGCATTCAGAAGCGAGATGAAAGAACGTACAAATGGCACAGTCGACAAAAGTGCCTTCAGCATTAATACCCTGCTTACACGCGCAGTGGTTCTGGCATTGAAGGAAATGCCAGAAATCAATGCATGGTATTACAACAGTGAACACATCATCAATGAAGAAGTCCATATCGGTATGGCTACAGATATCGGTGACGGACTCGTTGTCCCGGTGATCAGGAATGCAGATTATATGACAGTGTCGAAACTTGGTGAATCGATTAAAGAAGTTGCGACAAAAGCACGTCAGGGTACACTGGAAGGTGATTTATATTCAGGATCCACCTTCTCTATAACCAACCTTGGTGGATCAGGAATCGAATACTTCACCCCGATCATCAATACACCTGAAGTCGCTATACTCGGTGTCGGTGCGATGCAAAGTGAACTGGCATTTGATGAAGATAAAAATGTAGTAGAAAAACAGATGCTTCCACTAAGCATGACTTATGACCACCAACTGATCGACGGCGCACCAGCTGCAGAATTCATGCAACTTGTAGCAGATTATCTAGAACAGCCCTACCGTTTAATACTTTAAATGAAATGAGCGCAGGATCCCTATGGTCCTGCGCTTTTAAGATACCATTTTAATATGTTGTTATATATTAATAAGGGAGAGTATTCAATGACTACAGTGACATATGTGACGAGGAAATTCAAACAACCGTACGGTGGCTTTCTAAAAGTCAGTGAATTTGAAATGGCACAATTTGGTGACGACATTGTATTGAATGATGGGGAGACTCTGCACCCGAGTATCATTGGTATGGCAACTCAATACTTGAGTGAGTTCATGCTAGGTGAAAAGAAAGAAGAGGTTTTCAAGGTTTCCCTGCAAGGAGCCTACAATGTAGGTTTGCATAACCCTTCTATTTTATACCTGGAAAATATTCAAGGATTGGATGATAACTCCATCATCAATGCGTGCCGGTTGAGCGGTTATGATGTCATCTATAGGATGGGCAGGGATTTTTACAGGCCGGTCGAGGATTTTATGATTGATCAAAATACGATTGAAAATATCAAGACGATGGTCAATCGCTCAGTTAAGTTTTTTAATGACAATGGACCTGTCATCGACTCAGGCATGACTTTTGAAGGTGCGTACACACATAAAATACGTAATGGTGATGGGGATATATTAACTGCAGATGGATTATGGGATATGAAAGTCAGCAAAAATAAGATCACCAACAAGCATACCCTGCAGGTGCTGGTCTATTATTTGATGGGATTGAGGTCATCCAACAGGGAAAGGTTTAAGCAGGTCGAGAGGATTGGATTTTTTAACCCCCGCTTGAATGTTTCATATTTCAAATATATTAAAAGTATCCCATCAGAGATTATACAGACAGTCGAAAGAGAAGTGATTGGATACTAAAAATCTGTTATGCTTCAATCTTTATAGGTTCTTCCTTTAAAGAGGAGATTACCCCACCTTTGAGATTAAACCTATTCAAATATCGTATTTTTCAGATTATTAATTGATTATAAAAGAATTTGTACCATAGTTTTCTGCCAATGCTCCACAAACACCATAGATTACCCTATATGTTGAGTAGGTTTTAATTTCCTTCTCATTAAATCCTTCTAATAGATTGGGTTGGAAGACATAGAATGATTTATTTTCTCGCAAACCTCTTTATACTGCTCTATCTTTATGTGAAGAACACTAATAACCCCCCCCCCAATCCATTTAAATGGATTGGGGAGTTGGTATGCCATGCCATAATGTTTGATTGCCTATATTACTTTCATCCTGCTCGGTAACGAATCTTAACCTTTTAAAACCAATACTCTTCGCCGGCGTCCGGCACGAGCAGGTTATCGCTCATTCCTTTTTCTTCTGCATAGTCCTTCAGCTCCTGTCTGGATAGCCCCCAATGGTTCACTGCTTCCATGTGAACGGAGATGATCCTGGCATCGGGTGCAGTCTGGTGGACTTTGAGTACATCCTCCGCGTCCATGACAAGGGAACCGCCCTCGAGGAACTGGTTGTCTCCGGCGTTCACTACGATGACTTCGGGTTTGTGGGTGTTTAGTGTCTTCTCCACTTCTTCGTACCATACGGTATCCCCGGCTACATATAGCGTCTTCTCCTCTTGATGCTTGAAGACGACACCGCATACGGATCCGGCAATCTCCAATATCTCTCCCCTGCCATGCTCGCCTTTTGTCTTGATCAGTTGGATGCCCTCAAACACTGTATCTTCCGCGAGTACTTCTATATTCGTAAAACCGGCATTCCCGACCTCTTCCTTATCCGCTTCATTCTGGGTGAAAAGCTTGATGTCCTTCGGCAATGCATCCTTTGCAGCGTCATCCCAGTGGTCGAGATGTGTATGGGTGACGATGACGGCACCCACACCGCTGATTACTTCTTCTATGGATGTCGGCAGGCTGACGAGCGGATTGTTCTGATCCTGCCGCGCAGAGTTCGGGAATGGCGGCAGTGTCCCCTTCTCCGCCAGAAACGGATCGACCAGGAACCTCTTCCCTGCATAGTCCATAACGAGTGTGGCATTACGTATATGTTGAATGTTCATAACAGCAACTCCTTTAGTTTGATTTACCTCCAGTGTATACTGATACCACTTCTGAAATAAATGGACTCATGAAAGTTTTTATGTCATTTCACTTTAAAAATGAAAGGAGCAGACGCCTATGCTTGACGATACAGATTCGCTCATTCTGGATGTCCTTCGGACAAATAGCCGCATCACGATGAAGGAACTTGGTGAAAAGGTGCATTTGAGCGGTCCTGCGGCTTCGGCCCGGGTGGAGAAGCTGGAAGATGCGGGAGTCATCGAAGGGTTCACCATCAAAGTGAACCCGGAAAAGATGGGCTACCCGGTTCATGCCTTCATCACCATATTCACAAGCAGCTCTTATCACACGCCCTATCTGAACCTGGTGGCGGCCAACGAACAGTACATCGTCCGAAACCATAAGATCAGTGGGGATGGGTGCTATCTCCTCGAATGCCGCTTCCCTTCAAACAGAGTACTGGATGAATTCCTCATCCAACTGGAATCCCATGTGAACTACAAGCTCTCCATCGCCATCAATTGACGGAAGTACAGAGATGCCTTTTCTTCCACAATGCGCCCATGGCGCATACCTCTAAATATTAATGCCTGTATTTATTTGGTATGATACCAGTATCACTAAATTTCCAAATTTTTAAAGTCCATATATAAATAAGCAGCAGTTATTTTCTATTTTAAGGAGATGTCTTGAATGCCACAAAAAAGCGTATTGATCATCGGAGGCGGGCTCGGAGGGTTATCAGCCGCCATTTCCCTGGCACAAAAGGGGTATGATGTATCGTTATATGAGAAGAATGCACACCTGGGCGGGAAATTGAACCGCCTGGAGCAGGATGGCTTCGGCTTTGACCTCGGCCCTTCCATTTTGACGATGCCGAAAGTATTTGAAAAACTCTTTACCGCAAGCGGAAAGAAGATGGCGGATTATGTGCCGACGGTCAAACTGAATCATCAGTGGCGCTCCTTCTTCCCGGATGGCAATGTCATCGATCTGTATGAAGATATGAATGACATGCTGGAAAAGAATCCGTCATTGGATAAAAAGGACATCAAGCAGTATGAAAAACTGCTCGCCTACTCCAAGAAGCTGTATGATACGACCGAGCAGAGCTACTTCAAAGGGGTCGATGATAAGAAGGACATTTTGAAGTATCAAGGGGTATTCAGCACCTTGAAGGGCTTTGACCTGTTTTCGACGGTACGCCAGGCGATCGACAAGCGGATCAGCAATAAGCAGTTGAGCGACATGCTTTCCTACTTCATCAAATATGTCGGCTCCTCCCCCTACGATGCACCGGCTGTATTGAACATGATGATATATATGCAGCATGATCAGGGCGTATGGTATGTACCGGGCGGGATGGACAACCTGGCCAAAGGGCTTGTACAACTTGCCGAGGAGACCGGCGTGACGATCCATACCGGACAGCATATTTCTGAACTCCGAAATTCAGAAGGCAGAATCACCGGTGCCGTATTGGATGACGGCACACAACTCGATGCAGACTATTACGTCTCCAATATGGAAGTCATTCCAACCTACGAACAGCTGATTGGCGGAAAAGAAGATTATGTCAGAAAAATCAAAAAGAAATTCGAGCCTGCGAGTTCCGGCCTGGTCATGCATCTGGGAGTCAAGAAGATCTACCCCCAGCTTGCCCACCACAACTTCTTCTTCGCAGAAGATATGAAGAAGCAGATGGATAAAATATTCCATAAGCATGAACTGCCGGATGATCCGGTCATCTATCTCGTGAACGTCAACAAGACGGACCCGGACCAAGCACCGCCGGGACATGAGAACCTGAAGGTGCTCCCCCACATTCCATATATCCAGGACAAACCATTCACGGCTGAAGACTATGAGCGTTTTGCAGAACAGACGCTGATCAAGCTTGAACGCATGGGCCTCACGGATCTGCGTGAGAACATCGTGACAAGAGATGTGTGGACGCCGGAGGACATCCAGCGGGTGTACGGCTCCGACCGGGGCGCAATATACGGCACCCTGTCCGACCGCAAGAAGAATAAGGGGTTCAAGCATCCAAAGCAGAGCGAACACTATGACAACCTCTACTTCGTCGGGGGCACAGTGAATCCCGGAGGCGGCATGCCGATGGTGACATTGAGCGGCCAACATGTCAGCGACCAGATTGTCCAGAGGGATTCGATTGATGAGTGATTTCTCCTTCTGAAGCTTGTGCGTGATTAAGGACACTGCCGCAAATGACGCCTGCGAAAATGAAGATGCTTAGGAGGTTCGGCCATGCAAGTGATTTCATTATCCCTATTCTGGACCATCGTCATCGACATCGCCGTCTGGTTCTTCTTCCATATGGCCATATCTGTCCTCTGCCTGAAGCTCCCGGCCGCAGTATTCCAGAACAACGCCTTCTGGTCCCGCATCTATCGGTGGGAGAAATCAGGCGAGATATGGCAGCAGCTGTTCCGGGTGAAGGCATGGAAAGGCAGACTGATCGATGGGGCCACCCTGTTCAAAAGGGGATATCAAAA
Organism: Salinicoccus roseus; assembly: GCF_003814515.1. Classification (NCBI taxonomy): domain Bacteria; kingdom Bacillati; phylum Bacillota; class Bacilli; order Caryophanales; family Staphylococcaceae; genus Salinicoccus; species Salinicoccus roseus. The sequence goes on from NZ_RKQJ01000003.1 coordinate 213,457, forward strand.
GAAATCACTGCATGGCACGGGCAGGGAAGACCTCGAAACATTTGCCATGGAGACGAAACGGGCTGAGCTGACACATTGGCTGTCGATTGTGCCCGCTCCGCTGTTCTTCCTGTGGAACCCACCGCTCGTGGGCTGGCTGATGATCGTATATGCGGTCGCCTTCAACCTGCCCCTCATCATCACACAAAGATACAACCGCGGAAGAATCAGAAGAATGCTGTCGTGACTCGGGAGAGTTTTAGAACCTTCCGGGTCCTTCATTTCAGAAAGAGGTGTATGCATGACAAAGAAAGTGATCGTCATTGGTGCAGGTGTGGCAGGACTGGCAAGTGCCATCAGGCTGCAGCACGCCGGCTATCAGGTGGAGATCCATGAGAAGGATGCTACTCCGGGTGGAAAAATGAACCGGATCGAAAAGGATGGGTACCAGTTCGACCTTGGGCCGAGCATCGTCATGATGCCGGAACTGTACCGTGAAATATTCGAGCTTTGCGGACGAGACCCCAACGACTACATTCCAATGGAGAAGTTGGACCCCATGTACCGGGTATACTTCAGCGACGCTCCGGATGCACCCATCGACATCTCCTCCGACCTGACCGAGTTGACCAGAATGATCGAGTCCATCAGCCCGGGGGATACGGAAGGCTTCCTCAACTATATGCATGATATCTATAAAGGATATATCTTCGCCCAGGATAATATCCTCGGACGGCCTTTCCACAAAAGAAGCGACTTCTATAACCTTTCGATGTTGAGGAAGGCGCCGAAAGTGAAACTGGTGGGTACAGCGGACAACTTCATCGGAAGGTATATAAACAGCGAACGCCTGAAGCAGATCATGGGGTTCCAGACATTGTACATAGGCGTCTCCCCCTTCACCGGCCCGTCCTTCTATTCGATGATTCCGATGATCCAGTTCCTGTACGGGATATGGTTCATCAAAGGCGGCATGTATACGATGGCAACGGCCATGGAACGGTTGTTTGAGGAACTTGGCGGGGAAATCTTCTATGGAAGCGCAGTGCAGGAAATCTCCATCGATGCCGGACAGGCGACCGGCATCAAGGTGGATGACAGGAAGATTGATGCCGACTATGTGGTCTGCAACGCCGATTTCCCGTATGCGATGAAAAACCTAGTGAAAAGCCCCCGCGCCAAAGGGAAATTCACCGACCGGAAGATTGACGGCATGAAGTATTCCTGTTCCGCCTTCCTCCTCTACCTGGGCATGGACCGGAAATATGAAGACGTCGAGCACATCCATAATTTCATCTTCAATGAGTCACTCGAGAAGAACATGCAGGACATCTTTAAAGGCAAAAAATTGGAGCATGCCTCCTTCTACGTCTATATCGCTTCGAAGCTCGATCCCACACTCGCACCGGAAGGAAAGGATGGACTATATATCCTGATGCCGGTGTCCGACCTCGGTATGGCGGACTATGAGTGGAACGATGAGACGATCGAATACTACCGTACATACATTTTGGATACCTTGAAGCAGATACGCGGGTTTGAAAATGTCGAGCAGGAGATCGTTGCAGAGACACACTTCACACCACTCGATTTCGAGTCGAGGTTCAATGCATATAACGGTGCTGCTTTCGGGCTGCAGCCCACCCTTTCCCAAAGCATCCACAAGCGGCCGCAGAGCAAATCGCCGAGCTGTTCCAACTTGTATTTCACAGGCAGCAGCACACATCCGGGGGCAGGCGTCCCGATTGTACTGCTGTCCGCCCAAATCGCTGCCCGGGAACTCATCCAGGACGACAAAGGCAGCCCATCCGCTGAATGATATGAAAGGGGACGACGCTTATGATGGTCAATCTTATACTGGGGCTTCTGGCGATTGTTGTCGGGACACTCATGTTCTGGTCCCTCCCCCGCCCGTCAGGCCGGGGGGAGGGTGCCGAATACCCTTTCGTATCCATCATCATTCCGGCCAGGAATGAAGCAGAAAGGATTTCCGCCCTGCTCAGATCCCTGCAGGAGCAGAATTTCAGATCATTTGAAGTCCTGGTCATCGACGATGACTCCACGGATGAGACCGTTTCTGTCGCATCGGCTTTTGATGCCACAGTACTGCGTAATGAATCCAAGGAGGCCGGTGCGGGAAAATCGTCAGCCTGCTGGCACGGTGTCCAACATTCGAAAGGGAAATGGCTCCTTTTCCTCGATGCCGATACACGCTTCAGCACCCCCGACAGCCTTCAGGATCTGTTGGCGCTTTATCGACGGAAAGGGGCCCGGGGCATATTATCCCTGCAGCCTTTTCACCGCATCGAAGACATGTACGAGAACCTTTCAGCTATCTTCAACGTGATTGTTGTTGTAGGGATGAATGTATTCACCGTCTGGGGGAAGCGCTTCAGACCTGCAGGGTCGTTCGGCCCCTGCATCCTGTCTGACAGGGAGGACTACCTTTCGACAGGCGGGCATAAGGGGATACAGGAAGCCATCATGGACGACTTGGCATTGGGACAGGCATATCTTGACCAAGACCTCCCCGTCCATTGTATAGGCGGCAAAGACGTCATATCCTTCCGCATGTATCCGGAAGGGTTCAGAAGCCTTGTCGAGGGCTGGTGCAAAAGTTTTGCGCTCGGTTCACAAGCGACCCACCCTGCCGTCATGCTGATGACCATCATCTGGATTTCCGGCAGCTTCATAAGTACCGGGGCATTGGTTTCTTCACTCATCGCACTGGATGCCGTGCTGATTGCACTCACCGGAGTGGTGTATCTCCTCTATGCCCTGCAAACGATGATATTCGCCCGAAGATGCGGCAACTTCAACAGGATTCTTTTCCTGTTCCACCCATTTCTGTTCACCTTTTTTGCCGGTATATTCGTATACTCCATCTTCCGGGTCCATGTACTGCGTTCGGTGAACTGGAAAGGACGGAAAATCAACGTCAAATAATGCTAGAAAAGCGAGGTCAGTCATGCTCAAAACCATCTTTGCCAAATTACTGCGACTCCTTCCAAATAAAGCAGAAAAAAATCCAATGATTGATCAGCAGCCTGTAGAAAGCAAGAAGGATATCATGGTGGAAACATCCATCGGCCCTACCGCAATAACGCTGTATTATCCATTGGAGGCAGAACAAAAAAAGCACCCCGTATACATCAATTTCCACGGTGGTGCCTTCATAATGAATGATAAGAATATGGATGACCCGTATTGCCGTTACCTCGCCAATGAGACGGGCTGCGTCGTCCTCAACATCGATTATGTGAAGGCGCCGGAGTATCCATTCCCGAAAGCGATCGAACAGAGCTATGACGTGTTTCAATGGATGGAGGGGCATGCGGAGGAGCTCGCCATCGATCCTAAAAAAGTGATGGTGGGCGGCCAAAGTTCAGGCGGCAACTTTGCAGCTGCATTCTGCCTCCTACTTGAGGAGAAATCGGAAAAGCAGCCGCTTCTCCAAGTTCTATCCTATCCGATGCTCGATTTCGTCACACCATATTCAGAAAAGCCCGAACCAAATAAGTTGCGCGCGAAATTCCCGCAGGCTGCACACTTTTTGAACATATGCTATGTGCCTGAAGAGGAAATGGCCAGGAATCCCCTCGCCTCCCCTGTCTTTGCCGATGTAGACGACCATTTGGCTCCTGCCCTCATCCTCATTGCCGAACATGACGCTTTCAGACCGGAAGCCGAGGTTTACGCTGAGAAATTAAAGGCTGCAGGTGTGAGCGTCCAGGATGTCCTTTTCAAAGACTGTCACCATGCATTTACACATCTCGGTCCAAAAGATAAAGCACAGGAGTCTTGGCAGTTGATTTCACAGAATATCAGAGAAGCTGTCGAGCGGTAATAGAGCTTTCAACTTCTTCCATTAAAGAGATTCACTGGATTGATATTCCAATAAAATAAATGATGAAGCCATTGATAAACAATGACTTCATCTTCATACCTCCTAGCACTCTTACGAGTGTTTTATGGAGGTTTTTTATTGTAGTGTATATGACTGTCTCCTGCTCTTGCCTAAAGCAGCTTGAATAAGCAGGAACCTTCACTATTATTATTTATCATTTATCCATCATTCTTTAATATGATCTATGTAGATCAGGCCGTCAAATTGTTCCTGAGGCACCATTCTATAGTCGTAATATCCCGCCCAATAAACCGTATACTGATTTTCTTCAATAAAATCGCTGGTGGCAAAATCGATAAATACATTTTTTTGGACGCGATTTCCGATATAGCCTTCCAAAGTCTCATCTGCTTCGCTTCTCGGGGTTGCATAATCCTCAGGCAGGAGTTCATAATTGTCGGCTTCATTATGAAATAGACCTACATTGTAAACACTATGTTCACTCTCTCGAAGCAATGCCCCAAGTGATTCAACACGCTCATTCATTTTGTCTTCGACGTATGTCTCATTCGTATATTCTATGGATGTCACATCATAATTCGAATGGAGGTTTGCCACCCACACGATAGCTTTATCATTACTCTCCATCTGCTCAAGCACCTTTTCCGACATGCCGATTTCCCGATAATCGTTGTAACTGGCGGCCCCGTCCTCAAAGCTGATCTTTGAATAGTACTTTTCAATATTATCCTGTCTTGAAAGGATATAGTTTTTTGTTTCTGAAGTTAAATCCCCAAAGAAAGACTGGCTTGTAATATCTTCATATATATCTGTAGGCCGTTCGAAATATCCCACTTTTTTGCCTTGATGCACACCTTTAGAAAACCAGTCGCGTAGAGCGAACTCCGAACGCTTAAATTCTTCTGCAAGCTCAAGGTCGTATTCAGAAATTTCATCCACGATGTTTTTTTCTAGCACGGAGATCGAGGTAGACCTGTTATCTGTAAAATTAGGTGACCAGTCCATGGGCAATGCTCTGATGCCCTCAGTTTTTCCATCCCAATATTTTTCAAACATTTCTTGTTGATATAGATGATTGACGCCTTCAATAATCGGCAAACCGCTCTCTTTATAATAGTTGAATTCTGAATCACCCGTCTCCAAAAATAACTTATTGAAGCCATGTTCCTCTGCTAAGTAATCTATGAGATCTACTTTTTGTTTCGCGATTTCAGATGACCAATGCGTACTTTCACCGAGTATGACAATGTCATGTTCCCCTAAGATGTCTCCGATATCCTCAATGTCATTATCCAATTCATAGTAATCGGCAGAACTATCTTTGGGCTCTTCGGCATCACTACTACATCCAATCAATATTGATGTAGTGACCAGTAAAGAACCCATTGCTTTTAAGAACCCCTTCTTCATTTGATAAACCCCTTTGATGATTTAGTACTATATGAGTATCCTGATCAATTTACTGCCATTCAATTCATCGGAAAGTTCTTTATGAACTCCATGAAACCGAAATAACCAAGCAGACCCAAACCAAGACCAACAACAATAATAATAATGATGAGATACTTAGATCTATTATCCATTATTTCACCCCTTAAGTTTTCAACATGCTAAAAATTATACCGGAGTATATGGATTGTTCTCTCTCTTCAAATATTACTTGAAAAAGTGGCGCGTTGAAAAAATTATCGTGTGCACCGCAAGCACTCTAATATTCATATCAGGAAATGAACGGAGCAGCTTTGGTTTTTCTTTACACACCAAATATTAGTGTGGCAAAAATATTGTAGGCGATTGGAAACAAAAATAAAATGATATTAGAAATAATGCCAATTCTTGATATTTGATCCTTTCGATATCTATATCCCACAACTCCAACAACTGCGCCTATAGGGCATAGAAATAGTGGCAGAATCAGAGGTAAGCCTTGGATTTTTTCATTTGGCACAATTTCGAGAAAGAAGTTCAAAATGAGTATTGATAAGATGAGCGGGATTAACACAGACACAACCCCAAAAATGCTCACTATCCCATTCTTCATTAAAACTCCCCCCCACTTTATCCAGCATTTAATTCAAATCGAAGATTATATCTACCTGGTCCAAAGCACCTATTCTATCTGATATAGAAATTGCTGTAGAGCTCCTCACCAAATGGGTGGACCTGCTCATGAGTTCTGTAAGAAGAGAAATTGAGGTACTTCCCATTCATGAAGAAAGGCAACGTGGTGAAGACGTCAAATTCATACTGGTTTCCATTGATGAAGGCTTCATAGATATCCTCATACTCCTCCATGAAATAGTCCCTGGAAATGATCATGGATGGCCGGTACGCGTGTCCTTCTACTTCAATCTTATCCTTGAAGCGCACGGCAATGACTTTATCATTACTTGTCTCCGATAAATAGGCCCTCCCTGTATAGATCATCACCTTTTCCTTATCCAGCATGTCTTCATAGAACACATTGCTGCGGATATTTCAAACATTTCCCTGATGGGGATGTCACCGCCTGCACTTTGATTGATCACTCTGAAGTCCGGGTCATCTGCAAAGAGTTCGGCATGTTGTTGGAGCGTCCTCAGCCTGTGGACAACTCCCTTCTTCTCTCTGGACTCCCCTTCTTTCTTAACCTCCGGCATCAGAAGCGTTTTTCTGCGCTGCTTCTGGTCAACAGCCTTTTGCTTCAGTGGAGTGAGGGGGACAAACCCATTCACTCTGGATATTCCTGAAATAGTTCTGCCGCTGTCGAAGTGTTCTGCATAGCTTTCTTCAGGCCTTTCCTTCCTGTCCTCCACTTTATTATCCGGATGATGACGGCAATGTTTTGAATGTAGGTTGACCACTCTTGACTGATTTACAAATGTCGGCTGATTGACATGCGTTTCTTTAATTGAACGGCAAGTGATTGGTGCATCGCACCCTTTAGTTGCACATGTAAAATGACGATTACTTTTGACTTTATCAGGATAGAGGGACTTCGCCATCAGCGGCGTCACTTTCAAATTATCCTCGCCCCTTAGGGAGGTCAGATATTCTATTGCCTCCTCATCTGTAGGTATTGCCAACCGTATAAGACCACTGTCCATGCTATATCACCTCGTTGTAATGAAAATCATTTTTCAGGCTTCAATATGGTCATCTGGATCATGCCTCCGCCCATGGAGTCATTCCGCTCGATTAGAATATAAGTCTGATCGTCGACCAGGAATCTTCCTTTTCCTTGATATTCTACACTTCTTCCCTCTTTAACCAGCTCATGCTTTACCGCTTCCACATACTTCGACTGGTCGGTATACCGCTCCTCCAGATCCAGAACAATCTGCCCCTTCCTATATCCCATCAGTCGGTTATAGCCAAAGAGGACAAGACCAAAAATGAGCAGGAAAACTATCAACTCCATTTGAACCCCTCCTGTTAAAATCCATTGAAAGAGACAACTTCCACTTCTCCAGACTCCGTCAGAAACTGTTTCAGAAGGTGGAGATGTGCGGCGCCTATATAAAGCAGTACCCTATCATGGCCGCCCTCGACCAGTTCCATGACATTCTTATAGATGATCAGGTTGCGCTGATACCACCATCGCATCCAGTCTATGCCTACATACTCCGTCCCCACACCAATTTGTGCCAACTTCATATAAGCCTGGTGATTTTCACGGATGTTCTCTTCGTCATTGATCAGCCTAAGGTTCTCTATGATTGTATTGTCATCTTCAATGCGATCACTTTCCACGAACATGTTATAGACCGCTTCATATGTATCCGGCTGATGGACTTTTGCCCACTCGACCACATCGCCCATACCTCTGTTGCCCACCGAATCCATCCAGTCCACGGCATTGATTTCAGCCAATCCCAATCGTTCCCCCAACTGATACATGACTTGATGGACTTCATTGGCTTCAAGTGAAAATGTCCCGGACAAATATGATCTGTACTCATCATTCAGATGCTTTTGCTTATCCTTGGTGATTTCCACCGCCAGGGCAGTCGGTTTGAAGCGAGCGAGTATATCTGTCAGTGCCTGTATCTGATCCTGGTCGTTCTCTTCGTCAAAAGTATCTTCGTGGCTCACCATATCGAGTTTTGATGCGAAGTGATAGGTGCCCACCAATAGGACTTTTGGTTTCATATGGATGCTCCAATCCGCATGGATTTTTAAGGATGACCCCTTCTCTTCAGTCCATCCCTAATTATATTTTGCCTCAAGTGATTCAAAGACTTCCCTCATGCCGTCTCCATCGACCTGATGTTCTGTGATTTCCTCCCAGGTAAACACTTTGCCTGCGACAAATACGGTATCGATGTCGAGTATGTTTTGCAGGCACTCGATGGGATTATTGTTGAGCAAAATATACCCTTCATCTTCACCAATCACTTTCTTTGCTTCAATGGTCGCCTTCTTAAGTATTTCAAAGTTGTCGAGACTAAAGTCCCTGAACGCATTCAGCTCTTCAACCATGCTGAGACCAGGATATACCCATGTGCCTGCCGGGGCGTCGGTACCGATATATACTTCCCCGCCCATTTCGAGGTACTTTTCGGTGATCCGCTTCACCTGCTCATGCTCCCATTTCTGGCGTTTCCGGAACTCCTTACTAATCTGATCATCGATAGAACGGAACTGTGCATCAATGGATAACATTTCATCCGACCCCAACAGTTTCATCTGACGGGAGGCATCTAGTTCAGGCGGGTTGAATACCCGCCCCTCAGCCAAATGACGATACAGCGTCAATGTCGGTCCAATCTTCACTCCTTTATCCATCAGATAAAGCAGCAGATCTTTCAATTTGTCCTCATCCATAGGTTTTCCAGCGATGGCAGCGAAATCTTCATCTGAAAGCTGCGTATGGTAGCCGGGGAACAGGTGCTGGATGATGCTCGATGCATGTTCGAGCCACTTCACTCCGTACTCTGCCGCCTTCATAGCGTCGATGGACTTCGTGTGCAGCAGATCGGCTGCAACCTCCAACCCGAGTGCCTCCCCCTTTTCGACCACTGCTTCTAGAACATCCGCCTGAATATTCCCGTAGACTTTAATGAACTTCGCCCCCTGAGCATGGAGTTCTTCAACAGCCTCAACAGCTGTACCCCTATCATTGGTGGACACGGTGCCATAGGACGTCGGGCCCCATAGACCTGGGTCCCCATCGATGAAACGGTATGTTGCGTATGTATTTGGAGCCACATCATCGACCACCTGGATGAGTTCATAGTTGCCTCCTGTATTACGGACAGAAGTGACACCGCTGGCCAAATAGTGTTTCGCACTGAGCGGCGAAATATGGGTATGCATGTCGACCAGCCCGGGCATCATGTACTTGCCTGCCCCATCAATCACTGCATCGGTTCCTGACGGAATTTCGACATCCCTCACTTCAATCTTTCCCTGCTCAAGATCAATCCAGTTGACACTGTTTATTTTGATCATCACCACTGCTCCCTACCGTTTAAATATTCTTCAAGCATCGCATCCTGACCGATTTTCAATTCCGCACCTGTGATATGAATATTTCGAGCATCTTGTTGTAGATCTCCGGCTGGTCAAGGTGTACAACATGCCCCGCGAAAGGAATTGTCGCAACATGGATGTTGGGATTCATTTTTGGATATCTGATGGTCCCCTTCACTTCATGCATATTCTGCTCCCCCACTATATACAGGACGGGCATATCGAGCATGGAGAGGTCCGCCGTCTCATCGAATGGATACCAACTCTCCTCCTGTGTCAGCCGTAATAGTTCCCGCCAGTTCCCTTCGTGGAGACGATCAAAGTAGGCAGCCGTATCCGGATGCTCCAGCATCTTCTCTTCATTTTCCACATCCAGACGGTTCAGTTCCTCCCAGTTTGACGGCTTTTCCGCCATGATGCCGGAGAGTGTCAGGCTCTTCGTTTTTTCAGGATATTCCTTGGCAAACATCAGCGCTGTCAATCCACCGAGTGAACACCCTGCAATGTGTGCCGACTGGATCTTTAAATCATCCATTGTTTCAGATAGATCGATGGCTGTTTGGGCGAAGTAGTCTGTAAAATCTTCCGCGACGGATTTTCCATGGCCGCGAAGGTCGGGGAGAATGACCAGATTATCTTGATTAAAGTATTCTTTCTGTATTTCAAGTTCAGTTTCTCCTGTCTGGAGCCCGGTATGCAGAAAAACGACAGGCTCTCCTTCACCTGAAACGTCGGTATGCAGAATCATGGATGTCGCTCCCTCCTCTTCTTTATTGGCATGGGTACTGTCTAAAGGATGACTCCTAATTTATCATTACGAGATATGTGATGAGAAAAAGGAATTTTCAATCGTCATCTCACTCGACACATGGAACAGTCGTATTCTTACTTCATAGTATTGTCCTCCTGCTGCCACTTCGACTGAATCCATCCTCAATTTATTTTTCTGGGTGTAATTATTTGGTATGGTAACAGTATAACAAATTTTCTGATTTTTTATCTCGTGATTTCCCATTTCACATAAATCAAAAGGAGTGCTGTTCATTGAAGAAGAAAAAGTTCACAGAGCTTGATGTTGAGAAACTTAATATTGTCGACAGCAACGGCAAAATCAAAATGACGCTTTTCAATCAGGAGAATATCCCACCAGTGATTTTAGATGGTCAAGATATCATGCCGGGACACAGAAAGGATAATCCGATAGGAGTTTTTAAATTATGAATGAAAAAGCCACATATTTTCTTAATATATTGGTTGGCATTTTCTTCTTTATTTTTTATATTACAATTGTTAATGCCATACTTAATCAAGATATTCTTAGTTTCCCCTTTGTCATACTAACAATATATTTTTTTATTTCTATCTTCACACTAACTCCAGTTAGTACAGAGCTTGGAGAAAAGACTAAAGATTGGAATGCTATTATTGCTAGTTATTCAATGATTGTTGCCTATTTGATATCTCCAATATGGTTATTAATAAAATCTTTCAAAAATTAGAAGTAGTTTTTTGTATAAGAAAATTATGCTTTCTCTATGGAAGGGAAGAGAAATGTGGCGGGTTGATCTCTGGCAGTGAAGAGGATGAAGATGGCAACCCATCAATGACCGCTTCCCTTACCTTCGATGAGTACAGGCAGGATCAAGTGGTACAGATGAGCTACATAGAGGAAAAAGGACAGACCCAATACGGATTTTCCGTTTTTGATAGACCCAATCGGCCACTTTCACATATCGTCAAAGCACATCGTGAGATTGAATCATCTGATATGAGCGATGAGGAGAAAGAGACCGCGTATAAAGCATTGTATAAAGGCAACGCACCACGTGCCTTCATGGGTAAATCCCAAAATGGTGATGTATCCATGAAGCTTATGGATTCAAAAGGGAAGGATCGGATCCGGATGGTCATAGATGAGAATGATGAGCCCAGGATGGAGTTCCTGAACGCACATGGGGAGGTTACTTATAAGCTTCCATAACTCGCTGATCAGTTGCCCTGAATCCACCTTTCATTTAATGTCTTAACTTCTCGAACCTATTTCGATTTGATGCCCGCACCACAGAGTGGGATGATTATTTTTTCGTCCGGATGTTTTTCATGCTTGAGGTAGCCGGCATAGTTGACTGCTGATGTCACTTCGACATAGAATCCTTTTCCGCTCAGTTCAGCCCGGGCATCGAGGATTTCATCCTCTTCAATTTCAATGAATGTACCATTCGTATTCCTTACAGCTTCAAGAATCTGTCTGGATCGCGCTGGTGCAGCGATGGCAATCCCTTCCGCCAGCGTCCCTTCATTGACGACAGCCTGTGCGGTTTCTTCACCATTCTGATAAGCCGCAGCCAGGGGCGCACAGTGCTTCGCCTGGATGGCGACGATCTTCGGCATCTTCTCAATCAAATCATTTTCATAAAGCTCTTTAAAGCCGTAATAGACACCGAGAAGCAGCGTCCCATTCCCCACCGGAACAATAACTGAATCGGGCGCGCCGTTCAGCTGTTCGTAGATTTCGTAGGCGTATGTCTTTGTCCCTTCATAGAAATAAGGATTGTACACATGACTGGCGTAGAAGACCCCCTCTTCATCCACAGCCCGTTGGGCTGCCGCGGCAATGTCCTCACGGGTGCCATGGACCGCCTTGATTGTGGCCCCATGTGCCTTCACCTGATCGATCTTCTTCGGTGATGTTGTATCACGCAAGTAGATGTCACAGGCGATATTGCAGCGTGCTGCATAGGCTGCGATTGCTGTGCCTGCATTGCCGCTGCTGTCGGCAATCACCTTTTTCACACCCAACTCTTTGGCCAGTGTCATCAGAACCGCTGCGCCCCGATCCTTGAAGGATAACGTCGGCATCATATAGTCGACTTTCACATATGAATTTGGGGTTTCAGAATCCAGGACAATTAGAGGTGATTGGCCTTCTCCCATCGTGACGCCTTCCCATGTCCTCGAATCCTTTTTGAAGGGCATGGTTTCAAAATAGCGCCATAACGAGTCCGGATAGGCATTCCAGGCTGCAACATCAATCTTGGGGGTTCCCTTCGCTATATCCAGTACACCTCCACATTCACATTTCCATAACGTTGGAGTAATCTCGTGCTTTCTACCACAGCAGCTGCAGATGAACTGTTCCAAATTTCTCAACCCTTTCAAATAATCTTTTATATTAATTAGACTTTTTTATACGCCTCATGCAAAAAAATATACTTAGATATATGCGATGGCATCCACTTCAATTTTGAAGCCAAAATGAAGTTCGTTCGTCGGTATCACAGTACGGGCAGGTTTGTGCCCGCCGAAGAATTCCTTGTAGACGCCGTCCACCTTATCCCACAGCTTCACATCCGGAATATACAGGTTCATGCGCACAATCTGCGCTTTCGAACTGCCGGCCGCTCCCACAATAGCCTCCACATTCTTGAGTGCCTGCAGCGTCTCCTCTTCAATTGGCCCGAACTTCTTTTCCCGGGTTTCCGGGTCGACCGCAAACTGTCCGGATATATACACGGTATCTCCATGTATGGTCGCCAAGGCATAATGTCCATTTGATTTTAAATTTCCCACTTCAAAGATCTGCTTCATGATGACACTCCTATTTTCATTTATTTTTGATTTCATCCAGATAACTGTAGACGGTCACTTTGGAGATGCCCAGCAGAGAAGCAACCTTCTCAACCGAACCTTTCATCAGGAAGATGCCCTTTTCTTCCATGAACCGTATCAATTCGACTTTCTCATGGCGCTTCATTGCCGGATGCACACTGGTTTTAATGATCTGCTGGATCAGCTGGTCGACTATCTCCTCGACATTTTCAAGGTCCTCATCCGCCTCGTCTTTTTCCACCTGGGGTCATCCTGTGCAGGCAGGAAATCATCCATGAACGCCTGCATCCGGTTCAGTGCGTCGACATCAAAGTTCACACAATAGGCACCGATGACCTTCCTATCGGAACCACGTATCAAAGAAGTCGAGGAGCGGATCAGCCGTCCATCTTCGGTCGTGAATGTATAGCCCGACAGGTGGTCCTCCTTGAAGTCTTCATCCTGCAGTACTGTCTTGACCAGATGATCAAAAGACTGCCCGACTTCCCTTCCTGTCACATGATTATTGACGGTGAACATCATTGAATTCTGCGGATGCGTCAAATCATGAATGACGACCTCACAGTTTGGCCCGAACATTTTTGCGTTGGATTTCGCCAACGGGATGAAACTCTCTAAAATTTTCTTCGATTCCTCCATATGTAAAGCCCCCAAATTTAATCTCAAATTCATTATATATTTTTTATATATTTAAATTAATAAATAGATTTTTTTATATTATTCAGGAGGACTCATCTTATCCCTTCCGGTATAGTCTCACGCTATATCCACTCATGAATAATCGGTATTATTTTATACCCTGCATATTGTGATAGACTTGTCCTAATCAAAAGATCAGGTTGACTTCATTACAGACCTTTTCTTTAAATTCGAGGGGGAATTCATATGAAACGCAGTTTGGAAGAAAGACTCGAGGACGGTCCAGTAATCGCAGGAGAAGGATATCTATTCGAATTGGAACGCAGGGGATATCTGCAGGCAGGCTCATTCGTACCCGAAGTGGCGCTGGATAATCCGGAGGCACTCAAACAGACATACCGCGACTACATGAATGCAGGTTCCGATGTCGTCCTGGCCTTCACATATAACGCCCACAGGGAGAAGATGCGGATCATCGGCAAGGAGGAGCTGCTGGAACCTCTGAATAGAAATGCAATCCGACTGGCAAAAGAAGTGGCAAAGGAGCATCCTACGGAAGAAGCACTGGTGGCAGGCAACATTTCCAATACGAACATCTTTGATCCGGACAACCCCGAATCAAAAGATCAGGTGAGGCGGATGTTCAGGGAGATGGTCCGCTGGTGCAAGGAAGAAGAAGTGGATTACATCAATGGAGAGACGTTCTATTATCATGAGGAAGCAGTGATCGCTCTCGAAGAAATCCAAAGACAGGGCATACCCGCTGTCATCACGCTGGGGTTGATGGGAGAAAACATATTGAGGGACGGCTTTACCGTAGAGGAATCCTGCAGGATATTATCCGAAAAAGGTGCGCTGGTGGTAGGCATGAACTGCTTCCGCGGGCCGGCCACCATGCAGCCCTATCTCGAAAAGATACGGGCATCAGTCGATGGTTACGTGGGCGGACTGCCGATTCCGTACCGGACTACAGAGGAACACCCGACCTTCTTCAATCTGCCTGACGGCGGATGCAGCTGCCACCTGCCGCTCGAGACGACCTTCCCAACTTCACTCGACCCGCTTTACCATAACCGGTATGAGCTGGCCGAATGGGCAAAGAGCGCCAAAGACATAGGCGTCAACTATATTGGACTGTGCTGCGGGGCCTCCCCTGCCATGCTCCGCTCCGTTGCGGAAGCCGTCGGAATGGAAACGGTCAACTCCAAGTACTCTCCCAATATGGAAAAGCATTTTCTTTTCGGCAAGGATGAATCATTGCAGGCGCACAATGTCAGTTATCGTTCGAAAGCATAGGGAGTTCTGGGAATCACTTCAAGAAATGCAGCTCTCCAACAATGTCAATGTTTCTCAATAGTTTCTCCACAAATTCTTGATAGTTTCATCCTATAATGAAGCTATCAACAAAAAGGAGCTGATGGACATGAAAAAGTTTATCATTGGCACATTGGCATTTGGAATGATTGCTGCTGTAGGTATGACGGACGTCAATGCAGAAAGCGGACAACCGGAAATGCCGCATGAAGGTATCGACCAATCGGAAATGGAAGAAATGCATGACAGGATGATGGATTCGGAGGCTGTCATCAACTTTGGCCAGGCGAAGAATATGATGGAAGAGATGCATCCCGAAATGACGAAGGAACAGATGAAAAACATGTATAGGAGTATGCATGGTACCAATGGCGCAGCACCGAGTGCAAACTTCAAAGGAATGCATATGGAGAATAGGTAGCAAAAAAAACTGGTCGGCATCCAATCATCGGATGCCGGCCAGTTTTTAAATCATTGCCGCGTTGCCCCTCTTTTTCTCCATGCAGAAAATCTGCTGAATGAACATCAATTTATCATCACGAGAAATGCAATCAGAAAGATTACATAGATCCCCATAAACACCAATGCCAGTTGTGACAGTCGTGTCCTGATCGAAAGGGCCGGCATGAAGCCCACCCTTATGATGTTCACGCCCAGAAATATGAGCGCAAGCAGAAATGATGTGAGGGCGATGAGGAATACCACCTGTTCCAAGAAACCCCCTCCTTTATGAATTTGAAAATCACACATATAAATCACTCTCTATAGATCAAGTCCCGGTTTCAATAGATCCATAGAAAGAAAACGACAGAAGAAAAATTAGCCAGGAAATGAGCGATTGCACTGATCCAGGCATTATCAGTCCTATAGAAGACAATGCCATATAAAACACTGTTGATGAAGACGAAAAAGATATCGTATACTACAACAAATGGACTGGCGAAGACGATATGACCAAATGAAAACAGCAGCGAAGTAAGCAGCACTGCAGGAATGATCGGCATCATTTTGCCCAGTTGCTTTTGAAAGAAAGCCCGCCAGGCAATCTCTTCACCCAATGCGAAGAAAGCCAATTGCAAAATCAACAGGAACAATAAGTTCCATGAAAGGAAGGCTTCTGTCCTCGAAACGACATGTTCGAGGTAATCAGGCAGAAAAATCAGGGCAATGCCGATGCTCAATGCATTCATGATGACCGGAAGGATGATCCAGAACCAGATTCCCTTTTGTTTCAGATCATGCCCTATGGCTTTTATATCCAGGCCACTGTTGGAACTGGTTTCCCCTTCCCTCCTTTTATGGAGAAAAAAGAAAATGACTCCGACAATGACCGCCACTCCCGCAATTCTTGTTCCGAAAAAATTGGTGAATGATAACACTGACATTACAATGAGGCCGGCTAGAGCAAACTTACCCATATCCTTCATTTTTCCCACTCCCCTGTAATCAACCTTCAAATTTTGAGTGGCGAGTTTCCAGTCATCCCCCACCAATAGCACAATCGCATTCTCCCCATCGTCAAGTCATGTTGCTCCCACTTTGTGCGACTTCACCATCAATTCAATTTACCGTATGTAACTATTTGGTATGTTACCAGTATAACAAATTATCTGATTTTTTATTTTTGCCTTCCATACCCATCCATCTACATGGAGAGGGGGGGCCTTTCAAGGCCCCCTCTTAAATATTATTTTATATATTCTTATTTTTGAAGCTTTTCCATCATGCTTTCCACTGATGAAATGCGACCCTGTCCATCCTTATAGACGATATGCTTCCGCTCGATCTTGGTCGGTGAATCGACCCCGGCAGCGGCGGCTACATTGAACAGTCCAGCACGCATCGAGGTGACATAGTTGGTGACGCGGTAGAGCTTCTCATCCACGATAAGGCCTTCCTGTAGCTTATCGTCGGTCGTCGCCACCCCGACCGGACATGTGTTGGTATGACAGACTTCGGCCATGATGCAGCCGACGCTGATCATGAAACCGCGTGCGATATGGATGAGATCCGCCCCCATCGCAAGCGCGATGGCTGCCTTATCGGGTGTGATCAGCTTGCCGGAGGCGATCAGTTTGACGCGGTCCCGGATACCGTACGCACGGAGCAGCTCATCGACGATCGGCAGCGCGGTCATGATCGGCAGACCGACGGAATCCGCAAGTTCCTGATACGTCGCACCTGTTCCGCCTTCCCCGCCGTCGATGGTGATGAAGTCCGGTCCCTTACCCGACTCCTTCATGGCCTGGGCCATCTCTTCGAGGCTTTCAATGTCACCGACCACGATCTTCATCCCCACCGGTTTTCCGCCGACTTCACGCAGTTCTTCGATGAAGTCGAACAGCTTCGGGAAGGAATCATATTCGACGAAACGGTTCGGACTGTTGACGGTCTTCCCCGGTTCGATCAATCGGATCCTGGCAATCTCTTCAGTGACCTTCTTTCCTTCAAGGTGGCCGCCCCGGGTCTTGGCCCCTTGGGCAAGCTTGATCTCAAAGGCCTTCACCTGCTCCAGCTCCGCCTTTTCCCTGAAGGCATCCCAGGAGAATTCACCTGCTGGCGTGCGGACGCCGAAAAGTCCCGGTCCAATCTGCATCATGAGGTCCGCATTGCCGGCCAGGTGATGATCGGATATCCCGCCTTCCCCGGTATTCATCCATGTACCGCCGGCAAGCGACAGCCCTCTCGACAGTGCAGTGATCGCCCGTTCACCGAGGGCACCATAGCTCATCCCGGACATGCCTACCTGTCCTTTGACATGGAACGGCTGCCGGCACCTGCCCTCACCAAGCACGATTGCGTCCTCATCCCGCAGGAGGTACGGATCAGCTTGTGACTCCTCACGATGCTCCTTACGGGAGAAGAGTCCCTCATTGTCGACGATGTACTTATAAGTATTCGTCTTCTGGGTATTATCGACCCGCATTTCTGAAGACAGCTTCGGAAACGGACTGTTCCTTATGAAGAACCCCTCTTCCTTGAAGTCACGGTCAGAACCGAATCCCAGCAGCCGTTCATTGTACTTTCCCGCCTTGACCACATTCTGGAACTCGAGTCTTGAGAACGGTTCCCCTTCATTGTCTTCCGCAAAAAGATACTGCCTCAATTCCGGCCCGACATGTTCCGATATATACCGCACCCGCCCGAGCAGAGGAAAATTGCGCAATATCGCGTGCTGCTTCTGCCGGTCATCCTTCTGATACATGTATGCCATATAGGCAAGCGGCGCCGCAACCGAGGAGGTCATGATCGCCGATGGCAGATATTTCGTTATCTTTCCCATATGAACCACCCTTCCTTTTTCATCATTGATATTCTACAAGTCATCCAGTGCCACTTTGATGCCGGTCTCCCCGGCAGTCATTTCGAATGTCTTCCTGAATGTATTCTTGTTGTCGAGTGATTCGACAATAGCGGCAGCTATATCCTCATAAGGCACCTCTGCATCCACTCCATCAACCGTCTCTGCCGCTTCAATCGTGCCCTTCCCAGGCTTGCTGACCGCCTTCGACGTCCGGATTACCGTATAGTTGAGACCGCTCTCCTCCATCCACTCTTCCGGTTTGTGCTTTCCACCCGTCTTCTTCGTTTCCTCGGGTTCATCCATGCGGACGGCGCTCAAGTAGACGAAGCGTCCCACCTTCTCCCGTTCCGCTTCCTCAAGTGCAGCGCTCACGGCATCATGGTCGACCAAAGCATCCTGGCTCTCAGCTGCATTGATGCTTGCGCCTGCAATGTATATGATCGCATCCGCTCCTGCAAATGCTCTGGAAAAATCCCCCGCTTCAGAAATGATCACCTCTGCTGCACCGAGCATCTTCAGCTCTTCTGCACTGTTTTCAGTTTCCGCCATGGTCACGGCTTCATATCCTGCTGCATTCAGCTGCTTCAGGATATACCCGCCCACATCTTCATTCCCGCCAAACACGCACACCTTCATCGAATGTCCCCTCCTTTTGATATGTTTATCCTCTAACTTCCCTATTCGGTGCAGGCGAAACCACTGATTAGACACGCCGTATCTGTCACCCCGCTCCCGGCCTTCAATCGAAAACATTAAAATTCTGTGCAGTTTCTGTGGAGTTTAAAAATATCGGTTTATGCGAGAGATGGATGGGAATCCAATTAATGCAAGCGCATTCAATTCTATTGGGAGGGATTTACATTGGCTCATGAAAAGAACCAGCAACTGATTCAGACGCTGCATGAATGTTTGGAAGCCTGTAACCACTGCTACGACGCCTGCCTGAGGGAAGAAGATGTGAAGATGATGGCGGAGTGCATCCGTCTGGACCGTGAGTGTGCAGATATCTGTGCATTCCTGGAGCAGTCTCTGACCAGAAACTCACCATTCTCTTCAGACCTGGCTGCCGTATGTGCAAAAGTCTGCGAAGCATGCGGAAACGAATGTAAGAAGCACGACCACGACCATTGCCAGAAGTGTGCAGATGCATGCTTCAAATGTGCGGAAGCGTGTAAACAGTTCGCATAGGACGGAAATCAAAAAAGGAAGGGAAATTGGGGGCTCCCCCAATTTCCCTTCCTTTTAAATTTATATTGGCACCTGAATCAATAATGGTCCGCATGTGCTCCTCCTCCCTCATCCCGGTTTTTAAGGAATACATACTCCCCGACGAAGATGACGATGATGAAAATAAGTGACACGGCAACGATCAGCCAGTCATTCATCAGCTTGACCCAGACGAAGGCAGCGAGTACGATCCCATCAAGGATCAAGGCTGTAATGAGGATCCATGGCTTGGCATCGACCTTCTCCCTCAGATGTCTGAACACGCCCCAATGCACGATCATGTCCATCACGAGATAGAGTATGGCACCGACCGAGGCGATGCGGCTGAGGTCGAAGATGACCGCGAGCACCATCGCAAGTACAATCGTGTATACCAATGTGTGCTTCTGGATCCGTCCGGGCATCCCGAAGTGCTTGTGTGGAATCAGCTTCATGTCCGTCAGCATGGCAAGCATACGGGAGACGGCGAATACGCTGGCAATGATGCCGGATACTGTCGCGATGATGGCGATGGCGACGGTGAACCATACACCGTAGTCGCCGAATGCCGGTCTGGCCGCTTCAGCAAGGGAATAGTCCTTGGCTGCAATGATCTGGTCGAGCGGCAGATTGCTGGATACCGCCCATGCGACCAGAAGATAGACGAATAGGCTGATCGAAATCGATATGACGATCGCCCGGCCGACATTTTTGTTTGGATTGACGATCTCAGAACCACTGTTCGTGATCGTCGTAAATCCTTTGAATGACAGTATGGTAAGGGCTACAGCTGCAATGATGCTGGCGATTGTGGCATCCTCTGTGCCCCCACTGCTTTCAGCCGGTGTGATGGAGAATCCGGCAACCCACAGCCCGCCCATAGCGAATGTGACAAGACCGAGGATTTTAAGCAGGGAAACGATCGAGGTGAACGTCTGGATGAAGCTGTTGCCGGAAATATTGACCAGGAATGCAAAGAGCAGAAGGCCGACTGCAAGCACAGGCACCAGATAGCTCGTTGCATCCATGCCGAATATCTGTAATGTATAGGTGCCGAAGGTACGCGCCACGAGACTCTGGTTGATGACCATGGAGACGGCCATGAGCATCGCTGCAGAAGCGGTGATGGTGCCCTGGCCATATGCTTTCGCCAGAAACATGCCGATGCCTCCAGCCGATGGATACTCATTGCTCATCTTGATGTAGGAATAGGCACTGAAACCCGTCACAATGCCCCCGACGATGAACATGACCGGAAACCAGGTTCCGGCAAGTGCTGCAATCTGACCCAGCAGTGCAAATATGCCGGCACTGATCATCACGCCTGTACCAAGGCCGACTGCACCTGTCAGGGATAGGCTGTTCTCTTTATAGTCGCTCATTATCCTCACCTCAAAAATAGATTTCTCTGAAGTATATGCCCATGTTTTATGCAGTTATTGTGCAGATTAAAAAATATTTGATATTCATCATGATGATGGGGTCCAATATAACTGGTGGAAGACGTCTCGAATCTACTGCTTCACCCACTTGTATCCGATACCCCACACTGTATGGAAATGATTGTCGATCGGGAATCCTGATTCCCTGATCTTCTCCCGGATGTTCCTGACATGGGAGTCGACGGTGCGCCCTTCAGTCTCCGAATGCATCCCCCATACCAGGTCGATCAGGTGCTCCCTTGAATAGACACGGCCCGGGTGCTTCATGACCAGCCCGATGAGTGAAAATTCCTTTGGTGTCAGCTTGATGGGCTGCCCTTCATAGGACAGTTCAAACCGTTCCTCATCCCAAAGGAGCCCCTCCACTTCGACACGGCTCGCAGGTTCCACCCGCCTCAACAGGGCTTCCATCCGCGCAATGAGTTCCGCTTCATCGAAAGGTTTCGTGATATAGTCGTCCGCTCCGAGTTTCAACCCTTTGACCACATCCGTCTTCTGTTCACGGGCCGTCACCATGATGATCGGCACATCGGAGCTTTCACGGATTTCCCTTGCCGTCTGCCAACCATCCTTATCCGGCATCATGATATCGAGCAGCACAATATCAAACCGCTCCTGCCTGATATATTCAAGCCCCTCCTTCGCCCCCAAAGCTTTTCTGCATTCATAGCCATACGGGGTCAGATAGAGCGTCAGCAATTCCAGCATCCGTGCTTCATCATCAATCAACAGCACCTTCTTCATGAGCATCCTCCTTCGGCAAAGTTATTTTGAATCGGGTCCCTTCGCCTATATTACTTTCCACTTCCATACTGCCGTTATGCAGAGCAACGATTTCTTTAGCGATGGTGAGGCCGAGACCAGAGCCGCCCTTGGAGCGGGACCTGGACTTCTCTGCACGATAGAGGCGCTCGAATATATACTTCAGATCCTCTTCTGCGATGCCTTCCCCACTATCTGAGATGACTATCAGAACTTCACTGTCATCCTGGAACACTTCCAGATGCACCGGGTTTCCGCGGGGCGTATATTTGATGGCATTATCCAATATGTTGAGCAGCACCTGCTGGATCCGTTCCGGATCGACCGCTATGACTACATCATCTGGACAGTTATAGGAGAATTCTATTTCCCCTTCTTTGACTGCCGGATAGATGCGTTCCACGACCTTCTGTATCAGATTATCAAACATTATCTTCTCCTTCTCGACGGCAAATTCATTCTGATCTATTTTGGCCAGTTCGAAAAGTCCCTGTACCAGGCCAGAAAGGTGCGCCGTCTCTTCCTGAATGATCCGGATGTACCTTGCCCGATCTTCTTCAGCCACATTTCCCCTGCCTATGATATCGGCATATCCCTTAAGGTAGGTCAATGGGGTCCTGAGCTCATGGGAGATGCTTGCCAGAAACTCATTCCTTTCATTCTTCACACGCTTCAAGTCCTGGGACAGGCGTGTGATGGCCGTTGCCAGCTCGCCAAGTTCGTCCTTACGGTCAGTAGAGAGGGCCACTTCATGGGTGCCGCCATTCAATGCTTCTGTAGCCTCCTTCATCCTGACGAGCGGCTGGGTGATCACTCTGGACAGCACCATCACCGTAATGATGGTCAATATGACCGTCACCAGTCCGATGAACAGGAACTGGCGTCCGAGATTGCTGATGATCTCTTTGATGTCGTTACTGTCGGCAAACATGAAGACATGCCCGATGTGCGTTCCATCCATAATGATCGGACTGTCTGTCGCGACGTACTTCTCATCCGCCCAGTCGGACTCCAATATGATACCCTCATCAGGTATGTGTTCCTCATCCGTATGGTCGATGACTGTGTTGATTTCCGGTGCGATGGCACTGGAACTGGTGATGACCGATCCCTCTTGATCCGTAATCACCGCAATGAAGTCGGATTCGGATTCCATTATGGCAACATGATCCAGAGTCGTAGATGTATAGTTCTCCTGAAGCACATCCCGATGGGTGTTGCCCCGTGCCAGCAGATCCCCCATCACTTCATTGACACGATCATTGACCAGATTTGTATACAGTATGGAGAAGAGGATGAGTTCAACAGTGACGATGACCACAAAGAACAGCAGTCCTATCTTCAAAGATAATTGATTCCGCATCACATTCCCCCTCCTCCAAGCCCTTCGAAAAGAATATACCGCAACTGCTCAATTGACTAACATCGTAATCATACCTTATTTCCCCGTGCACCTTCCATTTCAGAAACCACATGGACGGTAAGAATTTCTACGGAACAGATTGATTTCATACAAATTTCACCATATATGCACATAAACTGCACATTCCGGGGGTAGCTTTTTACTATCACAGAAAATGGAGGAATGACGCATGAGACGATATCAAAGGATTTCTTTATCCGGTGCCATGATCTTTACATTAACTCTGGGCCTCGGCACAGGTGCAGCAGAAGCTGGAGGTATGGAGGCTTCCCCGCATGAGGATGGAAGCTACCATTATTACGAAGTGGATGCGAATGGAGACAAGACACAGTACATTGACGGATTGACCGAAGAGGAATTGGAAGGTAAATTGGGTTATCCTTATAATGGTGATCGCAGCCACTACTACTATGAACTCGGTCCAGACGGGGAGATGACGAACTACATCAATGGCCTGACAAAGGAAGAGCTGAAAGAAAGACTGCACCAATACAATAAGCAGTCCGGGCCCCACTCTGATGGACATATGAATATGGAACCTGAATCACATTCGGGCGGACACATGAACCATTCCGCTGAAGAGATGTCGAGTTCCGGTGAAGTTCCTGGAGACTTGAAAGAAGCGGTGAATCCTACATATGAAGTAGGAAGCACAGCACGCATCACTGCAGATCATATGCAGGGCATGGACGGCGCTGAAGCAACAATTTCCGGTGCATTCGATACAACTGTCTACACTGTGTCCTATATGCCGACGACAGGTGGCGAAATGGTCGAAGACCATAAATGGGTCATTCATGAGGAACTGGTCGACCCTGGCGCCACACCATTGCAGCCGGGTGACGAAGTGACCATGGAAGCCACACATATGGAGGGCATGGAAGGTGCCGTTGCGACGATAGATTCCGCAGAACAGACCACCGTCTATATGGTCGACTTCACGACCACCAATACCGGTGAAGAAGTACAGAACCATAAATGGGTGACGGAGAGCGAACTGTCCCCTGTCGAATAGATTAAAGGACCGCAGATCCAAGAAGGCATCCATTCCCAGATGAATGGATGCCTTTTCTGTATGGTGATTCCTTTTGGCACCCGACCAGTAACCATTCGGCTTCAATGGATAGCATATAGATATTACTTCAAAATTGAATTAAATTGATAATTATTTCACATATTGATATAATGAAGGTGTAATCAAATGTCTGCACTCTCCATTGAAGGGTGTGCATATAAAACTTCATGGACTGGACAGTTTTCAATCATTCAGCGTCATGTTTAATATGAATAAAAATTATAGGAGGTCAATCATGGGTAAACTACAGGACAAAGTAACGATCATTACAGGTGGAATTTCAGGCATCGGGAAGGCGTCTGCAGATCTGTTCGCAGCCGAAGGCGCCAAGCTCATACTCGTCGACATGGATGAAGAGAAGGGCCAGGAGGTTGCTTCAGAGTATACATCCAACGGTCATGAAGCCATCTTCATCAGAGCGGATGTGACGAGCGAAGCGGATGCAGAAAATGTATTCAATAAGACAATCAAGAAATTCGGCCGCGTGGACATCCTCTTCAACAACGCAGGAATCGGAGCGGTGAAACCGACGCATGAAGTGCCTTATGCCGAATACCGCAAGACCGTGAATGTCGATCTGGATGCCGTATTCCTGTTCGCACAGCATGCCATCAAGCGCTTCCTTGAGCAGGGCGGGGGCATCATCGTCAACACCGCTTCAATGTATGGCTGGATCGGTGCGCCGGGCTCTGCAGCATACAATGCAGCCAAAGGCGGCGTCATCAACCTCACACGCTCCCTCGGTGTCGAATATGCAGCGAAGAACATCCGGGTCAACGCACTGTGCCCGGGCTTCATCGACACGCCGATCATTCCGGAAGACCAGAAGAAAACACTTTCCGAGATCACACCAATGGGCCGTCTCGGCCAGTCCGAGGAAATGGCCAAAGCGGCACTGTTCCTCGCTTCAGATGATTCCAGCTTCATGACAGGAAATACGCTGACCGTCGACGGTGGCTTCACTGCGCAATAAACATCACTTAAAAGCATATCGAATAAGACTACCCCGGTTCTGTCCTTACAGATCCGGGGCAGTTTTTTGCCTTCGGCCGCTCTATTCCGCCCTCCTTTAAAGCATCCCGAAACTATCGAGAAGGAGATAGATGCCTGTAGCCGCCAGGATGATGTATCTGAAGAGCATCTGGCCTATATACAGTCCAATAAAAACCAGGGGCAGCCCCCATAGGCTTGCGGTCCATACGACTGGTCCGGTACCGGCAAAGACGACCTGGATGAGAAGGCTCACTGCATAGATGAAGAGATAGAATGCGAGCGTCGTCCCCCTCACCTTCTCCTTCAGGCTGTCTGTCCCTGAGAAGTACAGAAGCAGCGGTGGTCCAGGCATGCCGATGCTGGTCGTAAGGGAGCCTGCGATGCCTCCCGCGAAGAAATCCCTGCCCCTCTTCCTCGCTATACGGAACTTGAAGAGCAGAAGCAGCGTCAATGTAAGGATGATGATGCCGATGACACACTTCAATCCATCGATGTCCGCAATCAGAAAGATGCCTATTCCGATGAAAAGGCCGATGACACTGCCTGATATGAAACGCCTGAGTACCGGATAGTCGATGTCCTGCCTGATGGTCCGGATCAATGCAGCTGAAATGACGAGGGACAGGACCAGATTGATCTGAATCGCTTCAGCAGGTTCGAATATCAGCAGCAGAAAGGGTGTCGCCAATATCGAGAAGCCGAACCCTGTACTCGTCTGCAATATGGAAGCGATCAGTATGATCATGATGAACATGGCAATTTCCATGGGTCTCCTCCTATCTGTTCGAATGATGACATCCTATCATTTTTCCAGCCGTTCAGCACCCGGCACCAATCATCGCCTTCCTGGAACCCGGCATCAGCCATGTGAAAATCCCCTCTTCATCAACCATATTACGTACTGTCACAACTTTGTCACTATTCAATAACCGGTTTGGGAAGCGCTTACCCCCAGGCGTATCAAACTCCAGTCATGCCAAGGGATACAGCGTTAAAATTCTGTAAATTAGGACTATATATAAAGGCATTGTAATTTGTCATGATTTTCTAGTATTATGAATCGAAGCTAATCAAGCGACATACAAGGAGGGTTATGATGATAATCAAAAATAGACTGGAAAGAACAAACTTTGAGAAGGTGAAAGCCGGCCTGGCGCCAGCATTTACAATGCAGACATGGATGAATATCCTGGCTGTCATATTGGGGGCCTTCCTCTTTTCCATCGGTGTGAATCTATTCATGATTCCAGGGAATCTCGGGGACGGAGGCGTATCGGGACTGGCCATCATAATCCTGTATGCGTTTGACATTTCTCCGGCCATCTCCACACTCGTATTGAACGGCCTGCTGCTTATTATTGGGTTCAGATTCCTCTCAAGACGCGGGATGTACTATACGATATTTGCAGTAGTCATGATGTCCGTATTCCTCGGCATTACGGAATCATGGGTAGTACAGACGAACGAAGTGATGCTCAATGTGATATTCGGCGGCCTGTTCCTCGGACTCGGCAATGGGCTCGTCATCCGAATCGGCGCAACCACAGCAGGTTCTGCGATACTCGGCAGGATCGCCCACAAGTATCTGGATGTGAAGATCACCAACGCCGTATTGATATTCGACCTCATGGTAATCACACTCGGCCTGACGGTACTTACAATCGAGCAGGTGCTGCTCACCGTTGTAGCCATGTACATCAACGTGAAGGTCATGGACTTCATGATAGAAGGTATGAATCCGAAGAAGGCCATCACCATCATCTCCAAAAATCCGGAGATGCTCGGCAAGCTGATCAACAGTGAAATCGGCTGGGGCGTCACAATGATGAATGGTAAAGGATTCTACTCCAGGGAAGAGAACGACATCCTTTATGTCGTCATCAATAAATCCAAGTTGACACGCCTCAAGCGTCTGATCCAAAAGTATGATGAAGAAGCATTCGTTGTAGTAAATGATGTGAACAGCGTACTTGGCAGTTCATTTGTATAGATTACAGTAAAACAGGGTGCGGCACCGTTTGGTGCTGCACCCTGTTTCTTTATATCTCGATATCCCAGTTGTCCTGTTCTTCCTTGCGCATGTTCTCGGCAGTATCTTCAGGATATGCGGTACGGAACTTGTGGTGGTCCTTCGGAATGACCTCCACCATCTTGTCGATCATCATCTGCGGATCATACTGCTGGTCGAGTCCCTGCTCGCTCTCCTTCAGGTTTTCAACGGAAGTATGGTGCTTTTCCGAGTCGAACCATTCCCACTTTTCTTCCACGGCGCGGTCATTGAACCCGGTATCGAATGGTCCCGGGTTGATCGTCGCAACCTGCACATTGAATGCTTCCATCTCCTGCCTCAGCGATTTGGCGATGGCTTCTACGGCATGCTTGGATGATGCATAGAGTCCCTTATAGGCAGAAGCCATCGTCCCGGCCATCGAGGACATGAAGACGATCTTGCCCTGACGCTTTTCAACGAAGTGCTCTGCTGCGATACGGGCTGTTTCAAGCGTACTGAAGACGTTCACCTCGAACAGCTGCCTCAGCGCCGACATCGGCACTTCCCATATCGGGCCGCCTTCATTGACTGCAGCATTCGCGACGAATACATCATAGTCATAGCGCTTCATCCGTTCCCGGTCATCCGGGTTTGTGATGTCCATCTTGAAGATTTCAAGGTCCACCCCGGCTTTTTCCGCCGCTTCCTTCAGGCCGGTGATCTGCGGATGAATCTCTACAGCGGCGATGACCTTATGTCCCTCTTTTGCCAATCCGAGCGCCGTCCCCTTCCCGAGTCCGGAACCCGCACCTGTAATCATGATGGTTTTAGCCATTTATAGTTGCCTCCTTGAACGTTTTTTATGATGTTTCCATTTTTCCCTCTTCAGAGCATCATAAACTTCCCCAAACCGCCGGAGGATCTGCTGATCCCCCTTTGACAACCGCCCGATCCAGTAATATCATTATACTAATCAAAAGTCATCAGAGTATTTC
Source organism: Salinicoccus roseus (assembly GCF_003814515.1). Classification (NCBI taxonomy): domain Bacteria; kingdom Bacillati; phylum Bacillota; class Bacilli; order Caryophanales; family Staphylococcaceae; genus Salinicoccus; species Salinicoccus roseus. The sequence goes on from NZ_RKQJ01000003.1 coordinate 241,510, forward strand.
ATACCATCTGATGGCGTACATCACAGAAATGAGGAAAGTCAATGTTGTCACTTCTCGGTACTGCGGTCAACGCCCTGGCGATCATCGCGGGCAGCTTCATCGGCCTGTTCTGGCGCAACATCAATGAAGATATGAAGACCACCATCATCCAGGGGCTCTCGATCACAGTCATCGTCCTCGGCATCGACATGGCTCTGGAAAGCAATCGGATCATCATCGTTGTGATCAGCATCGCACTCGGTGCAATGCTCGGGGAGAGATGGCACATCGAGGAGCGGATGAACCGCTTCGGTATATGGCTCGAGACGAAGACCGGGGCAAAGGAAGGCGGTGTCGCGGCGGCTTTCGTCACGGCCACCCTAGTCTATGTAGTCGGTGCCGTCGGCATCGTCGGTGCCCTTGACAGCGGCCTCCGTGGCGACCATACGGTGCTCTTTACGAAGTCGCTGATCGATGGCATCATGTCCATCTTCCTGACTTCGGCACTCGGCATCGGCATCATCTTCTCCGCTGTTCCGGTATTCCTGTTCCAGAGTTCCATCACGATATTCGCCGCCCAGATCGACCGCTTCATCCCACCGGACCTGATGGATCAGTTCATCATCGAAATCACCGGTGCAGGCGGCGTCATGATCATTGCCATCGGCCTGAGGCTCCTCGGCATCCTGAACATCCGGGTGGCGAACCTGCTTCCAGCGATACCGATCATCATGCTGATTGTGGCCGTACTGTACTACTGGACACCCGCAATCTGATCAACACCTTACATACTTCCTTTTGAAGCCGATCCGATCCTTGTCGACCTGCTTCTGGATGTTCCCATGGGCATCCAGTATGGCAGGTTTTTTGTTTTCCCTTCTAATTTCGATCTTCCCCACTCTTCCGGCGGTTTCGACCGCCTTGTCATGCAGCGGCAGGAAAGATGTCGCGACGGTATAGATGAAGTTGTTCATGGAAGCCTTCGTCCGCTCGGGGGCTGAATGAATGTCCGCTTCAACCTTGTCGAGCATCCCGGATATCTTGCCGGTTTCGAACGCATCATCCTTCCGGCTGCCGAGCAGCCAGCAGTAGCAGCTCCACCCGGCCGACATCTTCAGTTCTTCCCCACTGTCGATCCATCCATCGGCAACCTCCTCGGCGATGTCGGACTCGGATAAGGTGACCGCCACCACGTAATCCGAAAGCATGTAGAAATAGGCATCTTCGATCCAACGGTCATAATCCGCACGTGTCATCGCTTTCGGATCTGCAATGATGCCTGCGAAATACATGGCATCATAGTTTTCCGTCGCATACAATTCCTCAGCAAGTACCTGATTGGTTTTTATCTTCTTCGCCATCGGCTTCATGGCACCCGTTGCCACACCGAAGACAGGTTCCTTCGCCCCGTTCGATATATACATCTTCTTCGTGCGTTCTTTTCCCAGACCTTCAAGTTCCTCCATGACGGCATCAAAATCCATGTGCAGCACTCCCTTCATGATATGTATCCATTATAACACCTTCCTATTTTCTACATCACCATTTAATCGAACGTATGTTCGTGATATAATGGGTATACGTTCGGGTGACATTGAAAATATCGGGGTGCAGTGATGATCGGCAGAACAGACTGTCATCATATCCACGCACCCCACACCATTGGAGGTTGGGACATGTTCTATAACCTGATATATTTTAACGAAAATCTATATGACACCTACTATACATTCGCCAATGCCGGCCGGGCGGTACAATTCAACGAAATCGAATCGCAGACCGACAAAGGGGCTCAGTTGGGATTCAATGATACACATGTGGGCCTCGGAAAATCTTCCGTCATAAAGGGGGAAGTCATCAATAACCCGGCATCAAAACTCATCAACCTTGAACACAGCCTTGTGGATAACGACTTCTTCGTCGATTTCGAGACGGAACCCATCTTCCATCAGATCGAAGACCTGAGCCGACGGATGATCTTCCGGGCCACTCTCCCCCTCAAGATACATGAGTCATTCGATATGTATGAAATGACGAAACGGATGAAGGCGGAGTTGGAGCAGGCCGGATTCATGGGCAGGACATCCGATGATGTCGAACTGTTCAACATGGTGTTCGACTTCGATAAGATCAGACTGCCCGTCTATAATGATGACATGGGCACGGTCATCTTCAGCAAACTTCATAAGGACTGCCTGCTGATTGAGGAGAATGAACTGGAGGAGCTGTCGGAGGATAACATCGTCCTGGCCAAGGTCAGAAGGACCCATGAGACGCACTTCACGCTGTTCGACCCTCTGAAGGATTTCGTCACACTCAATGCCGGCACATTAAAAGCAGTTGAAAAAAGGCTTCCCGACTCCGGAATCCTGTCACCCATCAAGATGCGGTCAACTGGTATTGAAATTGAAATCATCGCCATATACAGTTAAAAAAATGCCGGCCCGGAAACCCGGGTCGGCATTAAATGTGGAATGCACTATTATAGTTTATCGTCTCTTCTCGCGTCATCCCTCAGGCTGTCCCTCAATGTTTCATCGTCATCTCTGAGACCGTCCCTGCCGACACCATCTCTGGTACGGCCGGTCGTATTCTCATCGATATCGACATCTTCACGACGGACATCTTCGGAGACATGTTCAGTATCTCTGACTTTATCCTTCTTGACGACGACTTCTTCAGAAACGACGTCTTCTTTATTTACATTGACGCGTTCTTCATTGACCGGTACCCTGATGGAATCATTGTCATCACCGATTTCGCCATCACGGACTGGACGGTCGCCATCTACAGGACGCCGCTCTACTGTAACTTCTTCACGCTCTACCGGAACATCGAATTCCTGACGCTCTGTTTCAGTATGCTTGTCGATGTTGACTTCGCCGGTCTTGACGTTCTCCTTGTCGACGTTCAGCCGCTCTTCATGGAGCTTGAGTGACTCTTCGTCTGTAGTAACATTCCTATCGGCACGGTCTCTGTCGTTGAGATCCCTGTCATCTAAGTCACGGTCTGCACGTGCACCTGCAGCACCTGCTGCCGGTCCGCCTGCAACGCCTGTGCCTTGGCCTTCAACTGTTGAAGTGCCGTCTACATAAAGGAGAATCTTATCTGCATCAAGTGCTTCCCTGTATTCCTGCTCTTCTGCAGCTGTCAGATTCATATTGTTTACTGCCTGGTCTTCAGGCGCATCACCTGTGAAGAATGACACGACTTTATCCCATGCACTGCCTTCGGAACTCTTGACGTTTACACCGGAATAGTCGCCGAATGCGCCACCGGCTTCAAGGTCACGATTGGATACGATTGTAATTTGATTTTCGTCTACGCCTTCGGTCTTAAGCTGATCGATTCTGCTGACTGCTTCCTGTTCAGTATTGAATGTTTCGATCTTACGCATAATAATCCCTCCGTAGTTCATTTGTTTTATTTAGTGGTTACCGTTTCAATTGATTGACCATGTCAGCAACATGCTTCAAATCACGGTCAACATTTGGATACCCGTGCACGGCTTTGTTAAACATGACAGCAAATATGGAAATTTGCGTTGCGAGTGTAATCGCTTGCAGATTTTATTAGAAGGAATAAAATGGAAGTATGTAATCCAATTATTCGTAAGGAGAGATATGAATGGCAAAACTGGAAGGTAAAGTCGCGATTGTCACAGGTGCAGCCTCAGGAATGGGCAGATCGATTGCGAAGCTCTATGCAAAGGAAGGCGCAAAGGTGATCGTCGCCGACTTCAATATGGAGGGGGCTGAAGCGGTCACGGCCGAAATCATTGATGAAGGGGGTATTGCGAAAGCGGTCAGCGTCAATGTCTCGGACAAGGATCAGGTGGAGAAGATAGTCGATACGGCAATCAGTGAATATGGAGAACTGGACATCCTCGTCAACAATGCAGGCATCATGGACGGCTTCGAGCCGGTCGGTGAAATCACCGACGAGAAGTGGGACCAGATCTTCGATGTCAATACGAAGGGTGTCATGCGTGCAATGCGCAAGGCGGTGAACTACTGGATGGAGAACGAGAAGGAAGGCGTCATAGTCAACACCATCTCCACCGGCGGACTGAATGGTGCACATGCGGGCGTCGCCTATGGCGCATCCAAGCATGCCGTGGTGGCACTCACGAAGAACACAGGATTTATGTACGCGAAGAACGGCATCCGGGTCAACGGCATTGCACCGGGCGCAATCGAGACCAATATCGGTTCCAGCATGAAGGACGTCAGCGACTTCGGCATGCAGCGTGCCGGCATGACGCACGGCCTGTCACCGCGCACCGGTCAGCCTGAAGAGGTTGCTGAAGCAGCGCTTTTCCTGGGCTCAGAGGATTCAAGCTTCGTCAACGGCACAGTGCTCACAGTCGATGGCGGCTGGACAGCGGCATTCTAGAATTCCATGGTATGACAAACGCCGCATCTGAATCAGATGCGGCGTTCTTAATATTCATTCGTCTCTTCCCCGCTTAGCCTTCCGCTTCTTCCCCTTCTTGTAGTCCTTGTTGAAGAAGTCATATTTGAGTATATTCTCAAACAAAGCCTTGATCAGCATCGCAGGACCTATAATGATTATTGCGATGGTGACCACCGGCATCGTCTGGAGCCATTCCATGAGGAGAGTCCTCACAGCGATGAATGACAGGACCACCCATACCAGTCCGAGAAGCAAAGAAGTCTTATTCAATTCCGGCATGCTTTTCCCCTCCTAAAATCCCTTAGACAAATTCTAACATATGAAGGTTTTCCCACAGTCCGTCCGCCTTACACGTAGACCCGAATTCTGCTAGAATGGATTTATTATATGATATCTACATTTAAAAGGACTGAAGGTGTGAATTATGACAGACACAGGACTGGTGCTTGAAGGCGGCGGCATGCGGGGTCTATATACCGCTGGTGTGCTAGAATACTTCATGAGCCGGGAACTCTACTTTCCATATGTCATCGGTGTATCTGCAGGTGCCTGCATGGGTGCATCCTACCTGGCCAGGCAGCGTGGACGCAACAGACGCGTCAACTTGGACTATATCGATGACAAGCGCTACATCTCCCTCTCCAACTATCTCCGCAGACGCGAGCTCTTCGGCATGGATTTCATCTTCGATGAGATTCCGAACACCCTCGTTCCATTCGATACCGGGACGCTGCTCGGAAATCCAGAAGAGTTCGTCATCGTCACGACGGACTGTGAGACCGGTGAACCGGCCTACTATAGGAAGCAGGACTATGATGCAGAGTCGCTTCCGACACTGCTCAGGGCTTCAAGTTCGCTTCCATTCGTGGCTTCGAGTGTCCACTACCGTGGCCGGCAATTGCTCGATGGAGGCATCTCCGACCCGATTCCGATCAGGAAAGCGGAATCGGACGGCTTCCCGAAAAATGTCGTCATCCTCACAAAGCCCCGAGGCTACTTCAAGAAACCGAGCCGGATGACGAAGATCATCAAATACAGGGACCATCCCATCATCAACGAAAAGCTCGGCGTCCGATACAGACACTACAATGAAACCCTCTATGACGTCTCCAAACGTGAACGCGACGGCAATGCATTCGTCATCAGCCCGAGCAGGAGCCTCAAGGTCGGCCGGACCGAGCGCAGCAGGGAAAAGCTCGAAGCCCTATATGAACTCGGCTGGAATGACGCGAAGGCACAGTTCGAAGCGCTGCAGGCATTTCTCGAACAGCCGGCCGGGCAGCCGATGACAAATTGAATTTAATGAACAAAGGGTGTTGGAAATCTCCAGCGCACTTCACTTAAAGTTTGATGTGCTTCATTTCAGCAATCACCCGGCATGTCGTCTCAATCCCGCTGTAGAAATGCTCGACCACCAGATTCTCATTCGGTGAATGGTTCGCCTCGTCGACATTCGCATATGGGACGACGACCGACGGGGTTCCGAGCACCTTCGTCCATACGGCATCAGGCAGGCTGCCGCCCATGCTCGGCTGGATGAAGGCCTCCTTCCCGAATGACGCTTCGGCAGCCTTCCGTATCGGTTCGATGAATGGAAGGTCTACGGATGATCTGGAAGGTGACATCTGTCCAAGCTTCTTCACCGAGACATCCGGCGCATGCCGCGTGACATGGTCCCGGATCAGTTCGAAAATGACATCCGGATCCTGGTCCATGATGAGGCGCATATCAATCTTCACCTTGGCATCCTTAGGGATGATCGTCTTCGCCCCTTCCCCGCCATAGCCGCTGGTGAAGCCCGAGATGTTGAAGGTCGGCTCGAAGCACAGCTTCCTATAGTACTCCGCCTTCGTCATTTCGATGCCCGTGTGTCCAACGTTCCGCCGCACTTCTTCCAGGTCGAATGGGAGCTTTTCAATCAGTTCCATCTCGCGTTCAGTCGGTGCCTTCACGGTGTCGTGGAATCCTTCGATCAGCACCTGACCATCCGCATCACGCATCGTACGGAGGAGATCCATCAGTTTCCATGCAGGGTTCGGTACGATGTTCCCTTTATTCCCGGAATGGTTGTCGAAGTCCGCTTCACGCGCCTCAAGCTCTACATACAGCATCCCCCTCACGCCGAGGAGCACATAGGGATGGCCATTCGGCAGCATCGGGCCATCGGAAGTATAGACGAGATCCGCTTCAAGCTTCTCCCTATGCTGTGCCACGAATGAATCAAGGTTCACACTGCCGATCTCCTCCTCGCCTTCAATGAGGAACTTTACATTCACCGGCAGTTCGCCTTCCGCTTCAAGATAGGTCCGGATGGCCATGATCTGTGCCATGATCTGGCCCTTGTTGTCCCCGGCACCGCGTGCATATATCCTGCCGTCACGGATTGTCGGCTCAAAGGGCGGGCTTTCCCATTCTCCGATCGGGTCCGGCGGTTGGACGTCATAGTGCCCATAGATCAGTATCGTCGGTGCATCATCTGACACATGGTACTCCCCATAGACGACGGGGTGTATCTCCGTCTCCATCAGTTCCACATGTCCGATGCCGGAACTCTTCAGCTTCTCCATCATCAATTCAGCGCACTCTCTGATGCCATCGTTCTGTGCACTGATGCTCTTCTGATTCAGCACTTCGAAAAGTTCATCCATGTAGCTTTCCCTATTTGCTTCAATCACCCTTCTGAAATCCATTCATTCTCCCCCTCATCTGTAGTATGTATCCTTCATGACAACCTGTACCGGCAAAGTTAAAGGGAGCAGCCATTTCTCTCCGCATTTCAGAAATGCTTTCCAGGAAAATACGGCTCCCCTTTATTCTACATCGCCATGCCGAATATTGTAAGAATCAGGGCAATCCACAGCACCGCTGCCAGCACGAGGAAGAAGATGCTCCACTTCGATACCCTGCTCTGCTCTTTTGATTCCCTGCTCAGTTTCTTCATGAACAGAGCCGTGAACAGCAGCAGAACGATGGCACTGAATATCAGTCTAATGACCATGAAATGTGCGCCTCCTTTTATGTTTCTCCACTTACTACTGTACCCGTCCCATGGCCGGTTTATGCTTAAATAATTTAGGGTCGATGCCGATTCGATGTTGGCTTCAAATCCTCTCATACCAATAAAGAAGCATCTGTCCAGTTGAGGACAGATGCTTCTTTTCTACATTGCAGTTAGACCGCCATCGATGATGAACTCGGAACCGGTGGAATAGCTGGCCTCATCACTGGCGAGGAATGCCACCATATTCGTCACCTCTTCCGACTGCGCTGTACGCTTCATCGGAATCTGCTTGGCGAATTCCCGGATCTGTTCGACGGCATCGCCTTCTGACACCATCGGTGTTTCGATGACACCGGGATGGACGGAATTGACCCGGATGCCAAGTCCGCCGAGCTGGATGGCCGCAGCTTTCGTCAGCCCCCTGACTGCGAATTTGGAGTCGGTATAGCCCGGTGCACCTCCGACGATGCCATTCATGGACGAGATGTTCACGATGGATCCACCTTCCGCCTTCTGCATGGATGGCAGGACAGCCTTTATTCCAAGGAAGACGGAGACCTGATTGATGTCGATGATCTTCCTGTATTCCGCTTCGGTCATTTCAAAAATTGTTTTGCTCATGCTGATGCCTGCGTTGTTGACCAGCACATTGACCGGTCCGAAAGCAGACTCAGCCTGGTCGACGACCGTCTTCCAGCCGTCTGCATCCGTCACATCGTGCTCGACGAATACCGCATTTTCACCAAGCTCTTCAGCAAGTGCCTCCCCGGCTGAAGTATTGATGTCCGTAAACACCACTTTTGCACCCTCTTCAATAAATCTGCGGACGTGGGATTCCCCCATGCCCCGCGCACCACCTGTAATGATGGCGACTTTTTTTGATAATCCTCTCATGATAACCCTCCTCTAAAAAATGATAGTTAAACTATCATTTTTATTATACTACTTTATTCAGGGATGGGCTATCAATTGCACATGTATTATAATAGTCACATTACAGGAGGGAATGTCATGTCAAAACAGCAGAGCAACAGGGAGAAGCGGTATCAAACCATAATCGACTCGGCAGAACGGCTGTTCACAAAAAACAGTTGGGAGACTGTACAGATGCAGCACATTGCTGACGCGGCCGGTATTGGAGTCGCCACACTCTTCAGGTACTTTCCGAAGAAGGAACTTGTCATCATCGCAGTTGCAGAGCAACTCCTCTCACGCGAACTCGGATTCTTCCATGCTATACAGGAAAAGAAGCTGTCGGGCTTTGAAAAGATCGAGGCAATTTTTCATCAATACAACCGTCTGAAGACACCCGATGTCATAGATGAAGCAAAGTTCATCGACAGGTTCGACGCCAACATCGGTGACATCGAGGATTATGAGACTGCCGCCGCCAAATATTTTGAAATCCGTAAAGAGATCGCCCTCATCGTCAAAAATATCGTACAGGAGGGCCAGGCAGACGGTTCACTGCCACAAGGGGCATCGATGATGGATGAAATCATGACCATGATCAACAATTTCGGCCTGTTTGCAAGAAAGCTTGCATTGATGAACGATATCCTCGAACTCGAGGCCACCCCCGATGCCAAGCAGCAGCTGTCGATCATCCATGACATGTACATGGTACGTCTCAGGAGCTGATGCCATCAGTCTTCAATGATATCCTTTCCCGCTTCGCGGAGTTTTGAAAGCCCTTCGTGCATCCTGTCGATCTCCGCTTCACTGTGCCGTTCCCAACGGCCCAGCTCCGCCACAACCTTAAGCGGCGACTTCGAGCGGTAGGACCGGGTGGGATTCCCGGGGAAACGCTTATCCGTAAGGTTCGGGTCATTCTCATATGGGCCGGTCGGTTCGACGATATATATCCTTTCCGCACCCTCGCCCTGTGCAAGCTCTGCACCCCACTTGGCGGCATCCAGCGTGGCAGTGAAATAGATATGGTTCAGTCCCCTGCTCCTGAAGTTCGATCCAAAGCCCGGACTCAGCATGTCCCCGAGGGCCAGCTCACCTTTTGTACCATGGAAGAACGGTCCCTTATCTTGCATTTTCTCCGTCATCTTCAACACTCCCAACAATAGTATTTTAAATCTGAGAATAATATACACCGATTTCCATTGCAGGTGCAGTCTGTAATTTACTTTTTACATGGTGTATAATAAAGTTGGAAGGACAGATAATAAAATCAAAACACATGTCCACTCGAATAAAAATATTTATATGCCACATATAAAGCGCATCCGGTCAAAACCGGGTGCGCTTTACACTTAAATCATGAATGTCCAAAATGCCAACTCTGAATCACTCGCTCCGGTCCAGCCTCTCATTGATCTTCTTCGAATCAAGGATTGCAAAGATATATTGAACCCCGATGATGATCATCATCAGAACAAATGTCACCAAAGCAAATCCGATCATTTCACCCGTCGACATTCCGATCCATCCATTGAAGACCGCCGCTGCTGTAAATCCGATCAGCCCGACTGCCACCTGTGCCGATACGCAAATCATTTCAGGAACATTCAATGTGTAGAGCACTGAGACTGCGCCGATCGCAGCTGAAGCGATCCACACGCTGATTACTTCTGTACTACCTTGTGATGCGTGACCGAAAGCAATATTGACGCTGTAGATGAAGCTTCCGATCATGAGCGCCCGCATGATAAATCTCATGAGATTTAAAATTGTCATCATTTCCCCTCCTATATTCCAAGCATGCTTTTCAACTGGGGTACGTATCTCCTTGAGATGCTCACCTTCATACCATTCGCCATCCTTGCAACCAGGTTCCCGGAAAAAGAAGGCTCGACCCGCTGGATCATCTCCATGTTCAACACCGAGGATTTGGATACTTGCACGAACTTTTCTTTCGATAGTTCCCCCATCAGTGAAGAGAGGGTTTTCGAGGTTTTCAGTGCTTCCTCCTGCGTGTACAATGTCAGCTCTTTCCCATACACTTCAGCAAATATGATCTCCGATTTTTGTACCATCACATACTCCTCCGCCTGTTTCACCACTAATCTCCTCCTGTCACTGGCCAAACTGTTCAGGTGCGACAATATCCTTGCCCCGAGCGTTTGAGACCGGCATTGAATGACGATGTGATTCTCATCCAGTTCTTCATCCAACGTCAACTCGACCCTGTAGTCCTCACTCATTCCCATCTCTCCTTCTTGGTGAATGCTCATAGACCTTTTCATCCTCCACTGCTGCTTCATGTCTTAAGTATAAAAGGAAATGACGTTCCCATGTGGATTTTTTCCATGACCGGTATCATATACTTCCCAACCGGATATTTCCGTTCTACCCCCGATTCCATAATCACCCCGCATTACACCTTTCAATTAAAACTTTTCAAAGGGTCTGGTTGATTAACTATAAATAAATGAGACGGAACAGGATCTGTAACCCCGTAAACTCCATGTGATAGTATTTCATTTTTTTAGCATAAAGTGGAATAATGGAAAGAAGGACATTTAATATCGGTCTAATGAAAGAGGGTTGGAATATGAAATACATTCTGGGAATTTGGGTTACTTTCGCAGCCGTCCTGATGCTCAGTATGGACGCTGAGGCGAACGAAATCACCAATATGCATATGGAAGTGGAGATCAATCCGGACGGTTCGGTGACAGTGACGGAGACGCGGGAGGCCGATATGACGGAGGGCACGGAAAATTATATGGTGTTCGATGATGATGATATGAACGGCGTCGAAGTCACCGATTTCTCCGTCGAAGGCTTTACGGAAGAAGAGGACTGGGATATGGATGCAGGCCTCGAAGAGAAGGCGGGCCGGTACGGTATGATCGATACCGATGACGGGACAGAGCTCGTCTGGGGGATCGGCGACTACGGTGAACAGACGTATGTCGTGAACTACACCCTGGAGAATGCGGTGCGCAATCTGGAGGACGGCCAGTCACTCTACTGGAACTTCGATACATTCACCGAGCTGCCGACGGATAATTTCATAATGGATGTGACATCGGATGTCCCGCTCAATGATGAAGACATCCGTTATTGGGGTTTCGGCTTTGAAGGGGACATCGTTGCGGTCGAGGACGGCATCCGCTGGACTGCCGGAGAGACATTGACGAGCGGCAATGATGTCGTGCTGCTGATGCATTTTCCTGAAGGAACGTTCAATACGGACGCAACGGATGACGGGACACTCGAAGAGGAGGCGGCAGCGGCCATGGACGGCTCAATCTACGATGACGGCAGCCTCAGCGGCGGGACCATCGCCGCAATCACCGGTGCGTTCGGTGCTGCAATCGCAGCCATCATCACCTTCTTCACAAAGTACTCCAGACGACAGACGAAGGGCGGACATGTGGATTCAGCCCACCACATCAAGCGGAGGAATAAAGGGCATGAGACAAAAAGACCCCCTGAAATCGATGATTACGCAGCCCTCTCCTATATATTCAACCATCTGCATATGAGCTACTTTGAAGATATATTCCAGGCATACTTGATGAAATGGATGGATGAAGGCAGAATCACGATTGAAATCGATCGGAAGGACGGCCAGAAGCTTGATGAAGGGAGGCCGCAAATCATCATACATGACTATCAGAAACTGATAAAAGGGTACTCCTACTCCTTCAAGGAAGTGAGTGAACAACTGGAGGAGAATGATCTCGAAGGCAGCTATGAACCGCTGTTATGGAGGATGATGCTCGATACTGCGGATGAAGGTGTCATCGGGGAAAAGGCATTGAGGAAATGGTCGAAGCAGCATGCGAAGGAAGTCGGCACGGTCGCCGATGAAATCGTGGAGTATTCAAAGCGCTGGCTCGAGGCGCATGGCTATTTCAAGTTTGAAAAAGATAAAGTGTGGGGGATTACGGTACCGATAGAGGCGCCGACTGAAAAAGGGAATCAGCTGCTTGATCAGCTCTCCCAATATAAAAATTATCTGAAGGAGGATTACCGCCGGATTTATGAAGATGATGACACCTACAGGACCCATATCATCTGGAGCCTGCTTGTCGGCGAAGGCGATGACGTCAGGAAGCACCTCTCCAAACTGACGCCGGATGAAGGGAATCAGACAGCATATCCAGTGATGATCCATTACTACTTCGGTTCGCATCTGACAGCGCAAAGCTGGTCGAAAGGCCTTGGTCAGGGCGGATTCAGTTCCGTCAACTCTTCCGCCGCGTCAGGCAGCGGAGGATCGACCGGGATGGGCGGCGGCGCTGGTGCCGGCGGCGGTGGCGGCGGTGGTGCCCGCTAGAAATGAAGAAATAGAAAATGGCCCAGCTTGCTTCGCAAGCTGGGCCTGATTTTTAGGGGGCTCTACTCAGAGTGATTTCTATGAGAATGAGGTCCTATATCACGCAGCCTGGACGAATCAGCTTTTCAGCCTGTCGACATACTGCTTGCCTTCAATGAGTGAGAGGCCGAGGGCTTCTCTGGCCCGCTTGACTGCCTGAATTTCCTTGCCGTCATTAATGAGACGACGCAGTTCATCATTGACTGGATTTTCAGGCATGTCATACTGCGCTGCAATCTGCTCCAGAATCTGCTGTGTATTCTTCAGACGGCCTTCCAGCCTGTCTATTTTACTCATCAGTATAAACACCGTGAACAATAGAATGGCCACTACGCTCAAAATCATGGTTTGCATGTCCTTCCCTCCATTTTCCTGCTCTTTCTTAAAAGAAAAATTGTTGTAACTATTCCCGACTCCAGTCTATCATTTAATGTCCTTCATCTCGAAGCAGTTTTCTCTTTTCTTCCAGAAGGCGCCTGAATTCCATATCCAGTTCTTCCACGGAAACCTCGCCATATAACTTAAGGATTGTGAGGCCTTATCATATTACCATGTTATTCCAATGCACACTTTGAACCATTGGGACATCAATAACTATCCTTTGATTATATTAAATAGTTCTAGAAAGTATTAGGCAAAGAAAAATTGCAAAGTGACATGATGAGCCACAAAAATGGAGGGAATACTTGATCACTTGAGTGAAATGGAAGATTGCCATATTGGTTAAAGATGCCTGTCCCCGATAACCAGATTTATTTCCATATGATTAAGGGACCCTGGTCTTATCGACCAGGGTCCCTTAATACTTCTTACTTATTCACTTGCCTGCAGCCACTCATCGATTGTGTCCTGATTCTCATCAATCCAATTTTGAGCAGCTTCTGATGGATCAGCACCATCTTCGATTTCCAGCATTACTTCTTCCATATCTCCAGTTTCCCAATAGAAATTATCCAAAATTTCATAGGCGCGTGGTGCATCTTCTTCCAATCCTTCACGTGCCAAGGTGTTGATTGTTTCAGCTTCGCCGAATACACCTTCCGGGTCTTCGAGGTATTTGAGGTCATATGTCTGGAACTTCCAGTGTGGCGTCCATCCAGTCACGATGATTTCTTCACCATTGTCAATTGCTTGACCCAGTTCAGTTGCCATCGCTCCTGAAGAGGAAGTCTGGACTTCCCATCCTTCAAGGTTATCGTATGTTTCGACTGCGTCTTCTGCTGCCTGTACGACACCGGCTCCCGGTTCGATGCCAGTGACCTGCTGACCAGCTTCATCGGACAGGTCTGCGATGGAATCTACAGGGAAATCTTCAGGGACGACAAGGCCAATTTTTGCACCTTCAAGGTTTGGACCCAGATCGTCCAGGCTTGACTCATGCTCATCGTACAAATCTCCGTGAGTCAGTGGCACCCAAGCTGAAACCATTGCATCAGTGTCTCCTGATGCGACGGACTGCCACATTACTGCGTTATCCAGCGGAGTGATCTCCACGTCGTACCCTTCAGTTTCAAGAACCTTTTGGATCACGTGCGTAGATGCGATTTCGGAATCCCACTCAACATAAGGGATTTCGATGGTTTCCTGTCCGAGTTCAGAGCCGCCTTCACCGTTGCCGGCTTCTTCGGTCTGCTCTTCTTCGCCGCCTCCGCCACATGCAGCAAGTACAATTGCCGTCATTGAAGCGAGGAGCAACAAATAGATTTTCTTCATGAACCATACCTCCATATAAATTTATTTTTAAAAATTGTTACTGAAGTCATTTGGCACTTCGTGCCTGGGTGAAACGGTCAATGATGATGGCCAGGATGACGATGCTGAGTCCGGCAACGAATCCGGTACCGACGTCTGCACGCTGTAGTGCACTCAATACATCCCTTCCAAGTCCTGGAGCCCCGATCATGGAGGCGATGACCACCATGGATAGTGCAAGCATGATCGTCTGGTTTATCCCCTGCATTATAGTAGGCTGGGCGAGCGGCATTTGAACCTTCAACAGCTTCTGCATCGCTGTCGTTCCGAATGCATCACTTGCTTCAGTCAATTCAGGGTCGATCTGCCGGATGCCCAAGTTCGTCAATCTGATTGTCGGCGGTGCAGAGAAGATGAATGAAGCGAACACGCCCGGCACCATGCCGATACCGAAGAATGCAACTGCAGGTATCAGGTATACGAATGCAGGCATTGTCTGCATAAAGTCCAGAATAGGCTTCATGACCGCTTCAAAACGATCGTTCCGGGACATCAATATCCCAAGCGGAACCCCGAGTACTACTGAAATCAGCGCACTGATCAGAACCAGTGTCAATGTGCTCAGCATGTTGGCCCAGAGTTCCTGGTCATATATGAACAGAAGACCGAGAGCGACAAGTATGGGTGCAGTAATCGTCCGCTTCATGAAGAAGAAGGTAAGCACCATTACAGCGAGTATGAATATGACTGGAGGAATCGCCGTCAGTATGTCGATGATGAAATTCATCACGGAACTGAGTCCAACCTCGATCGGATCGAATATGAACTGGAATGTATCCGTCAGCCAGGAAACGAAATCCGAAACCCAATCATCCACCGGGAAATTAGGCATCAAGTTCTCAATCATCAGCTCCCACCCCACTTCCTTCAGCCAATACTTTGTAGACGGCACGGGAACTTAAAGTGCCGACGACCTTATCATCCTCTTTAACTGCAATGACTTCTGCACCCTCTTTGAAGTAATTGAAGGATTCAGTAAGCAGTTCGTGGGATTCTATCGCATCTTCAGGGCTGTATGCAGCAGCATCGCCCGTCGTATCCATCAGATGCTTGATCCGCAATACTTTCGCATGATTTATGTCCTTGACGAAGGACCTGACGTAATCATCCGCCGGCGATGTGATGATATCCACCGGTGTACCGATCTGGGCGATTTCCCCATCCTTCATCAGAGCGATCTTGTCCCCGATGTTGAGTGCTTCGTCCAGGTCGTGGGTGATGAAGATGATCGTCTTCTTCATATCCTTCTGTATATGTACGAGCTCCTGCTGCATTTCTTTTCTGATCAGGGGATCCAATGCTGAAAAGGCTTCATCCATCAAGAGGATGTCCGTGTCATTCGCAAGCGCACGGGCAAGACCGACACGCTGCTGCATCCCCCCTGATAATTGTGAAGGATATTGATGCTCGTATCCGTCGAGGCCGACCAGTGAAAGTGCCGACTGTGCTTTTTCAAGACGCTCCGATTTCGGAACATCCTTGACTTCCAGCCCGAATGCCGCATTTTCCAGTACAGTCTTGAAGGGAAAGAGTGCGAAATTCTGGAAGACCATGCTGAAATTCTTTCTCCTGAATTCCCTCAATTCCTCTTTGCCCATTTCCGATACATTCTGACCATGTATGGTGATGGTTCCTGTGGAGGGCTCTATCAAACGGTTGATCAATCTGATGAGCGTGGATTTCCCACTTCCGGAGAGTCCCATGACGACGAAGACTTCCCCTTCATCGATCGAGAAATCCACTGATTTTACAGCCACCGTCGAGCCTGTTTCTGACAGTATCTCTGTCTTGGACTTTCCTTCCTCAAGCAGGTTCTTTACTTTGTCATCATATTGTCCAAACACTTTGGTCATATTTGATACTTCAATTACACTCAAAAGTCATCCCTGCTTTCTCTTTATTAATCTGTTTCCTGAAGTTATGTATTCCATAAATGAATAACTATGGTTCGAAGTTACTTCAACCATATAAGCGTACCATTTATTTCATAAAAATGTCAAAGCTGCTTCCAATATGAAAGTTACAAACTTATTGTAATCATATACTTTTTGGACTCTTCCCCCCTCAAATGATTCCAGCGGAAAAGATAAATCTCCATCACTATTGATGGAGATTGCTTCATCCCTATTCCTTCGGTTCCAGATCTTCAATGGAATCGATATCCATGTATTCAGGCACTACGAACCCGTTCTGGGCACCGACCAAGTTTTCACCCAGGTCGACAAATTCACCTTCGTAGTCTTCATAAAGGTGGCCTTGAGTTGAAGGCAGCCATGGTGAAATCGTGGCGTCTGCGCTGCCGCTCGCGATGCTTTCAAACAGTATCGCAGGGTCGACTTCCGTTACTGCTATATCATATCCCAGGTCGATGAATACCTGTTCGATGACTGCTGCTGCAGCTTTTTCTGATTCCCAAGGCATTGAAGCAAGTTCGATTTCCTTGCCATCGACTTCCTCGACACCTTCAGTCCACTCATCTACCTTATCCTGATTATCCTCCAGCCATGAAGCCGCTGCAGTTTCAAAGTCGGATTCCTCTGCATCAAACATGACCTGTTCCAAGTCTTCAATTTCCCAGTTGAAGTTATCAAGCAGCTGATATGCATTCGGCATATCCTCCTCAAGGCCGAGGCGTGTGAGCGTATGTACTGATTCCACTTCCCCCATTTCAGCCTTCGGATCATCGAGCATCTTCAGATCGTATTGGATGAATTTATGGTGCGGCGTCCATCCCGTAACGACAATCGGATCCTCGTTTTCGATGGCATCCTGAAGCTCGGCCATCATGCCGGCGGTCGAGCTTTCCTGAAGTTCCCATCCCTCAAGGTTATCGTATGCCTCGAGTGTGTTATGGGCCGATTCAGTTATCCCTGCACCCGGTTCAATGCCAGTAATGGTATACTCCATTTCTTCACTGTAATTTCCACTTTCCCCATTCCCTGCCGACTCATCCTCAGCTCCATCATTGCCGCATGCAGCAAGGAAAATAATCGATGAAATGCCGACCGTCATAAGGCTCTTAAATGATTTCATACATTACAACACCTTTCCTGAAATAATGGAATTTTTTAAATTTGACATTAATAAAGGTTAACATAGATGGGAGATATTTCAATGCGGCCTGGAAAGCCCATATTATTAAGTCTTCCATATATCTTCGCCATAATTGACGTGCGTCAATTTTTATTTTCCTCTTCTGTCCCATAATAGTAAGTGAGATAGGAAGACACTACTAAGGAGAGGAAGAACATTATGAAGACGAATCTGAAGACGGAAACATTCACCTGCCCGAGCTGCATCAAGAAGATTGAAGGCACATTGAATAGGAGTGATGGTGTGGACACGGCGAAGGTGCTGTTCAACTCCAGCAAAGTCAAAGTGGAACACGACGAGAACAAGATCAGCCCTGATGAAATCAGGGGACTCATCGAAAAACTCGGCTACGAAGTCGAAAGCGTCAAATCGAGCTAATAATCCATGTCAACCAAGTAAAAGGGAGTGTAGAAACTCCCTTTTACTTTTTGGTTCGATGCGCATTCTGGTTTATGAAGAAGAAGTTTGAGAAGATTACAGTGAGTAAAGTCCTTCACCAGGACAGATCATTAAAATGAAGTGTTCAAATGAAAGGTTGGCAATTCACTAAAACGCATGAACCGTTGAAATTGGTCGAAAAGGAAAATCCGAAAGCTGAGAAAGACCATGTAGTCATCAAAACAGGGACTGTAGGCCTCTGCCACTCTGATGTGGGCACGATGGAAGATGAAGGTTGGATGTCTCTAATGAATGCTCCAGTCATCATGGCGCACGAGAACGCCGGAATCATCATCGAAGTCGGTGAAGGTGTCACGGATTTCAAGGAAGGAGACCGTGTAGCCATTTGCCCGACCGGCCCATCAGGCTTGGCACACGGTTACGCATATGACGGCGGCTTCGGCCACAGATGCCGGCATGACTTCCTACCATGCACTCTTCAACAGAGACAAGGCGGAAAAGGGCATGAAAATTGCACTGATCGGCATTGGCGGGCTCTCCCTTAAACTCCCTGATATCACCTTCGATGAAATTCCTGAAGGAATCAATAGACTCCACCGCGGTGAAGTCCAAGGACGCCTGGTCGCCGTATACGATGAATCTTAATCACATGCTTGAAACCGGACAGGTCGTCCGGTTTCTTTTTTATATACTTCATTTGATTGAAGTCTCCTAAAAACAGCAAAAAATGCGCTTTCTCGATTCTTCCACTGTTAATTTAAAGCTTAATCCATGTGTGATAGCCTAGATGGAAAGGAGTGGTTATCTTATGGAGATTACCGTAAAAAGATGTACAGGATTACTTGGTGCCCTCACGCCCATCCCTCTAGAGTTTAATGGGGATATGATGACCTCGCTTTCTGGTTTTCAGGAGAAAGTCGTATCAATTCCGGAGTCAGAGGGAACTTTGAAATATGTGGAGTCGCTGAATCGAAGTGACCAGGTTCATGTGAGACAAGGGGATGTCATTACGATAAGAAGAACCGCTTTGAGCAAGGTGACACATTTACTTTTTGTCATCACACTCCTTTATTTCCTTTCAGCCAATATTTATATCCTCGTCACTGGTGCGC
The DNA here is from genome assembly GCF_003814515.1 of Salinicoccus roseus. Classification (NCBI taxonomy): domain Bacteria; kingdom Bacillati; phylum Bacillota; class Bacilli; order Caryophanales; family Staphylococcaceae; genus Salinicoccus; species Salinicoccus roseus. The sequence continues at coordinate 260,543 of NZ_RKQJ01000003.1, forward strand.
CTTATGACCATGAATGGGCAAGGCTACTGGGGTTGTTGCTGGCCATTGCCTTCATTGTTGTTGGCATCACTTCCCTCTTCTTCAATACGTATAGGCTGGTTGTCGAGAAAAGATCATAGACGGTAAATGCATAGAAAAGTAATGTCTCATCAGTAAGGCGAGTAAATCATGAATAAGAACCTATACTATTTCTTATTAATCATTTTAAGCCTCAGTATCTTGAGTTAGGGAGCGTACTCTATAGAAAATGACCCCAACTTCCATTCTTCAATATGGTTCAGTGCAGATCGGATTTCACTGTCTACAATGCTTTTTATGAGTTCAAAATCTCAATAGTAAGGAATTTACAGATAAGAGTCTTTCATGAAAACTTGAAAAGCTTATACCCATCGAAACTGTTTTACCTAATTTTCGCAAATAATTAATTTATGATATAAACAGCAAGATTTATCAAAAAATACACTTCTCAACTTGTTATGATTAATACATAGAGGAGTGACATGATGGTAAACAATCTACTCATACAAGAATTAATAAAGTTTATCGAAGATAATCTTGATATGGAGCTCTCACAATCCGTTCTGGAAGAAAAATCAGGGTACTCCAAATATCATCTGCACAGGATTTTTAAATCTGAAGTAGGGATGTCACCATCGGAATACATCAGAAACAGGAGAATGGCTACCTCATCTGTGCTATTACTTTATACAGAAGTTGATATTCTTGATATTGCTTTGGGCTTTCAGTTTAATTCACAGGAAGCATTTAGTCGTGCGTTTAAAAACGTATACAGTCTATCACCTGGAAAGTACAGGAAACTAATGTCCAAAATGATTATTAAAAAAGGAGCGTCAGAGATGGAAAAAGAAAGTAATATAAAGGGATGGATGCTAAGTGGGACGCATCCACATAATTACGAAATGGGTATCGATAAGAAAGTATTCCACCAAGGTCAATCAGCTGGCTATTTACAATCCAAAACTGCTGCAAATGAAAATGAATTCGCAACGATGATGCAAATGTTTAAAGCTGACCAGTTTAAAGGAAAAAGACTGAAACTATCAAGCTTCATCAAAGCCGAAAACGTAGAAAACTACTGTGGAATGTGGATGCGTGTTGATGATTCTTTAGGAGATGTACTTCAATTCGATAATATGAGCGACAGACCCATTACTTCTACAACTGATTGGAACTACTATTCGATAGTACTGGATGTTCCTGAAAGCAGTGGCTCCGTTTCTTTTGGAATTTTACTAGCGGGAAAAGGAAAAGTCTGGGCAGATGAGTTTCAATTTTCCATCGTTGATGTCTCTACCCCAACTACGAATATGGATTTAAGTCATACAATATTAGAAGCACCGACTAATTTATCTTTTGAAGATTAGGAGGCAAAAAGTTGTTAAAAAAATTTATGGTATTAACTCTATCCATCATGAACACACTTACGATCTTATTAGGGTTAGGCCCTGTGTTTGGAGAAGATGAAAACAAATAGCTTGGATTATTGTAGAACTATGTGAATTTAACAAATCAATTCTGTTAAGAAAATTGAAATCGAAAAACTCGGCTACGAAGTTGAAAGCGTCAAATTAAGCTAGAAACTCACGTCAGAGACCGGACAGGATGTCCGGTTTTTTGTTTACCACTAACTTAAGACCAATTTTGATTCACATAAATAAGAGAGACTCTATCACAAATATATACATTAAATAGCCCTAGACATTTGTTATGCATAATTCATAGACTTTCATAGTATAATTTCTGTTTAACTTCGGTCTAGGGGCTCTGCAGTTGAGAAGACCAAGGAAAGTATCAATTACTTCTAAATTAACCCATATAATTATTTTAAAATTAATCCCAATATTTTCTAAAATTAGAGTATACTATATGTAACTATACACACAATATGAAAGTAGGTTATGTTATTGAAGAGACTTTTGATGCTAGTGATGATCTCCCTGTTCCTCGTTGCGTGTGGAAATGAAGAAGTAACCACGGAAGATGTGGGCGATGCTAATGCCAGTGAAACTTCTGAAGAAACAGCAAAACTTAAAGAAGAAAACGAAGAGCTAAAACGTAAAAAATTAGAAAAGGAAAATGAAGAGTTACGTAAAGAACTTGAAGAACAGAAAGAATCGGAGGATGAAGAAAACGATAAGGAAGATAGATCAAACTCCTCCAAAGATGCACAAGAATCTGAAACCGCTTCAAAAGATTCAGATGACAATCCTTCGTTAAGTGAAAATAGAGCAGCCCTTGATTTCGATATCAACTCCTCCGAGGTGAAATCCCAGCTAATCGGAACCACTACTGGTAATGCGGATGGGACGTTTGCACAAGATGCAATTATCCCAGGAATGTCACAAACAGAAGTGGAAGAAAAATATGGCCCTTACGATTTTACACTCTATACTAGCGGGGCTTCTCCTGCATTCTATGGAAACTTGGCAGTAGTATATGAACACCTTGTTCCATTCGGGCCAGGTAATGATGGGTCAGATAATACGATTGATCCAGACTATAATTATGTAGATTCTGTTTACTATTATGCAGGCATCCCAGAAGAGGACCTGTATAAAGCATTAGGGGAACCAGAAGGTTACGATGATGGGTCTAAGACACATAATGGGCTTCCGTACTACAATTATGAAGGAGAGGGCGAGGATGGCCGATATTATATTACAGGAGCTACTACTATTGGTACGCCCAACGGTAAAGTAATCGGTACAGTTAAACGCAGTCTATTTGATGAAAATCCTCATGCTGAAGATGAGGAATCTGAAGAAATTAGTGCTGATGACTTTATAACATATGAAACCCTCATCAATGAGTATCTATATCGACTGGCCGCCTACTACAATTACACTTTAAATGATGAGGAAGATGATATTTTCTATTACCTTAGAGAAGGAACCCCGGCTTATGATAAAATCACCTCAAATAAATCAAGTGGAGATTATAAAGACCATACGACCTATGAGGTAACTTTAAATGATGTCAATGATCTGGGAGATGGCACAGTAGAATTAGACGTATCTAGAGTTTACTCACATGCCAATTCAAACGGCAAAAGAATTTCAAATGTCAATTACATTATGAATAAGGAAACCTTTGCAATCATTGACTACGCACAAATAAGTGATGCCAGCTATTAAGTGCATATACAGGAGCAAGACCAGCCCTGTTGAAATCAGTGGATTCATCGAAAAACTCGGCTACGAAGTCGAAAGCATCAAATCAAGCTAGGAATGAATACTAGAAACTGGACCTGCCGTCCGGTTTCTTTTTATTCCACCAACTTATCCTTTTCAACTATAAAACGCAGGAGAACACTGCCCCGGAATTCTGGGACAGTGCTCTTAATCCATCAATTCTAACTGTAGCGTTCCTGCAGTTTCTTTTCCTTCGGTACATGTTCCTTGATCTTCCTGAGCCGCATCGCATTCAGGATGACGAGCAGGATGCTCACTTCGTGGATCAACATGCCGCTGGCGAGATGGATGTAGCCGTACAGTACACCACCGAGCAGGAGTGCGACGGTGAGCAGTGCGATGGCTGTGTTCTGCAGCATGACCCTATAGGTCATCTTGGATATTGTGAACCCGTGTGCCAGCTGCTCCATCCTGGAGCCCATGAGCACGACGTCCGCCGTCTCCATTGCGATGTCCGTGCCGCCATGTCCCATGGCGATGCCGACGTCTGCGAATGCGAGTGCGGGTGCATCGTTGATGCCGTCGCCGACCATCATCACCTTGCGGCCGCGCTCCTTCTCATCTTCGATATACTTCATCTTGTCGTCAGGCATGAGTTCTGCGTGGAAGCCGTCCAGTCCGAGGATGTCGCTGACCTTTTTCGCGGAGTGGTAGTTGTCACCCGTCAGCATGACGAGTGAGCCGACGCCCTTGTCCCTGAGTGTCTGGATGGCAGTGAAGGCATCCTGCCTGATCTTGTCCATGATGGACAAGATGCCGACGATCTGGTTATCGCGAGCCACGAATATTGCGGTGTTGCCTGCCTTCTGCTGGTCGATATACTTTGCTTCGGTATCCGTATCAAGCTCAATATTGTAGTCTTCCATCAGTTTTTTATTGCCAATGATATACTTTGCACCTTCGAATATGCCGCTTACGCCTTTGCCCTTGATGGCTTCTGCGTCTTCGACAGTGCTCTTTTCGACAGGAATGGATTTTGATTTCGCTTCCTTGACGATGGTCTGTCCAAGATGATGCTCACTGACCATCTCAACATTTGCGACCTGTCTCAGGAAGTTTTCTTCATCTGTATCATCGAATATCGTGATGTCTGTGACGGTCGGACTGCCTTCCGTGAGTGTACCGGTCTTATCAAAGATGACCGTATCGACTTTCGCGAAGTTGTCGATGACTTCCCCACCCTTGATGAGTGCGCCGTTCTTCGCGCCGTTGCCGATGCCTGCCACATAGGCGACCGGTGCACCGATGATGAGTGCGCCCGGACATGCGATGACGAGGAATGTGATGGAAAGATGCAGGTTCCGTGTAAGGAAGTAGACGACGATGGCGAGTACGACGATGGCTGGTGTGTAGTATTGGGCAAATGTGTTGAGGAACTTCTCTGTGCCGCTCTTCCGCTCCTGCGCCTCCTCGACCAACTCTATGATTTTGGAGAAGGTCGTGTCCTCCCCGACTTTCGTTGCTGTCAGTTCAATGTATCCGCTGTCCAGCACACTGCCGCTGAAGACCTCCGCGTCTTCGGCCTTGAACCGCAGGTTGGATTCTCCTGTAATTGCTGCTTCGTTGATGTGGGCCTGCCCGCTCAGGATTGTACCGTCGACCGGCACTTTGCCGCCCGGCCGCACGATGACATGGTCACCGGCCTCCACTTCATCCACATCGAGTTCCATCTCTTTGCCATCCCGTATGACCGTTGCCGTTGCCGGTGCCATATCCACCAGGGACTGGATGGAGCTCCGCGTCTTGTTCAGTGTCCGCTTCTCGAGGTACGCCCCGAACAGGAACAGGAATGTGACGATTGCCGCCTCCGTATATTCCTGGATGAACATCGCCCCGATGACTGCGATGGTGATTAGGAGTTCGATGCTGAAGCTCTTCATTGTGAGTGCCATCCATGCCTTGTTGATGATCGGGCCGATTGCAACGACTGTTGCGACGATGAAAGTGATGTTTGTAACTTCACTGTAGCCGAGTATCCCCGCCACTATACCGATTACGATCAATGCGCCTGAAATGTACATCAATTGGTTTAAATGCCTGTTGAACCACTTGCTCATAATTGCCACCTCTTCCTTAATTTTTAAATCCGTGCTTCCTGTTACTTATAATTATAGAGGCAGCACATGAAATAAAAATTGACGGCCATCAAGTATCTGGGGCAAGCGGAAGATTATTCAACAGACCCTTGTATATGCCGGCATCGCTTGAAAAACGCATAATAAAAACCCTCCTTAGAATAAGGAGGGCGGATGCGCTACTTCCAATAGTCGTTTGCCGCCGCAACTGTCTGGTAGTGGATGGCGATCACCTGGGAGGCCAATGTCAGGCTGTCTGCATTTTCTGCATAGATGCCTCTCAGCTTCTTCCTAACCTCTGCGTCCGGCTGTGTCAGTGCAACCCCTTTGCGTGCCAACTTGATTGCCAACTCATATCCTTCCTGCGGTGTATCCGTCTTCAAACTGGGCAGCCACTCTTCCATAAGACCGATTCCTCCTTAAATATGATGTATGACTCCCTTTGATTATAGAATAAAAAGCTGTAAATGTAATCTTTTGATTTTTACAGCCTGTGACATGTACTTTCATGGTTGCTTTCTGTATTACCAACTTCTACTCGGGCAGCCCATCACTGTCCTGCTTCTTCTCCCCTTCGCCCTCTTCCTTTTCAAGGGCTTCTGCGACTTTATCCTCCGCCGCCTTGAAATCATGATCTTCCGATGGTCTCGGTTCTCCGGTTTCGGCGATATGCTTGATATTCCCGACCTGGAACTGCCATCCTGTGAAATCCTGTGCCACAGTCCCGAATTCATATGGTAATTTTTCTTCGAATATGAGTTCCGTATAATAGCCTGTCGATTTCAACTGCATATCCACTTCTCCGGTATCCCATGTGAATCTGAGGTGTTCAGGCGCTTCATGGATCAGCACATCCATCTCCTCATACTTGTCATCTCCCAGGTCGAACAGCAGCTGATGCCTGTTTCCATCCTGCCTGAAGGAGAGCTGGGGAAACCACTGCCTGATTCCTTCCGTCGTCCCGATATATCTGAAGATAGCCTCGGGCGTTGCATCAATCTCAATTCTGATGGTCTGATACGCATTGTTCTCATCTTTATCGTAGAAGATTTCCATATTCAACCTGCTTTCCGGTAGTGTAATTACACACTACATATACCCCGTCAAAAGGATATTAAAGGTTATCGCATCATTTGGCTGACTTACCGCCTAAAGCCGCCTTCGCTGTTGATTACCTGTCCGGTGATCCATGCACCCTCCCTGCTGTGGAGGAAGAGGAGAAGATTGGCTACATCAGAAGGTGTGCCCCATCGTTTGGCGTTGAAGCGGCTTTCAATCTCATGGTAGAGTTCCGGGTCTTCAATGTAGCCCGTATCCGTCGGACCCGGGTTCACGGCGTTGACACGGATATCCATGCTGCCCAGAACGTGGGAAGCCTGTACCGCCAGGTTGGCAACCGCCGCCTTCGATACGGCATAGGGAATTTCATTCGTCATCGGACCCAGCTTCTGACCTGAGGCGAACAGGGTGATGCATCCTGCAGTGTCTTCGAAATTTTTCCGGAATTCCTGGATCAACAGCATGCTTGAAGTGACATTCGTCAGCAGGTGACTGTTGATCTCTTCGAATGACCAATCTTCCATTTCACACTCTGTACTGTGCGCATGACAGAGTATCATATGGCTGAATGGCTCATGGTTCGAAAGTTCAGCAAGCAGTTTTTCCACTCCCTCTTTTGTCGAGAGGTCGGAATCCTCCAGTCTCGTGACCTTGTCCATCGAACGCTTTTTCCCTGCATCACTGTAGCCGATAGCTTCATCATATCCTGCGGATCCGTGCGCATATACTGCGTACCCCGATTCCGCAAACTTCCGGGCCAATTCGCTTCCGATGCCGCCCGGCCTGCTGACGCCGGTGATCAATATCCTCTTATACATGGGACATCCTCCTCATCACTTATTGTAATGACCAACCATTACTGTGTTGAATTGCCTTTAAGGTCATTATACATGTTGGTAATTAAAAAGTTGCATAAATAGGGAAAGACAGGATTTGAAACAATATTAAAGCCCCCTTAAGATGAAAAAATCTTAAGGGGGCTCGTTATTGATCAGCCTCTTTTGGCCATTTCGAACTCATGTCTCATGTCCGCAGTCGGGGCTGAGCCGATTTTGGAAAACATTAAGATTGCGAGTGATGAGAATAGGAATCCTGGTATCAGTCCGTACATTTAGTATGAAGTGCCAACCACTCCGCAATTTCTTTTTCTTCAATTTTATCCGTGGCAACCCTTACTGTGTACTCAGTAAATTCATCCGGTCCAACTGTCAGGGTAACACCATTCAACCGGAGAAAAACATATAATGCATTGGCTGCCGTACGTTTGTTTCCGTTAAAAAATATATGTTTTATAATTATGTTCCTATATAAATTTGCAGCCTTCAGTTTCAAAGTGGGATAAAGTTCTCTCCCATAAACTTCCTGTTTAGGCGACTCGATGGTCATATTCAATGAATTTGGCTCTCTGATTCCAATCTGTTCTTTGGGAGAATAGTTTTTTATTACGTTGACATTGATGAGTACCAAATCCTGCTCTGTTAAATAATAAATCATCTCTCTACCAGATCACGCATGGTCTTGTCATACTTCTCGAACATTTCATTGGAAAGTGTCAATATATCCTTTTGTGAATCTTCCTCTTTCCTTATAACTACTGCTTCATCCTCTATGACGAACTCCAGATTGTCCCCTTCCCCAGCATTCAATTTTTCGAGAATATCTTTAGGTATGCTGACAACGGTACTGTTCCCTGTTTTCCTTATTTTTCTTTGAATAGACATAATATCAACCCCTCATTAAAAGTATATACGTATATACTTTTCAAATCAATATTCAGTACTTATAATGATAAAAATTTTATCAAATGGTTTTCACTATCTAAGGCTGTCTCGCCTGCTCCTCGATCCGGCTCATGTACTGGAAGGTCATCTGCAGGTCCTCATCCTCCACTTTTTCTGCCAGCTGTTCAAGCAGATGCTGATTGATCCGGGCATCGGTCACTTCCCCAAACTGATCCTGGATCTTCTTGGCCCGCTTCATGAGCTTCTTGTGCTTCTTCGAAGTCAGGCCACCGAAGTAGCGGGCGGCATACCTGAGTTTCTTCGCACGCTTACGGATGTCATACACCGCCTCATAGTCGCTCATATCGACATTATCATAATCCTCTGCAAGCTTGCGGCTCCGCTTCTTCAGCCGTTTTCCGATATATTCATCCCAGTCGCCGTCGATTTCAAACTTCAATGCATGGGTTGCGGAGTCGACGCTTTCGATTGCTGATACTGTAGACTGGATATTCGTCTTGTTGAACGTCCGGCGCATCTCCCTCGCACGTTCCTGATTGAGATATTTGAACATATCCCTGTAATGGTCGCTCAAGTCAGGCTGACGCAGGGCAATCTCACTGCACAGGTCGATGAGTACATCGAATTCCCTCAACCGTCCATATATCTGTGCAAGATCCTTCAGTTCCTTGTTGAGGCGGTCATATTCCTCCTCGTCGAAAGTATGCTTCAGGAAATTCAGCAAGCTACGGACCTTTCTCGAACTCACCCTCAATGCGTGCGCCGTCTTCGGATGGTATGGATTGTTCTCATAATCCCTGTAGGATTTCTTCAGCTTCTCCACACGTTTATACAGCACGTTCTTCAATTCTTCCATTCTGCTCACTCCTTTCCTTTTCTATACCCTCCCCCGCTCTGCAAATACCTACTTCTTTGTGACCCGAATACTGCGTCCCTACCCATGTGCCACAGTGCAGCGTTGACGCATATGGAAAATATTGCTACTATTAGTTTAATAGTTGTAATATTACAAAAATTAATATAATGCTTCACCCCCACACATATGGCAGGACCGCTTGCGCAATTCCGATTACATAATATGGACTGGATACCGATGCACGGATATCAAGCCCATATTAATAAATTATAAGGGGTGTAGTGATGAAGGAGTTTCTTGTACGTTCCAGTTTGATGTTTGGCGTATTGCTGATGATTATCACGACAGTATCCCAAGGCGTCCTCGCAGCAGACTACGAAGCGGATTACGGTACGGAAAATGATGTGGCAGAAGCGAATGGCGGCATGGTGGTTTCAGCCCACCCGCTCGCATCCGAAGTGGGTCTGGATATTCTTGAGTCGGATGGCAACGCCATCGACGCAGCCATTGCGATGCAGTTTACATTGAATGTCGTGGAACCCATGATGTCCGGCATGGGCGGGGGCGGTTTCATGGTCGTCCATGACGGGGCGACGGGTGAAACGACCATCGTCAACAGCCGGGAACGGGCACCTGCCGGTGCCACACCAGATATGTTCCTCGGTGAGGATGGAGAGCCGATTCCTTTTGAGGAACGTGTCATGCAGGGGACTTCAGTCGGTGTTCCTGGCACGTTGAAGGGTCTGGACACTGCGCACCAGATGTGGGGCACCATGGCCATGCCTGATCTGGTCGATCCGGCGATCCATATCGCAAGTGAGGGCTTCCCGATCGATGATGTCCTTGCCTTCTCCATTGAGGACAGCCAGGAAAAGCTGATGGAAAGCGCAGCAAGTGAAGTATTCTTCAATGATGGCGAACCGCTGTCTGAAGGGGATACCCTAGTCCAAGAAGACCTTGCACATACACTGCAGCTGATCAGAGACAATGGCATCGACCACTTCTACAACAGTGAGATTGCAGAAGCTTTGGCGAATACCGTCCAGGAATTCGGCGGCTCGATGGAGAAGGATGATCTGATGCAGTATGACGTGACGGTCGATGAGCCGGTATGGGGAGAATTCAAAGGCTATGACATCGCCACGATGCCGCCACCGAGCTCCGGCGGCGTCTTCCTCCTCCAGATGCTCGGCATACTGGATGGCTTCGACCTTTCCCAATATGACATGAAGTCCTGGGAGAAATACCACCTGATGGCGGAGACGATGCACCTGTCCTATGCCGACCGTGGTGAATATGCTGGGGACCCTGAATTCGTCGAAGTACCGATTGAAGGACTCCTCCACCCGGATTACCTCGAAGAGAGACGGAACATGATCAGCCTCGATTCGGTCATCGAAGAACCGGAACCGGGCAATCCGTTCGACTACCAGGGCGGCATGGCGGACTATGATTCCGTCGACCAGCCGGGAGATAAAGTCGACGGACAGACGACACACTTCAGTGTCGCCGACCAGTACGGCAATGTCGTCTCCTATACGACCACAATCGAGCAGGTATTCGGTTCAGGCATCATGGTTCCGGAATATGGATTCATGTTGAACAATGAATTGACCGACTTCGATGCAGAGCCGGGCGGCGCCAATGAAGTCCAGCCGAATAAGCGTCCGCTCAGCAGCATGACCCCGACCATCGTCTTCGATGATGGCAAGCCGATGCTGACCGTCGGATCACCGGGCGGACAGACGATCATCACTTCCGTGCTGCAGACCATCATCAACAACTTCGAATATGAGATGGAACTGCAGGCGGCGGTTGAAGAACCGCGCATCTTCACGAATGGCATGGAGAACTACACCTATGAGGAAGGGGTGCCGAGTGATGTCATCGACCGGCTGAACGGCATGGGTCATAACTTCGGTGACGAGCCCGAGTCCCTCGGCAACGTCAACAGCATCCTGATCGATCAGGAGAACGGCACCTTCAGAGGGGTTGCCGACAGCAGCCGCAACGGGGCCGCCCTCGGCCTGGAACCTGTAGCGCAGTAGGATTATTATAAAATATTTCAGGCAGACCAAAAAACGCATTACCCGCTCGGGTAATGCGTTTGTCATTTTATCTGTGTACGTCCTTCAGGAAATGGAAGCTTGCAGGATGCTGTCCGTATCCTTCAATGTCCGCTCCGAGTCCTGTGAGCAGTGATGGATGGTAGATCGGGATGATCGGTGATTCGTCGAGGATGATCTGCTGGGCCTCTTCATAGAGCGCCAGTCGGCTGGCCTCGTCGGTTTCCGAACGAGCTTCGTCAAGCAGTGCATCGACTTCCGCATTTTGATAGCGGGAACGGTTGCCGGATGTACCGATGTTTGAGGAATGGAACAGTGCATAGAGGCCATAGTCGGCATCCAGAGTCACCGTACCCCAGCCGCCGATGAACATGTCATGATCTCCGCCCCCGACATAATCGAGGAATGCACCGGATTCGAGCTGGTAGATTTCAAGCTCTATGTTCAGGTCGGCCAGCTCCTCCTGGATGAATGCTGCCATATCTGCAGCCGTCCGGTCCATGACCGTAATCTCGGCAGTGAAGCCGTCTGCATATCCACTCTCTTCAAGCAGTGCTTTTGCCGCTTCCTTGTCATTCTCAACGGTGTCCAGGTCATCACTATGTCCAAACACGGCCGGCGCCAGCGGTGTATCCGCCACTTCCGCCCGGCCGACCAGCATCTCGTCGATGATGGCTTGCTTGTCGATGGCCATGGCGACGGCCTGCCTTACAGACGGATCATCGAACGGCGCCTTATCCGTATTGAATCCGACATACTCCATCCGGACACTTTCCGTTTCGTTCATTTTCGTATCATTCGACTCATCGATCTGTGCATAGTCGTTCGGGTCGACCGGATAGATCAGGTCGGCTGTGTCTGTCATGAGTTCCGCGATGCGGGTCGCATCTTCAGGGACTGCCTTGAAGGTGAAGGATGCCGATTTGGCCGGCTCTCCCCAGTAGTCTTCATTGCGCACGAGTGTCACGTAGTCCCCTTCTGAAATCTCCTCGAATTTGAACGGCCCTGTGCCGACCGGGTTGCGGTTGACCTCGGTAAGGATCTCTCCACCTTCTTCATACTGTGCGTAGTCTTCCTCGATGACAGCCGGGCTGATCATACCGCCCGCCGGGTGTGCCAGGTGCGACGGCAGGGCAGCGAACGGGTGGATGGTCTTGATATGTACTGTGTTTTCGTCCACCACTTCAACAGAATCTATCAGTTCAAAGAGGAATGCCACCGGTGCTCCCACTTCCTCATCCCTTACACGGTCGAGATTCGCCTTGACCGCTTCCGCATTGAACGGGGTACCGTCATGGAATTCGACGCCTTCCCTCAATTTGAATTCCCACGTCACATCATCAATCTGCTCGTAGGATTCCGCAAGAGCGGGTTCGATATCAAGTTCCGGCGTGAATCGCACCAGGCCTTCATATATATTCACGTTCACATGGTTCGACGGCTGGTCATTCGCCGCATGCGGGTCCATGGAATTCGGTGTTGCAAGCAGGCTCATAGTGATGTCATCGGATGTTTCCGCATCATCGGCGCTTGCCTCACCGTCCCCTTCCGCCTCCTCTTCCACGCCACTGTCATCTGTACACGCAGCCAGTACAAGCACGAACAATACCGACAGCATCAAAAACAAATACTTCTTCATCTCTCTACCTCCATTTTCATATACACACCATTATACATAGTTATGTACTCGGAATGAAGGCGCAAACTTACCATTTTGGTAGGGATAACCTGCAGCTTCTGATACGCCATGTTTAAAAGTATATACAGAGGATAAATGAAGGATACATGAAAATTATAAAGACAATATAAAAATGGAGGTCTTTCCAATGGCGAAAAGCGTATTCCAATCTCCCGGCAAATATATACAGGGAGCAGGGGTCCTCGAGACCCTGGGCGAAGAGACGGAGAAACTGGCCAAAAACCCCCTTGCCATCTCTGATGAGATGGTCTGGTCAATTACTGGGGAGAAGATTAAAGAAAGCTTCCGCAATGCCAATATCGATTTTGTATATGAAGAATTCAAAGGCGAAGCCTCTGAAACTGAAATTGACAGACTGAGTGATGTTGGAAAGGAAAATGACGTAGACATCATCATTGGTATAGGTGGCGGCAAAACTTTGGACACTTCCAAAGCGATTGCTGACAATTTGAAAGTACCGGTAATCATTGTTCCGACCACGGCTTCCACCGATGCCCCAACCAGCTCCCTTTCTGTCATATATTCCGATGATGGTGAATTTACCGGCTACCGGTTCTATGACAAGAACCCAGATTTGATTCTTGTCGATTCTGAAGTCGTCGTAAACGCACCAATAAAGTTATTTACTTCAGGCATGAGCGATGCCATGGCCACGCTTGTGGAAGCCCGTGCAGTATTGAAGAGCAACGGGGAAACGATGGTAGGCGGGCAACCTACACTTGCTTCAGTCGCAATAGCTGAAAAATGTGAAGAAACATTGTTCAAGCATGGTCATGCAGCTTACAAAGCAGCATCCAAAGGGCTAGTGACACCACAGGTGGAAGCCGTTATAGAGGCCAATACCCTTCTGTCCGGTCTTGGTTTCGAAAATGGCGGCCTTGCTGCTGCCCACGCAATCCATAACGGCTTCACTACCCTTTCAGGGGATATCCATCACCTCTCCCATGGTGAAAAAGTGACCTATGGTACACTCGTCCAGCTGATGCTTGAAAACAGTTCTGATGAAACAATGCTCAGGTACATCGAGTTCTACAAAAGTATTGGCATGCCAACGACACTTAAAGAAATGCATCTTGAAGACACAAACTATGAGGACCTCGTAAAAGTGGGGCAATTGGCCACGGACCCGAACGACACATTTGCCAATCTGAGCGACAAGATCACTCCAGAAGAAGTGGCGAATGCCATCCTTGCTGTCAGCGAGCTAAGCAGCAGATGAGAATTCTCGCAAAACATCAATCTTTAGTAGAACCTGGCGGTTCCATTCCTGCCAGGTTCTATTTATTCAATAGATGAAATGCACAGCGGTCAGGATGAACATCGAAACGCCGAGGCGGATATGGAGTTTCCTGATTTTGATCCTCGGATCGACCAGCAGGCGGTACCAGCCCGAGAGGACGAGAACAAACAGGTTGATGGACGCGAGGAAACCGGTCAGTATCTTCATGTTGCCAAGATTGAATCCGTATAGAGCGACCACCGCCCAGGCGTGCAGCAGTATGATCAGAAACGCCCCCGTCCCCACCCATCGGTGGTACGGCCGGATCCGCTTGGACATTGTGGCGAGCCTGATCTTCGTCTGCCTGTTTTCGATGTTCCGGATTGTGGAGAAGACCGCGTTGCGGGTCCAATTGAAGATGAAGAACAGGAAGCCCGTGAAACCGAGGAGGATATGGATGTATGATGTATGGACCGCCACACCCGAAGCGACATTCCATATCGCCCAGATGAGCAGCAGCCCATTCAATAGAAACCAGATGCTCATGTTTTTATCCTCCATCATTTTTTCTCTTCATACTCTACCATATTTCCTTCCCTTAACCACCCTGCCGAACAGGAAAATTGAAAAGATGGAAAGCAGATTGGTATAGTATATCCTGTTGCACCAATCAAGAAATATCAGGAGGCTTCAAACACAATGAACGAAAAGTATGCACCCCTGTTCGAGACCGTTCCATTGCCGAACGGCGTCGAGCTCAGGAATAGATTTGTATTGGCACCGATGACACACGTCACCTCGAACGATGATGGCACCGCATCAAACGCGGAAATCGAATATATCGGCAAACGCTCCAGAGGCATGGGACTCGCGCTCACTGCAGCTTCCAATGTAACAGACCTCGGCAAGGCCTTCCCCGGCCAGCCGTCCATCGCCCATGATTCGGATATCGAAGGTCTGAAGAATGTTGCCCAAGCCATGAAGGCCGACGGTGCGAAAGCCGTCGTCCAGATCCACCATGGCGGCGTACAGGCACTGCCTGAGCTGACGCCGGGTGGCGACTCTGCCGGACCGAGCCCGATCACCATGCAGAGCTTTGGCGAAGCGGAACCGCATGATGCGCGTGAAATCACCGAATCGGAGATCGAGGAGACGATCAAGGCATTCGGCGAGGCGACACGGCGCGCGGCAGAAGCAGGATTCGACGGCGTGGAAATCCATGGCGCGAACCACTACATCATCCATCAGTTCGTCTCCCCCTACTTCAATAAGCGGATGGACAAATGGGGAGGAGACCGCTACCTGTTCGCGATGGAAGTCGTCGACGAGGTGGTCAAGGCAGCCAAGACACATGCGGGCGATGACTTCATCATCGGCTACCGCTTCTCTCCTGAAGAGCCACAGTCTCCCGGGATAGACATGGAAATCACCGAAACGCTGATCGGCAAGCTGGTCGAGAAGTCGCTCGACTACCTCCACGTCTCGCTGTTCGATATACATTCGGAGACACGCGACGGCAAGTACGCAGGCATCGAACGCGTCGAACTGCTGCATAAATGGATCGGTGGCCGCATGCCGCTGATCGGCATCGGCTCCATCTTCACGCCGGACCAGGCGCTTGAAGCCGTTGAAGCAGGCAACGTCGACATGATCGCCCTCGGCCGTGCCGCACTGCTCGACTATGACTTCGTCAAGAAGACGGAAGCCGGCAGGGAAGATGAGATCATCAATGTGTTCGATCCGGAGCGGTCGGACAAGCACGAACTGCCGGACCCGCTGTGGCAGCAGCTCTATAAAGGATTCTATCCCGTACCGCGCACGGACCAGTAGAAAGAAGTCCCCGTATCCATGATACGGGGACTTTCTGTATGCATCACTTGCGCCGCCATACCTCATAGGTGTGCGGATATTTGTTCTTCCCATCGACAGGGCCGTCCCATGATTCTACACGTTCGAACGGGGTGTAGTCGAAATCCGGCGGGAAATACGTATCTCCTTCGAAAGTGTCATGGATGACGGTGCGATAAAGTACATCGACCTCATTCTCAAACAACCTGAATAGTGTACCACCGCCGATGATGTAGAGGTCCTCCCCGTTCTCCTCTTCAAGCGCCAGTATCTCCTCTTTGGAATGTACGACGATGGCACCCGGTGCCTCGTAGTCCGCCTGCAGTGTGAGGACGATATTGCGTCGGCCCGGCAGCGGCCGGTTGGGGATGGTCTCATATGTCTTTCGGCCTGTGACGATATCTCCCTGCATCGTCACATCCTTGAAGAATTTGATGTCGGCCGGGAGCCGCCATGGCAGCGCCTTATCCCTGCCGATCAGTTTGTTTTCGTCTTCCGCCCATACGTAGGCAAGCATCCTACCCTCTCCTTATAGTGACAATTTCACTTCTTCATACTTATCATCATTCATGATCTTTATGTCCGTCGGTGTAATCTTCAGCACTTTGAGATGTGGATTGTCCTTGGAATCGAAGAATTCCGCATCGGCATCTTCCCACACCCAGTCGATCGTCTCCTGGTCATTGATGCGTTCGACATCGCCATATACTTCAACGAACGCGTGACTCGGGGAGTCATGGAACCCAAGCAATACATGCGCTTTCGGGTTATCCCCGAGTTCATCATATTTCGACGACTGGTCATTCGTCTTCGCATACAGCGTCAACCCATCATTATAGAACCACATGTAACGTGCATTCGGTTCATTATTCTGTGCTGTCGAGAGGACACCGATCTTCGATTCATCCAATATTTCAGTAATGCGTTCTATCACCTTCGATTGTTCCATCGTATCACCTGTCCTTATTGTTGATTTATATATATCCATATCCTGAATCACGGCGTTTGAACCATCGAAGTTCGATTTCCTGGATTAAAGAATCATTTCGCAAGGTCCGCTTTGGCCGGATTCTTTGGCTTTTCGCGCTTCTTCGCCATTTCCATTCTGTCATTATAGCCCCATACATAAGTGAGGCCGAAGGCTACGAAAAGGGTGATTGCTGTGACGAGGATGGCGTACCAGAAATTCGCAGTGATGCCGTTATCCGGATCTATGAACGATGGCAGGCCGATGAGGGATCCGATGATGCTCCACATGTTGATGTTGAGGAGCCCGGCCAGGAAGCCGCCAAGTGCACTCGCGATGCTCGCACAGATGAACGGTCTGCGGAAACGCAGATTGATGCCGTAGATGGCCGGCTCCGTAATGCCGCAGAAGGCGGAGAAGGCGCCTGCATACCCGATTTCCTTGATGTCGGCCTTCTTCGTCTTGACGGCTACTCCAAGTGCTGCCCCACCCTGTCCGACGATGGTCATGCTCACCATCGCAGAAAGATAACTGTAGCCAAGGGTCGCAAAGTCGTTGACATAGATCGGAATGATGCCCCAGTGCAGTCCGAATATCACCAGCAGCTGGTAGAATCCATTGATGATCGCACCGAATATCGGGGCATTC
The DNA here is from genome assembly GCF_003814515.1 of Salinicoccus roseus. Classification (NCBI taxonomy): domain Bacteria; kingdom Bacillati; phylum Bacillota; class Bacilli; order Caryophanales; family Staphylococcaceae; genus Salinicoccus; species Salinicoccus roseus. Next base: position 277,934 of record NZ_RKQJ01000003.1, read on the forward strand.
AGATTCAGCATCGACTCCAGCCCATTGGCGAGCAGTGAGGAGAAGCCGATCAGCACCGGCCCGGTCAGGATGAGGGTGATGGTCGACACAATTCCAATGACGGCGATGGGGATGAAGATCGCCTGTATGTAGGCGGATACCCATGTCTTCAGCCACTCTTCAAGCTTCTTGACCATCCATGCGGCAAGTATCATCGGAAAAATCGAATAGGTATATGCCAGGAATGGAAAGTCGACCGTGCCGATCGAGAAGATGCTGACGTCGCTGTTTGCCGCTTCAAGTATCGTCGGATGGATGATGACGCCCCCGATGACGGCTGTCAGCAGCGGATTGCCGTCAAGCCGTTTCGCCGCATTGAAGCCGACCAGTACTGGGAGGAAGTAGAATACCGCATCAGCCATGGCATTGATGATCAGGTAGGCCGTCCCGGTATCGGAAATGATGTTCGAACTTGTCAGTACAGCAAGGAGCCCCTTGATTATCCCTGCGGCAGCAAGGATGCTGATGATCGGCATGACGGCGCCGGTAATGATGCCGATCAGGGTGTTGAAACCATGCCGTACTTTTTCAGAAGCGGTTCTGTCCGCTTTAGGACCGGCTGAAGGTGCATCTTCCGAATCCGTTTCATCAGAGAGAGACAGTTGGCTGACCACTTCCTTATGGATATCATCGACCGCAGGCCCAACAACAACCTGGTACTGGCCTCCTGCCTCCACCACCCCCATGATGCCCTCCAATTCCTTTATCCTCTCACTGTCCGGGAGGGTGTCGTCCTTCAGATAGAAGCGGAGACGGGTGACGCAGTGGATCACTTTATCGATGTTCCCTTCCCCGCCTACGAGCCTGATGATGTCACTGGCCAGTATGCGGTAGTCCTTTTTATTCTTCATATATGGATTGCCCCTTTCTTTCCAATATGTAATGGGATGATTGTTCAGACCCTATCATTCTAGCATAGAATCCGGGGTGCAGAACCGCGGGTGTCATTCGAATCCGCAGGAGGAACCCAAGAGGATAATGGGTATAGTAGTAATGAATGATGGAAGGACAACGCATCACGGAGGTGATATGCATGGAAAATGAAGTATTGATCGTCGGTGCAGGACCGACCGGCCTCGCGCTTGCCATCGGACTGGAGAAGCAGGGAGTACCGTTCCGCATCATCGAACAGAATGACGAGCCCGGTAAGACGTCGAGGGCGATGGTCGTCCATGCCCGGACACTCGAGTTCTATCGACAGTTCGGACTGGCACATCGGTTGACGGAAGCCGGCATCGTGGAGGATGCCGTGCACATCTATAAGGACCGTCTCGAGGTCGGCAAAATCCCACTCGGGGAGATGGGCACAGGAATCACCCCCTACCCCTACCTGCTGAGCCTGGCGCAGGATGTACATGAATCCATCCTCGTCGAATACCTGGCCTCAAAGGGTATACGGGTGGAATGGCAGACCGAACTGATTTCATTCGAAGAAGAGGAAGACCACATCGAAGCAGTGATTCAGAACCACTCAGGGAACTCCCGTTCCAGATATGCTTATGTATGCGGATGTGATGGTGCACATAGCACAGTACGGCATCAGCTCGATCTTGATTTCCCCGGCGGCACGTACAGCCAGATCTTCTTTGTGGCAGACGCAGAAAACACCCAGCCGTTCAAAGGGATGTCGGCCGGCTTCCGGGGCAGCGAGTTCAATCTGGCACTGAACATCCGGACAACCGGCACCGTCCGTCTGATCGGCATCATCCCACCCCACTTGATCGATCCCGAACCCCCTCAGGAGTTCTCTCCGCTCATCCCCCATGTCGAGAGCGTACTGCCCATCAAAGTGGGAGAGGTGAACTGGTATTCTCCCTACAGGGTCCATCACCGTGTGGCGGATAAATTCAGGAAAGGCCGGGCCTTCATTTTGGGGGATGCCGCCCATATACACAGTCCGGCCGGCGGGCAGGGCATGAATACAGGCATCGGCGATGCCTTCAACCTGTCATGGAAACTCGCCTGTGTTTTAAAGGGAAGGATGGACCCCGCCATCCTGGATACGTACGAGACGGAACGGATCGCCTTTGCACGGAAGCTCGTTGCGACCACTGACCGCATATTCAGGGAAGCGGTCAACAGGAAACGGTTCAGGAACATCATGATGCCATATATATTCCCGAGAGTGGTGCAGTCCTACAAAGTCCGACGCATCCTCTTCAAGATCATTTCCCAGACAAGGATCCGTTATCCGGACAGTGAGTTGAGTACGGGCAGAAGTGGGGGCATCAGAGGCGGTGACCGCCTGCCTTGGCTGCCCATTGAAGAGGGTGACAACTTCGAACCGCTCACTAGTGTGGATTGGCAGCTCCATGTCTATGGCCGTCCGGCCAAAAATATCAGACACCTGTCCGACCGGTCCGGCCTCCCGCTCCACTACACACGATGGACGAGGGATATGAAGAAGAAGGGTATCAAAAGAAACTCCGCCTTCCTCGTCCGGCCGGACGGCCACGTCGGAGTGGTCGCCACCACGGCAAACATCAGGCCGATCGAAGAGTATGTGGAACGCTTCAACCTTAAGATGAGATAGAATACGCCCCTGATGCTGTCGGCATCAGGGGCGTCTCCCATTGATTATTCCTATCGATTTTCTGCAGGCCTCCCCGATCCACTGCGCACCTTCATGAAGATGACGATGATTGCGGTGATCAGCAGTATGACCGATCCGACGAGGAGGACGATATCCAGGCTGCCATACTCACCGGCATTTTTCGTGTATATGCCGAAGTATGGCCAGATGATGATAAGGGGATACAGCCAGTCTCTGAAGTAGATTCCGATGGCAACACCAATCAGTGTCGCCACAGCCAGTATGAGGAGCGTCCATCCAAGCTCACCCATTCCAAAGAGGCCGTCAAGGTTGTACTTCTCCGTCAAATTGAAGATATTGACGATGGTCGCCACCGTCACCCATGCGAAGTAGATGGAAAACGGCAGCCGATCGAACCAGTGGTAGCCGGTTTCCGTCAATGTGGTATACATTTCCGCCAGCGTATACAGCAGAGCGATGATCACAATGACGGAGGCGAATATCCACTGCTGCGTGAAGACGATGATCCACAGGGCATTCAGCATAAAATTGACGATCGGCCAGAACTTCAGGCGGGAGGCCACGGATTCCTCACATGTCTTCGCAAAGAATGCCTTTATTATCCAGATGAACAGCAGAATATAGATCAGTCCCCAGATGGAGAATGCAAATCCTGCCGGCTGGATGATCGTTTCATTGTTGTTGGCCACCCCGCCCACATTGGTGGTGGTCAAATAGTTTACGAATATCATGACGATGAATGCGACAAGGTACCCGGTCGCCCACTTCTTCTGTCTGGACATATGACTTCACTCTCTCTATAAGTAATAGTGTCCTTATCTGTTCTCTCTATAGCGGCCAATGAAACATTCTACTTCTGCACACCTTCTTAAGCTCAGTTGCAGGACGTTCAGCATCTTCACTGTAATCGGTGCGCTTGTTGCATAGACAACCCCACCGACAAGCATGGTAACCGTAACATCGCCCCCCGTGGTCATTGCCCATAAAAATGAAAGCACCATGCCAATAAAATCGGGAATATAGGTCCCAGCCCATATGTCCGAACACTTTCATCGCGAACTTCCATACCCAGCATGAAGAGCAGAGGGAAAATGATTTCATCAGGTATTTTCAGCCTGTATGCCACGAGAGCTCGAACGAATAGAGCATTCAGCGGGAGCCCGCTGACTACAGGAAATGATACATCTCCCTTTTCCGGCTATCGAATATCGGCACTTCCTTGCGGATCCGTGCCACTTCATTTCCGTCCAATTGACCGGTTACGGCCGCATCTCCACGATCCGCAGCCTCATCGACGACTTTGCCGAAGGGATCGATGATCATGGAACGGCCGGCGAACTCCTGATCACCAATCTCCCCGTATGTGTTCGATGCGATGAGGTAGCACTGGTTCTCGATTGCCCGTGCTTTGATGAGCACTTCCCAATGAGCCTTGCGCGCCATCGGCCATTCGGCGACGGTGAAGATGGAAGTCGCCCCCTTCAACGCCAGGTCCCGGAAGAGTTCCGGGAAGCGGAGGTCGTAGCAGATGACGAGGCCGCAAGTATTGCCATCGAGTGTAAATGTCTCGACCTTGTCCTTTCCGCCCGTCAGATATTCTGGTTCGTTCAGCATCGGGACCAGATGCATCTTGGAGTACTCATATACGAGCTTCCCGCTCCGGTCGACGACAAATGCAGTGTTGTACACCTCATCCGGATCATCCTTGATGTTGGCGACGGAACCTGCGACGATGTTCACATCATATTCCTGTGCAAGTTCGGAAACTACAGACTGCGCAGGCTCGAGGTCCTGGCAGGCATGCTTTTGGATATTTTCAAGGTCATATCCCGATGTCCACATCTCAGGGAGCACAACGACGTCAGTCCCCTTGAGTTCTGCCCGGTCAAACTGCTCCCTGACCCTGGCAATATTCTCTTCGACATCTCCGAATGCCACCTGATACTGCAATGCTTTTATATTGATATCCACCACTCCCATCATTCTATTTTCTTCAGCTGTACAGGATATTCCGCAACGATGGTATCCCCTGCTTTCATTTCAGTAGGAACGCCCTTCACGTCTTCCATATCTTCATCAAGCCCCAGCATCATTGGGGACGGATTCCAATAGATGCGTGGGAGACCACCATCACCCATGATCGGGAGGCTTTCCGACAGCAGCTCATATTCTCCGGCTGGCACATGGGTGCCGACCGTGTGTGTACCGGCCGGAATTTCGATATATTCTTCCCCATCCATTTCCATCATATCATTTCCCACTGGCGTAATCGCCAGCTGGCCGTCCCTGGATGCAAACGTCAGCGTATAACCACGCGCGAGATCGACCTGTGCCACCGGTGTCCGCACACCGACTGGGATTTCAAGCAGCCGCACGCCCTGATCATCCTCTATGACAAGGGCCCCTGCCTCATCCTGCAGCAGGACATCATACCTGCCTGGAGGAACATCGGTTCCGACATCATATGTACCTGCTTCAAGCTGCATCTCCTCACCGGTATCATCCTGGATGCCGGCTATCTCCGTGCTCTTGGTGAATGGGAAGCGTTCCGGAAGATCTTCCGTGATCAGTATATTGTTTTCTTCATAGGCTGTGATGGCCGCCCTATCCGCTTCAAGCGCTTCACCATCATATTTCTCCGGCATGAAACCCCCATGGCTGCATCCAGCCATGAGGATCACGGCAAACAGCCACCATCTCATGACCCCATCCCCTTATAGATTCTCAAGTAATGTTCATATGTCCCGAGCGGTCCGATTGTGGCCGATTCCGCTCCATTTTCCATAAGACGCTCCATGAGGGTGGCCTTCCGCTCTCCCGAAAGCTCCGCTGCCGGTATGCAGATTCGGCTGCCGTTCAGATGGATGGTCCCCTCGGGCCATGGTTTCATGGCATGGAGGGCTGCCCCCGGCACTGTGGCCTTGATGTATTTTTCCGTTTCCTTCCTGCGGTCATACTTGTAGGCGAGACGCCGGTCATTCAGGAAGAATATCTGGTCGGCGTAGTCATCAAGGTTATCCAGCAGATGACTCGCAACAATGATGATCTTGCCCGACGCCTTCACCTCCTGAAGGATACGGCTCACAAGCTCGACATTGATCGGATCGAGACCGTTCATGATCTCATCCATGAACATGATCTTCGTGTCTGCAGCAATCATCATGGCAAAGCAGAGCCGCTGGCGCATGCCGAGGGAATAGGAGCTGACCTTGTTGCGGACATACCCCTCCATATTCAGCCGCTGGATGATGCCGTCGATGTCCTGCTCCTCCCTGTTCCAGATATCCCTGTACATCTGGATATGTTCGTAGCCGGAAAAGTTTTCGTAGAGCTCCGCCTGATCTGGAAAGAAGGTGATCTGCTCATGGAGCGCCCTGACGTCCTTCGCAGTATTCCTGAAGTTTCTGCCGTCAATCCGTATCTCACCCTGATTGATCGGGATGAAGCGGATGATTGCATTGAAGAGCGTGGTCTTCCCGGTGCCATTCGGTGCGACGAGGCCGATGATTGTACCGTCGGGAATGCTGAAACTGATATCTTCAAGGACGGTGTGGCTGCCATAGCTGATGGTCAGATCTTTTATTTCAAGTGTCATCATTTCCTCCTCCTTTCTAGTTTTCCTGAACGTGTCGGAATCAGTCTGAATATGAAGTGGAATGCGAGCTCGACCAGAATATAAAGCACTAGAAGACTGATGAGGAGCTTCGGCACATCCACCCTACCCGCTTCAGCCCATTCCCCTTCCAGAACCGGGAGTATCTGCAGATAGAGGAACGGGTTCCAACTGCCGAGCGGCGGGACGATCGTGAAGATGTAGGGGACGAAGAACATCCCGATTACGAGCGTGATTGTGAGATAGGTGTTCCTGAACATCCAACTGAATCCAGTAGAGACCTTCAATATGAGGTAGCTTGCAGCCATGGTGAGGGCCACCACGAGCATAGTGTATTCCATTATGCTGATGTACTCCAGCTGGCTGCCGCTGTAGAGCGGCACAGGATAGAGGAGCGTCCCGGTGTCCACCGATGCGCGGTTGATGATGTAGGAGACCACAAGACCGATGAGGATGGCAATCCATATCAGCACCCAGCTGATGACCGTCCGCATCCGCCATTGTGACTTCCATGTCAACGGAATCCCCTGTGTGATGCTCCAGTTGTATTCCTGATCCCTGCTGAACCGATCCGCACCGAAGACTGCAGCGACGATATAGATGAAGACGCCGGCGAGGATATTGATCAGACTGTAGAGCACAAGACTCGGCGACATCGGGTTCCAGTCGATCGCCACATCGTTTTTCTTGAGGTAATTCAGGAACTTCAGCCTGTTTTCAAGTTCCACTTCCCCGGGTATGAAGCTCAACAGCAATGTCTGTGATTCGAAGTCATCCACTTCATGGAAATGAAGCTGGTTCTCTGTCATCTCGATCCCCTGATCGACGTAGTCGCTGACGATCTCCTCAAGCCCTTCCACCGTGTTCCCCTCCTTTTCGGAGAGGATGAAGCGCTGCATGCCGAGAATCTGCTGCTGACGGGCGAGGCGGTCGTAAATGTCCTGGCCGGTCTCAGTCTCGAAGTGCGCCTCAGGAATCGCATGGAAAAGACGCTGCGTATCGTGATACTCTTCCCGTGCCTCCTCCACAGGAAGCTTTATTGTACGATCCTGATAGAGGGTCGAGTATGTGGCGAGGAACAGCAGCAGTGCCACAAGCAGTATCCGCACCTTCCAGTCCCGGAGGATTTTAAGCACTTCCCATTTGAACAGGCGCATCACCGCACCTCCCTTTCGAACTTCTGACGATGCATCCACCCTGCCGCGAGGGCGGTCAGCATTTCGAGCACCAGTATCGACACCCCGATAATGATCAGGGCACCGGTGAAACTGTAGGCATCCGTCATGGCGAGGAAGTTCCGCTCCCCGCTCAGCACGAGGCCCGTCTCAAAATAGTTGTGCAGAAAATATTCCCCTCCGATGCCGAAGATGCCCTCCTCTCCTCTGCCGCTGTAGATCCGGTTGAAGCCCAGGATCACGAAACCGATGAGCATTACGAGGATGTCGTGCCGGAAGACAAGTGACAGCAGTGCATTCAGACGGATGAAAAAGTAGATCAGCAGCATGATGAGGATGAGCGACATGCCGATGAAGACACCGATTGTCTGCGTGGAGAAGTTCGAGCCGTCCCCGCGATATCCCTCATCATATTGGTAGGCGCCCACTTCAAGCCCCGGTGAACCGAACCCGTACATTATCCCGGCAGCCAGGAAATACACCGCAAGCAGTACGGAGAAGATGGCACCGAGTATTATGGCAAGGGAGAGCGACTGATGGAATATGTAGCGGCGCCATCCCATCGGCTGACCTGCTTTAAGCGTTTTGTGCCGCCGGTCGTCGACAAGTATCTCGCTCGCCACAAACACTGTGATGAGCAGCACGATGAGCGGACCGTAAGTGGCGAAAAAGGTATACAGCTGCTGGAAGGCCGTTTTCCTGTCGTACATATGGAGCGTCACCCCGTCCTGCTCGGCAATGCTCCGCATCTCTTGGAAGAGGCGCGTCTGATGGTAGCCCATCATCTGGAGGTCTCCCTCATATTTATCATTCAGTTGCTCCCACACTGTGTCCATGGCGAAATCCGGCAGTCCTCCGGCGGTCATCCTGGCCAGCAGGGCGACATCGCCATTTTCAATAGCACTGTGGTAGCCGAAATAATCTTCATACTGCTGCTTCGCAGTACTGTATGTATCGATGCCGGTCATGCTGTTCACTGCTATGTCCCCCGACTCGAGCCGGCCCTCCTTCATCCCGTAGGCCGCCGTCATCTCCAGGCGTAAAGTTTCCCTGTCGATCGTCATCGGGTGCTCCTGGCCCGGCATATAGAAGAAGAGGTGGACGAATATGGCGACGAAGGAGAGAATGAGCACAAGCCGGTTCTTTCGATTCCGCCATGTGCGTTTGAATGTCTCCCTGAATACTGATGCAAACATGACAACCCATCCCAGTCCATTTAAAATATTTTAATATTCTGTAAAAATAATCCTTTCTTTATGATATATTTTTAATAGACATTGCGCAAGGGTGAATCAGCCGCTATGATTAAATGAAAAAGGGGTAAAGCCATGATTGAACTTTCTACAGGCAGAGACATCGGCTACGATGATATTGAACAGCTCTACAGGAGCAAGGGGCATACATCCTATGACAAGCGGATGGATGCACTCTTCGAGGCTGTGATGGCTTCCGACTACATCGTCACGGCCTGGGATTCTGGCCAGCTCATCGGACTGATCCGGTCCTCCGGGGACTTGATGTTCACCCAGTATGTCGCGGATTTCGTCATCCACCCGGACCACCAGTCAAAAGGGGTCGCCTCAAAATTGATGGACGCCTATCTGGAGGCGGCTGATGATGTGGAGAAGGTCTATCTGATGATGCAGGGGCCGACCAGTGCCTTCACGAGGAATTGGCTGATACATAAAGGATTTGAAACGAGGGGCGGCGACCCTTCGGCCATCTACCTGAAAACGAAGAGGAAATGAAGAAGACCCCGCCAAGGCGGGGTCTTCGTCTATATGAAATAGTTGCCGAGCACGCTGTTCACATCGTGCACCACGACGAATGCGTCCTCATCATACCGTTTGATGAGGCGCTTGAGCCGTGTCAACTGGTTCTTGTTGATGACGACATAGAGGATATCCTTGTCCTCCTGCGTGTAGAAGCCGCGGCCGTTCATGATCGTGACGCCGCGTCTGATTTCACTGTTGATCATCTTGCCGAGCCGCTCTGGATGGTCGGAGATGATGGTGATGGCCTTCTTCGGGTTCATACCTTCGATGATGAAGTCCATGACCTTCGTTGCGATGTATAGGGCGATGACCGTGAGCAGCACCTGTTCGAGCGTCATGACGGTCAGGCCGATGGTGATGACGACCAGGTCGAAGAACAGGAGCGCGTAGGATACGTTGATGTCCATATATTTATTGACCAGCCGGGCAAGGATCGTCGTGCCTGCCGTCGTTGCACCGATCCGGATGATCAGACCGATGCCAAGTCCGACGAACATGCCGCCGAACACCGTGTTGACCAGTATTTCATCCGACTGTACATGCCAGGTCTCCGTCACCCACAGGAAGAACGACGTCAGTATTACGACAACGATCGTATAATACATCGAACGTTTGCTCAAATACTTGAAACCGACGGCGAGCAGGATCGAGTTCAGCACAAGGTTCGACAGGGCCGGGGAGATATCAAATGCATAATAGAGAATGATTGCGAGCCCGGTGACGCCGCCCTCCCCGAGATTGCCGGCAATCATGAACGAATTGACCCCAATGGCAAAAATAAAAGACCCGATGATTACCGTAGCAATATTGATCAGGGTCTGTTGCGTGATCCTGGGATCGAATGAAACTCTTCTTTTTTCAAAATCGATGCGTTTGAGCCTTTCTCTGATCTTCACAATCATCCTCCTCCTCAATGTTTTTTATCCACCGGTATATGATATACGATTAAGGGAAATATTTCAACATAGGTCGGCGGATGCCGTCATTCGGCATGACCTTCCGGCACATTGATGCGGATACAGGCGGGTACGACTTCGATATCCATGGCGCTGAAGTCTTCGGCATCCCCATCGATATCCATCACTTCCAGCCTGTCTGTATCGAGGAACAGCTTCTTCGTGCGCATATAATGGACATTGCTGTGCCCGGTCAGCCTGCCCCGGAACGCCGCGATGATGATTTCAACGATTTCCTTCGGGGTGGAGGGCACGATGTTGATGACGTGCAGATGGTTGTCATCGATCCGGGCCTCAGGCAGCAGCCGGTCGAAACTGCCGACGGACGATGTATTGGCGACGATCGTCAGGATCGAATCGCTCATCACCTTCTCTTCGTCCGCATCTATCTTCACCCGATAGTTCTTCATGGTGAACAGTGCATGCAGCCCTGCATAGAGGTAGGCAAGTATGCCGAACCTGTTCTTCACTTTGGAGCTGACACCCGTGAATGACTCCATGAAATCGCCCAGTGCAATCAGGTAGGCTGCATGGCGGCCGTTGAATCTGATGACATCCGCTTCAATCGTCTTCTGTGGCTTCGACAGGTTCCGGATCGCCTCATTCATATCGAGGGGGAGGCCGAGGGCGCGTGTATAATCGTTGACGGTGCCGGCCGGCAGGATCGACAGGGCCGCTTCAGAACCACATTCGACCATACCGTCCATGATTTCACCGATGGTGCCGTCACCGCCGGAAGACACGATCAGCTCTGCATACCGCGACGCTTCCATAGCGAGCTCCTTTGCATCGGATCCATCCGTATACAATACTTCCACTTCATAGTTCTGGCCGTGGAGGGCACGGAGCACACCATATTCGACCGGCGGCTTTTTCTTCTTCCCTGATTTTCTGTTGATGATCAGCGCTGCCTTCTTCATATTCTTCCCCCGTCTTCGTGTGGTTTCTCCAATCATATAAGATAGGAAGACCATTGTCGATGCATGGATTCATTGTGCATATAAAAAGGCACCCGGCGTGAGCCGGATGCCCGCTTCCATACATTGTCATGACACGTTTATGGGAATGGAAAACAGCCCCGGCCGGGGGTGCCCTTATTCTCCTATGATATTCTTGAATACGACGCCTTCTTTTGCGACGACCTTGATGTTGTCGTTATCCTTCAAAGCACCGATGTTCTCCAACGGGTTCTCCTTCGAGAAGATGAAGTCGGCGACATAGCCTTCCTTGACGAGACCGATGTCCGTATAGCCCATGCACTCTGCAGCGGTCTTGGTGGAAGCCGTGATGGCATCCCCTGGTGTCATGCCGCATTCGACCATCAGTTCAAGCTCCCGGAGGTTCGTGCCGTGCTTGAAGACGCCTGCATCGGTACCCATGGCAATCTTGACGCCGGCCTTATATGCCCGCGTGAAGCTTTCCTTGTGTATTTCGATGACTTCCTCGGACTTCTCTACAGCAGTCTTCGACATCCCGAGCTCTTCGGCGAACTCGAGCACGGATACCGGTGCCAGCAGAGTCGGTACGAGGTATGTCCCCTGATCCTTCATCATGCCGCATACTTCATCATCGAGGAATATGCCGTGCTCGATGGAATGGATGCCCGCTTCCACACATTGTCTGACACCCTCCAGTCCCTGGGCGTGCGCCATGACTTTGACGCCGTTCCGGAATTTCGCCTCTTCCACGATGACCTTGAGTTCTTCAAGGGAGAACTGGGTGAATTTCGGATGGTCGGTCGGGCTCGATACCCCGCCTGTAGCGTGGACCTTGATGATGTCAGCACCCGCCCTCAGCATTTCACGCGTCTTTTTGCGCACTTCCTCCACACCATCGCATATACCGTGCGGCATACCCGGGTGCGGCTGCATGAGGTCCGTCACGATGCCTGAATAGTTGAAGCCGTCCCCATGTCCTCCTGTGATCGTCAGAGCGTTGACACTGATCTGCATGCGCGGCCCCTTGACCAGACCATCCTCTATCGCCTTCTTGAGTCCAAGGTCGCTGCCGAGGGCATCGCGTACCGTTGTCACGCCTGCATTGAGCGTCCGGTTCAGATATTCCATCGCGGCATAGAAATTATATGAGAACGGAGTGACGAGCCGCTGTTCGAGCGGTTTGAATTCCGTCATCATGTGCACGTGCGCATCGATCATGCCAGGCAGCATATATTGTCCCGCACCATCCAGCACTTCCGCACCCTTTGCAGCTGATGCTTCAGCATCAATCGCCTTGAAGCGGCCATCCTCCACGAGTACATTCGTATTTTGGACCAGTTCAGAACCGGTACCGTCTATCAGATTGACATTTTTGATGAAAAGTTTTCCCATCTTCTACACTCCCATTTCTTTACTTTTTTATATCAGGCTCATGACGAAGCTTGCGATGAATACAGAAGCAACTGTTACAGTGACGAAGCCGCCGATCAGCATCGGTGTCACCAGTTCCTGGAAGAGCCTGTTCTGATCTTCCAGATTGTTGGTTTCGCTCCGGGCCACCTCTTCACAGATCAGGTAGTCCCCCGGGAAGCCGATCAGCGCCGTCAGGGCGACTGGGATGCCTTTATAGGGATGCCATCCGACGAGCTTCGAAGCGATGAATCCACCTGTGAGGATGCCGAATATGCCGAGGGCAAGTATCAACGCCACAGCAGGGATGTTGGTCACCACATCCTGTGGTGTGATGCCGCCCATCGTGCCGATGATGACGAAGATCAGCGCGACCATCATGAAGCTGAACGAGTTTGCAGACTCCAACGCGCTCTTCGGCAGCAGATTGAAGTTCAGGGCTAGTATACCAAATAGCAGGCAGAACAGCGTATAGTGGATGCCTGTCAGATCCCCAAGGACGACCCCGAGCATGCCGAGGACGAAGATGACGAACAGTTTGATCGTATTGTTCTTCATCAGGCTGAAACGGGAGAGGCCCCGCTCCTCCTCAAAGCCGATGCTGTCCTCTTCGACTCTGCGGTTCTCCGCCATGAATGATTTGCCGTACCGCTTCATGAATGCGGTCGCGAGCGGCATGCCGATGACCCCCTGGAATGCCTGGACAAGTACAGGAACGACGACCAGGCTTGTAAGGCCGAGGTTCGTCAGCGTTTCATTGGTGATCAGGAGCGCCACGACCCCGCCTGAAATCGGACCGACACCGCTTGCTGCCGTCGTGAAGTCGAATACGAGCGTCACGATGACGAGCACCAGTGTAAGTGCGCCTGCAAGGCCGGACAGGGCGATTATGACCGCCCGCCACTGCTTCTTGAGGATTGAGAAGCGCATGAGCGTCCCCATATGTACAATGAGGGGACCGATCAGAATCGCTCCGAGTGCCGGAAGCGTGGAAAGCTCAAGGATGTTCTCCGGGAACACCCCGGTCCATGTAAGTATCAAAAAGCCGAGCATCGCTGTCATCAGCATTGGAATACGGGCACGTGTATAGACCGAAATCAGTTCCCCGAGGGCGATCAGCGCAAACAGCATGACTGTGGCTACTATTGGTTCCTGCAACATATACATCACTCCTAATCATCTACGATGTAGGTAGTATACGCCCTCATAAGGATAAAATAAAGGAATTTTCAGAAATAATTGAGCATTCTGATAAATTAATCGTTTCCATAGAAAAAGGAGATGGGCATCCATCTCCTATCTGGTCTTCTATCCCCTATTGTCGAACGTATGATTGGCGATGCCGAGTGCCCGGAGCATCGATGTCTTCTTGTAGTGGTGGTCCTCGAATTTCTCCAGGATTTCGGATACCACGCCGACGCCGTCTGCGATATATTCACCCTTGTTCAGCATGATGCATTCGGCACGCGATCCGGCCACCACATCGGAGATCTCCGAACGCGTCGGTATGCCTGTCTTCACGAGCGACTCCACCACCTGGGTCGCCCATATGACAGGCACGTGGGCAGCCTCGCATATCCAAAGGAGCTCTTCCTGGATCTCACTCAGCCGTTCGTAGCCGATCTCGACCGCAAGATCCCCGCGGGCAAGCATCACGCCGAAAGGCCGTGAGCCTGCTGCGCGCTGGATGATGTCGGGCAGATTCCTGATGCCCTCGGGCGTTTCTATCTTTGCGATGCTTGGTATCCCCTTCCGGTCCTCAGGCAGACGCTCTGACAATGCATCTTCAATGAGGTCGATGTCCTCGACATCCTTGATGAAGGAAAAGGCGATGGCATCAGCGTGCTGAACCGCAAAATCGAGGTCCCTGTAGTCCTTTTCCGTCAAGACAGGCAGTTTGAAGTCGAGGTCCGGCAGATTGATCCCCTTTTCGGTCTTCACCTTCACCCCGCCTTCCTTCACGGTCCGTTCCACTTCACAGATGATGCCGTCATCCGTCTGCTCCACCGCTTCTGCTTCAATGTGCCCATCATCCATCTTGATCTTCTGGCCCGGCGTTATCTTCCCGATCACCTCAGGCACGGAAGTATTGAGCGCTATTTCGACCTTCTTCGGCAGTGTCATCGATTCCGCACCCGAGAGGAGAAAACGCTCCCCCACCTTGAGCTTCGGATTGCGCATGGAAGTGAGCAGATGCCGGGTCCTTATTTTAGGACCGCTGATATCCATCAGTACACGGCATTCGAGGCCGGTCTCACCTTCTGCTTTACGGATGTTGCCGATCATCCCCGACCATGTATCTGCGTCATCATGCGCACAGTTGATTCGTGCCATGTTCATTCCCGATTCAACCAGTGTCTTCACCAGTTCATAGTCGCTGCCGGCGGCCGACGGCATCGTTACAAGGATGCGTGTGTCCCTGCCGTTGCGGGGCGGGCCGAAGATATCATCAGCGTTCCGTCTGAGTGCCAGGTTGCGGTCCAGAAAGGAGTCGGAGGAGCGGTAGTCGGCCTCCCCCACATCTTCATCCGCGATGTAGCCGAGTGTCCGGGTGACCGCATTCAGTGTACCGAGCACATCCGCCTCCAGACGCCCAAGCGACGAAACACCCCAGGGAATCAGTTTTTCCTGCAGTTCCCTCATATCCTTCCGTCTGAAGGCCATATAGTATGCCAGATTCCTGGCACTGTTCCTGTATCCTTCGCGTATCGGTGTGCTGTCCCATTCCTTAAACAGCCAATCCCCCTCCTGTTCTACAGAAGCCCTGATTTCCATGACCTCTTCAAGCAGCGGGAGTGCTTTCTTCCTGTCCATTCCAGTCACCTTCTTCCGATTATCATAAGCATTTCTTCCCTATACCCGTTTGAGTGCAAACTATTATTGTATAATAAAAAAGCCGCTTCCGGCCGTGGCGGTCGAAAGCAGCTGGAATTTCAGAGGCCGAGCCTGAACATCAGATGCAGGGCCTGGAGATAACCGATATGGAATATCACCCAGAGCATAAAGCCGATATAGCCATTCAGATCCAAAGTCTGTACGGCTAGGCTGGAGAGGATGAAATAGAGCAGTGTAACAACTGCCCCCACCGTCACCAGTCCCGGCATATAGAGACGCGGCTTATACACATAAAGCCATTTCAGTATGATGGCCAGAGTGACAGAGACCATCAGATGAAAAATAATCTCCATGAACAGCCCCGGACTCCGCTCGAAGATGAAGTCCACGTTCAAAAGCAATGTCATGATTTCGATGCCTGCGCTGGATTCCACATATGCAGAAGCAAGAAGAAGCAGCACGCCGGAAACAACCCCGGTGATCAGTCCCGATACTAATATTTTCCTCATGATCGCTGTCCTTTAACCAGTATAATATTCGCTCGATTTTACACATCAAGTATATCATATGACCCATATTAATTTAAGACTGTTAATTATTTCAAAATACCGATATGCTGAATGTCGAACCAAAGGAGGATCCCTATGAAAATTCTATCATTTG
Source organism: Salinicoccus roseus (assembly GCF_003814515.1). NCBI lineage: Bacteria > Bacillati > Bacillota > Bacilli > Caryophanales > Staphylococcaceae > Salinicoccus > Salinicoccus roseus. The sequence goes on from NZ_RKQJ01000003.1 coordinate 293,892, forward strand.
AAGAAGAAGCCCGGCATCTCGCCTTCATCGTCGATTTTCTCAAAGTATTCAATGCAGACCTGAAGGACAGGCAGAGCACCACGGCCCAGGGCATACTGGAGACGCGGCAGGACATCAATGAAAACATCTCCAATGTCGTCGATTTTGCCGACGGCAACGTCATGGAATTCGTCCAGATGCTGCCGGAGATCAGAAGAACCGAAATGAACTACAATTATATAGAGACGATGCGTGAACGCACAGAACGCATGATACCAAAACCCTACTTCGGCAAGATCACCGTCGATGGGGAGCCGATCTACATCGGCACCGGCACAATAAAGAACCGGGACAACGACATCCTTATCTACGACTGGCGCACCCCGGTTGCGAGCCTGTTCTATGAGAACACGACAGGCGACCTGTCATACCGCATCCCGGACGGCAGCAGGATAGATGCGACGGTCGAACAGAGGCGCCAGTTCATCATCGAAGACAGCCGCCTCCTCAACATGTTCGACAGCGACGTTTATATAGGAGATGAAATACTCCAGCTCATGATCACCGACTCCTCCCAGTCCAAGCTGAAGAACATCGTCTCCACCATCCAGCAGGAGCAGAATGACGTCATCCGGCTTCCCCTGTCGCAGGATACGCTCGTCTATGGACCACCGGGCAGCGGAAAGACTTCCCTTGCCATGCAGCGGATTGCGTTTCTGCTGTACCAGCATAAGGAGACCCTGAACCCTGAGAACATACTGCTCATTTCACCGAATGAAGTGTTCAACGACTACCTGTCGGACGTGCTGCCCGAACTCGGCGAAAACCATGTGCGCAACACGACCTTCTTCCGCCTCATCTCGCACTTCCCCTACTTCAAGGGGAGGCACTTCGAGCATGTCTACGACAACATCAAACGCCTGAGGCAGAACGACGAAGGGCACGACATCTATGAATTCAAAAATTCCCTCGAATACTTCAAGTCGCTTCATGGCTTCATGAAGCATCTCGAGACCGACGGCATGGAGTTCAGGACACTGCAGGGTGAAAATGGGCTGTTCGCAACCAGGGAAGAACTTGTCCACACATTCTATAATGAACTCGGCGGCCACCCCATAAGCAGGCGGCTCTCGAAGATGCAGGAAAGGCTCCTCAGCCGGTATACCGAGGAAGTCAAAAGGCTGACGAACGAAAGATACAGGGAACTGCGCGACAGCAACAAGTACATCGGCGAGGCGCACGAACTCAAGAAAGAGGCTCATGACTTCGCCAAGAAGCAGCTGAAGACCGTGCACCGCCAAGTCGCACTCTTCCGCTTCGTCCATTTCGAGAAACTGTATGTAAACTCGATCTACGACAGGAAATTCCGCAACATGACCGTGCGTTCCGTCAAGGAGAATGACTTCAAGTATGAAGACATCGCACCCTTCCTCTACCTGTACATCCACCTCCTCGGCAGGCACGACAGGCAAATTCAGCACGTACTGATCGATGAAGTGCAGGACTATTCGAACATCCAGTACTATGTCATGCGCCACTACTACAGGAAGGCGACATTCACGAGTCTGGGCGATCCTAACCAGCAGATCCACCCCGGCAGGAAGGATGCGCTGGTCGCCAAAAATCATGTCCAGAAAAGGCTCGAGCGCTCCTACCGCTCCACCAACCAGATCAATGCATTCCTGAACAGCATCATCCCGGATTCCATACAGTCCGCATCCGTCGACGGCGATGAGGTGCAGAAAGTGCACACTGAAGATGAACTCGGCTATGTCAGGGACATACTGCGCTCCGGCCAATATCCGCAAGTCGCCATCATCACCCCTTCAAGAGACGCGGCCGACCACTATTATGCACAGCTGGAGGATGAGTTCCCACAGATGAAGAACCTCGGGGAGACGGACACGCTGTACAACCAGTCATTCATCATCCTGCCCTACTACCTGTCGAAGGGATTCGAGTACAACACCGTCATCCTGACGGATGTGCAATCCTACAGCGATTCGAAGCATATACTGTATGTTCTGGCCTCCCGGGCAACAAGGCATCTCCATCTGCTCAACCCGACTGAATAGTACGAATATATTAATCCTACTTGAAAAGTAGGATTAATTTGTTTATGATGAGGCTACTTGTTTAAAAAGGAGCTGTCATCAAATGGATGCATTACTTGTCGTCATAAATATCATCGCCTTCCTGCTGCTCATCGGTGCCCTGGTGTTCCTAAAGCGGCGGAACGTAAAATTCTCCCACCGTGTGATGATCGGCCTCGTACTCGGCCTGTTCTTCGGTGCCGGACTTCAGCTGATCTATGGGGTGGACGGTACGGTCATAGCAAATACGATGGATTGGATTTCCATCGTCGGCAGCGGCTTCGTGCGATTGCTGCAGATGATCGTCATGCCCCTCGTCTTCATTTCCATCCTCGGTGCTTTCGCAAAGATGGATGTAAAGGAGAAGTTTCTGAAATCAGGCATCAAAATCATCGCACTGCTGCTCGGTACCACCGCAATTGCTGCCGTCATCGGCATATCTGCCGCCCTTATCTTCAATCTTGATGCTTCAAGCCTTAACCTGGGCGAAGCTGAAAATGAACGGGCACTCTCACTCGAGAGCACCGCTTCTGAAGTAGAAGATCAGACGCTTCCCCAGCAGCTTGTATCATTGCTGCCGGCCAATCCTTTCCTTGACTTCACAGGGGATCGGGCCACTTCCACCATCGCAGTCGTCCTCTTCGCCATCTTCATGGGTTTCAGCTTCGTCCGCCTCATGCAGCGCAATCCCGAGAGCGGCGAAAAGATCAGAACAGGCATCATCGCCCTGAACGACTGGGTTATGCAGCTGGTCAAAATCATTCTGGCTCTGACACCATACGGGATCCTGGCGATCATGGCCTCTACTGTGGCCACTTCGAACTTCCAGGCCATATACGATCTTGGACTGTTCGTCGTCGCTTCATATGCTGCACTGCTGACTATGTATCTGGTCCACCTTCTGCTGATCGGACTGACAGGCCTGAATCCGCTCCAGTATTTCAAGAAGACGGCGGAAGCACTGCTGTTTGCCTTCACCTCACGTTCGAGTGCCGGGACACTGCCGCTCAACATACAGACGCAGCGGACAAGACTCGGCGTACCGGCAAGCATCGCCAACTTCTCGGGGAGCTTCGGACTATCCATCGGTCAGAATGGGTGTGCCGGCATCTACCCAGCGATGCTTGGCATCATGATTGCACCGGCGGCCGGTGTTGAAATCAACGCGCAGTTCATCATTACGCTGATTGCCGTGACGGTCATCGCCTCCCTTGGGATCGCCGGTGTCGGTGGCGGTGCAACATTCGCAGCAATCATCGTCCTGTCAACGATGAACCTGCCGATCGCCCTCGCCGCCGTCCTCATCTCCATCGAACCCCTGATTGATATGGGAAGGACAGCCGTCAACGTCAGCGGTTCGATGACGGCCGGAACGATAACCGCAAAGACGAACCGCTCATTGGACAAAGATGTCTATGATGAAAAACGCTACGATGAACTCACAGCAGAAGCATAGTTTCCACCGGCACATTGCGTGCCGGTTTTCAATAAAATTTTTTAAAAATAATTTCATTTTCAAACAACGGCGTATGGAACGATTTTCTTGGACCATTGCTTTACCTGAACGATGAATCCCTCTATACGCTGCAGCTCGGTCTGCAGGTCTTCAAGGAACAGTCGAGCACCCAGTGGAACTATCTGATGGCCGGTTCACTGCTTGTACTCATGCCCGTCATCATCCTGTTCTTCTTCTTCCAGAAATATTTCATACAGGGCTCGAACATACTGGGACAGACGGACGAAAAATAGGATGCTCATTAATGAGCATCCTATTTTTGTTATACTGGAGGAAAAAGGAGCAGTCCAATGAAATCCATCACTCCATCTTTAACATTCGAAGGCCGTGCCGAAGAGGCGATGAAATATTATGAAGAGACATTCAAGGATGCAGAAATCCGGATGATCAGGAAGTATGATGATGCAGATCCCGAGCTCGAAGGCAAGGTGATGCAGGGGGCGATCATGATACAGGATCAGCTGATCATGATGATGGACAGCAGCGTGCCGCATGAGTTCACCTTCACCCCGAGCATGTCCTTCTATATCGAATGCAGCACCCCCCAGGAAATAGAACTCTACTACAGGAAGCTTAAAAAACAGGGTGCCATCCATATGCCGCTCGACGAATATGGCTTCTCCAAACAGTTCGCCTGGCTCCAGGACCAGTTCGGCGTGACTTGGCAGCTCAACCTGTCGTAGAAAAAAGCAACCCCTGATCAAATGATCAGGGGTTGCTTATGTCATTATGCAGTCTTTCTGCCGAATATTCTTGCAAAGATGGACTTTCCGCTTCTATCTTCCTTCTTCTTTTCTGAAAGGTAAGTGTAGCTGTCAGCAATTTTCTTGTATTCTTCCATACGCAGGTCTGCTGAAATACGGTCTGTTGAAAACATTTAATTTCCCCCTAATAATCTGTAATTTTATTTAACAGTTAATTTCCAGATATCATTTATCTCAGTTTTAATATACCATTATATAGAGGGTTCATCAATAATCATGTGATTATTTTACCAAAGTAAATCTATTATAAATTTTTAAACAATTCCATTATATTAATTAATATGTGAAATTATATTTCTGTTTTCCTTTACATTCTTCAAATACATGCCTTTAAGTGCATTATTATGCCCATGATTCCGCTTTCCTGTTTGTTTTGTGCATACTTGGGGTATTTTCCTAATAAACCGTAAGAAAGGCAGGCGGATGATTATGAAAAAATGGATGCTTTCGATGGGAATGATCATGATGCTCATTTTAAGTGCATGTGCGCCCGAAGGTACTGGAGATACAGATGCACCAGTTGGTGAAGATGAAGATACTGGCAATCCTGAAGAAGATGATGGAGACCGTGATGAGGCTGCTGAAGATCTGGAAGAAGATTTTCAGGACGAAGAAGAAGATGAGGATGACGACTAACACTTTTGGCATCAACCACGGCAGTTCATATTCGCCATGACAAGACCCGGGCTGAAATTGAAGGGAGAGACTGCCCATGTGGTGGATCATTATAATTGTTCTGATTGTTTTTGCAGGGGGCTTCGGCAGCGACTACTTGAAGCATAAACGAAAGATGGAGCAGATCCGCCTGGATGTCCTCGACCGGGAAATCGAGCTGGAACGGATCAGGCAGGAGAATTTCCTCCTTGAGAACCACTCCATGCAAGAAGAACTCGATCGGATCAGACAGGAAAACAAACAGCGCTATGAAAAGGATGCGGATCGGCGCTGGCTTATTGATGAGACGAAAAACAAAGAGGGATGAGCATGCCAGCATGCTCATCCCTCTTTGTATTCCATATCCAAATGCGGTATGCCATCCTCAAGGTGGACTTCGGAAGTCGTCCTGAACCCGAATGACTGGTAGAATTTCTCCAGGTGCGCCTGACCATGCAGGTAGATCCGTTCACCCTTGAAGTGTGTATGTACATATTCCATGGCCTGGTTCATGAGTTCCTGTCCGAGCCCGGTGCCCCGGCGGTCTTCCCTGACGATAACCCGTCCAATGGATAATGGATCTCCGTGAACGATCCTCAGATAGGCGGTGATCCCCGTATCATCCGTCTTATAGATATGTGTACATTCAGGATCCACCCCATCGACTTCCTGATAGGCGCATTCCTGCTCCACCACGAACACGGCGGTCCTGAGTCTATAGATTTCCTCCAATGTGAGGACATCCAGTTCGTCAAATGCTCTGATATGCCACATCCAATACCCTCCCATTCATATATATTCAAATGATAGCACAAAAAAACCGATGCCGGAACATCGGTTTTCTGGCATCTTATGCAAATTGGGCGTTGAGTTCGCGTGCACATTCGCGCACACTTTCGAGGCCTTCCTCAATGATTCTTGCTGCTTCCTGAGGCATCGCATTATGGCCTTCGATGATGACTTCATCGATGATTTCCATTCCGAATACGCCGCCGATGACATTCTTCATGTAGTTGTGGGACATGTCCATACCTTCCATTTCAGGTGCACTGTACATGCCGCCGCGTGCATTGAGAAGGATGACCTTCTTGTCGGTCATGAGCTGTGCCATTGACCCGTCTGCATTATATTTGAATGTGAACCCTGCTGAATATACATAGTCGATGAAAGTCTGCAGACGTGCAGGAATCGCAAGGTTCCACAGTGGGAACGCAAACACGATGACATCCGCCGCTTCAAATGCGTCCATCGCCTTCTGCTTCGCATCCATCAGACGCTGCTCGTCAGCGTCCAGTGCTTCTTCATTCTGGATCTTGCCGAGGGCGCTGAAGAGTTCATGTCCGATATATGGCATGTCTTCCTCGAATATATCATATACATTGATGTTCATGTTTTTATTGTCTTTCACCGTTTCCATGAATGTATCATACATTTTTGTGGAGATGCCATCCGGACGGTTGTTTGCTTTTACTACGAGTACATTTTTCATTTATAATCCTCCAATAAGATAATGTCTGTTTATCACATAATCAATATAATAACAAAAAGTAAGTGACTTGTGAATATAAATGCTCAAAAATCACAAATTATCTTCATTTGAAGGGAACTTATCGGTTCAGGGCTGCAGGTTATTCTTGTTCTGGAGGATTGCCACACTCAGGATATGCGGGATCTTATGACTGCCGTCCGGGAAATTATCTTCAAGGTAGGCGCTGATCCGGCTCAATGTATTCTTCCTCTGCTTCTCCTTGAAGGCAGCAAGCCATGATACCGAAGACAGCCGCCCGAGCCATTCTTCATTGGTGAACTTGACCTCGTAGTCCACCTTGTACAGTTCCATCAGATCCAACTTCGCGTATTTCCATTCGTCGAACCATTCTACAGGGAAGCTGTTGATCATCTGTGTGGCCATGTCCTTCGTCCCCGCTGGTCTGATCTGTTTATCCGTCGAATAGGATTGGATGATTTTCATGGACTCCTTGACGATTCTGGAAGCGGATGTAAAACCCGAATCCATAATGATCAGATGACCGCCGGGTTTCAGTATACGCTTCACTTCATCGATCGTCTCCTCCCGGTCGAACCAGTGCCATGCCCGCATCACCATGACGATGTCGTAGCTGTTTGCCGGCAGGCCGGTGTCCTCTGCATACCGTTGTGTAAAATTGATCCTCTGGTCGTCGCCGATATGCGCCTTTCCGACTTCAACCAGTTCGGAAGAAGGTTCCACGGCATCGACGATGGCACCCCTGTCACTCAGAATCTTACTGAGGAGCCCAGGCCCTGCACCGAGATCGGCCACCTTGCTGCCTGCGATCGCCACCCCACGCATCTCCAATCCTTTGATCAGACTGTCAGGGATGTCATCCCTGTACTTCAAATAATCTTCAGCGACATTCCCAAAGTTTACATTCATTGCTTTCCCTCCATGGTATGGATGATTTTTTTGGTTCATCGGTCATTTTGCCAATCAAGATTCCTTAAAAAAGATTAATTGCAATCCACCCGGGGTAAATCATAAAGAAAGGAGAGTGGATATCAATATGACTAAATCCGTACTACTTATAGTGACCAACCACGACAAGATCAACAACGATGAAGACAAGCCTACAGGCCTGTGGCTCAGCGAGGCGGCAGAGCCGTATCATGTCTTCCAGAGCGCAGGCTTCAAGGTCGACATCGCATCACCGAAAGGCGGTTCAGTTCCCCTGGATCCAAACTCTTTGGATGGTGAAGAAGCGGAAGGCGACAATGAGATCATCAAGCTCCTCCAAAACACCAAACGTATAAAGGATATGGTATACGAAGGATATGACGCCATCTTCTTCGCCGGAGGGCACGGGACGATGTACGATTTCCCAGGCCAGGCGGACATCCAGAACATCCTGGCATTCTTCAAGGATGACGGCCGCATCATCAGTGCGGTATGCCACGGCCCGGCTGCTTTCGCAGATGCCAAGACCAAAGATGGCAAATACGTCGTGGACGGGGTCAAATTGACCGGCTTCACGAACGAAGAGGAAAAGTCCATGGGACTCCTTGATGATATGCCATTTGCCCTGCAGTCGAAACTCGAATCCAATGGCGCAGGCTTCGTCGTCGGAGAAGCGATGGAAGAGCACATCATTACAGATGGAAACTTCATCACCGGCCAGAACCCAGCCTCCGCAGAGGCCGCAGCGAGAGCTGTCGTCAACAAACTGCAGTAGATCACTCCCCCCGGTCCAACCGGGGGTTTTTTCATACATAAGTCTTACCTTAAAGATACTATAAATCCAATTCAAAATGAACATCATAATTTACCCATCAAAAAAAGAGCATCTTTCGATGCTCCTTATTGGTTCTCCAGTACCCGTTTCATTTCCTGTACTTTCCCGACATGCATGGCTTCATGGAGGATCATGAAAGCGAATTGCTCCCTGCGTGTCGTCATCCCCATGAATTCCCGTGGCAGGTCGTCGTCCAGAACTGCTTCATCCAGATCTTCAAGACGCTCCGGCTGGCCTTTGAGCAGGGCTTCAATTTCATCAGTCGCTGGTGTCTCACCATCAAAATCGTCGGGACTCGTACCGAATCCAAAATATTTCTGATAGCGCTTGGACGTATCAGTGTTCTTGTCCGTCAATGCAGCAGTCACCATCTCCATCATTCCTGCAATATGTCCAAGCTGCCAATGGATGCTGTTCGGAAATCCTTCAGGGATGATATGCATGTCTTCCTCTTTCATTCCCTCGAACAGATCCAATGTCCATCCTCTTGTCTTTTCAAGTTCGAATAACAGAAGTTCCTTACTCATAAACAATCTCCCTCCGTAATTTTAATCCATTATCCCTGTACCCTGATTTCAGCATTTCATTCATCGGACCGTGCGGGAAATGCAGACCGCTTTGATGGACAGCCGACCCTTCGGAAAGTTATATTCGACATAATAAACAATGGAGGTAAAATTATGACACGCCTACTGCTGAACCTGGTGCTCATGGGCATCATCACCCTCGCAATCTACTGGCTCATCACTGCATTCGTGCCGACGATGGGCACCTATGCCATCCCGATCTCACTGCTTCTCGGCATCACGCTCGGATTCTTCATCTATATCACAATAGACAACAGGATCGGATGATATAAAGTGCAAAATCCTTGATTGTTTCGAAAATCGGAATATAATAGTAATATTGATTTTAAAGAAACAGAGGTATCTGCATGGAAACAACTGAAAGATCTGCGCCGGACTATCGTCTCATCGTCATATTGCTCTCCGGCGCCTTTGTCGCACTGCTCTCCAATACGTTCCTGAATGTCGCCCTGCCATCCATCAAGGATGACTTCGGCATCACCACTTCCACGGTACAGTGGGTTTCTACAGCCTATATGCTCATCAGCGGCATCGTCATACCGACCACCGCCTTCCTGATGCAGAGATTCAGCGCCAAGAAGCTTTTCCTGGCAGCGATGCTGCTCTTCCTCTCAGGAACTCTGATCGCCGGCTTTTCACCGGCTTTCCCAGTACTGATCCTGGGCCGCATGGTCCAGGCCTCCGGTTCGGCCATCCTCATGCCCCTTCTGATGAACGTCATGATCACAAGCTTTCCTCCGGAACGCCGTGGCACCGCGATGGGGCTGTTCAGCCTGGTCATGTTCTTTGCGCCGGCAATCGGCCCGACCCTCTCCGGTTTCATCGTACAGAGCTACTCCTGGCATTACCTGTTCTTCATTATGGTACCGGTTCTTCTTCTCGTCCTCAGCATCGGATGGTTCAAGCTACCCGAGACGGAGACTGGATATTCCACCAGAATCGATATCCCATCCGTCATACTGTCGACCCTCGGTTTCGGCGGCATACTATACGGATTCAGTTCCGCAGGAAACAGTGGCTGGCTGAGGGCGGATGTCATACTCGCCCTGCTCATCGGCTTCATCGCTGTCTTCTTCTATATCAGAAAGCAGACGCGCATGCGTGAGCCGATGCTCAACTTTTCGGTATACAAGTTTCCGATGTTCACGCTGTCATCCCTGCTGATCGGGACGATGAACATGGCCCTCTTCTCCGGCATGATCCTCATGCCGATATACCTGCAGGATATACAGGGCATCTCGCCGCTTGAGACGGGCCTCCTGCTCCTTCCAGGAGCGCTGATCATGGGATTCATGAGTCCGGTCTCGGGAAAGCTCTTCGACATGTTCGGGCCGAGGAACCTCGCAATATTCGGCCTCATCCTGACCGTATCGACGACATTCTTCTTCAGCCGGCTCACTTTTGATACGAGCTATACATTCCTTATCATGCTCTACTCGATCCGGGCATTCGGCATGACACTCGTCATGACGCCTGTGATGACGAACGGGATGAACCAATTGACGCCGAAGCTGACACCGCACGGTTCTTCCATCAACAGCATGCTGAACCAGGTGTCCGGTGCCATCGGCACGGCACTCCTGATCACCATCATGCAGAACACGATGAATGCAAAGCTCGCAGGTGTCTCCCAGCCGGATGCGATGATGATGGACCAGGCGATGCTCGACGGCATCAACTTCGCCTTCCTGATCGCCACCCTGCTGCTTGCCGTCGCCCTTGGCCTGTCATTCTTCCTGAAACGCGTCACGACCGATGAAGTCCTTGGGGACTCGATGACAAAAGCGCGTCCGATAGAAACCGCAGAAGAGAAATGAAAAATCGCTGATCCATTTTATGGATCAGCGATTTTTTTAGTCGTGTGATACCGGCTTCCTCAGTGTTAATGAAAGCAGCAGGCCGATGAGTGAAATGACGGCCGCTGCAAGGAAGGCCGTGTTCACCCCATTGATCATGCCCTGCATCCCTTCTGATGGATTGGCGGTATGGGTCATGATCGATACGAGCAGGGCTGTGCCGACCGCCCCGGCAATCTGGCGCATCGTATTGTTCATGGCTGTGCCGTGCGGTACGAGCTTTGGGGACAGCTGGTTCAGTCCGGCTGTCGTCACCGGCATCATCACCATCGCCACACCGAGCATCCTGAAGACATTGATGGTCGCCAGGTAGGTGAAGGTAGTATCCACTGTAATCATCGTGAACAAGTATGTCGTAATCGTCACGAGGCTGAGGCCGATGATTGCCAGCCATCTTGCTCCGAACATGTCGAAGAGCTTTCCGGTCACCGGGCTCATCGAACCCATGACCAATGCCCCCGGCAGCAGCATCAGTCCGGATTCAAGCGGCGAGAAGCCCATCATATCCTGCATCAGGATCGGAAGGATGACCGCGCCGCCGATCATGGACATGAAGACGACCATGCCGAGACCCGTCGTCAGTGCGAATATCTTGTCCTGGAAGACCTTGAATTCGAGGATTGGCTGCTCGAGCTTCTGCTGGCGCATGATGAAGAGGAACAGGGTCACTGCGCCCAGTGCGAGTGAACCGAGCACCGGTGTACTCAGCCAGCCGCTGCTGCCTGCGACGCTGAAGCCATAGAGCAGTCCACCGAACCCGAAGGTGGACAGGATGATCGATGGAATGTCGAGCTTCGGATTCGTACGCTCCGTCACATTCCTAAGTATGAAATAGGCGACGATCAGGTCGATGATGACGATCGGTATGATGATGAAGAAGAGGCCTCTCCAAGGGTAGCTCTCGACGAACCAGCCGGACAATGTCGGGCCGATGGCCGGCGCGAAACCGATGACCAAACCGAACATGCCCATCGCCGTCCCCCGCTTCTCAAGCGGATAGATCAGGAAGATGATCGTCTGCATCAGCGGCATGATGATGCCTGCCCCCGAGGCTTGGAGTATCCTTCCGACAAGCAGGATTTCAAAGCCCGGGGCGAGCCCGCAGACGAGTGTACCGAACCCGAAAAGCCCCATCGCCGTAAAGAATAGTGACCGCGTCGTAAACTTCCCTATCAGGAATGCGGTAATCGGAATCATGATGCCGTTGACCAGCATGAATACCGATTGGAGCCACTGGGCGACATCCGCCTCAATCTCCAGATCCTCCATGATCGGTGGTATGGCTGTAGCCAGCAGCGTCTGGTTCAGGATGGCTGCGAATGCACCGGAAATAAGCACAGCCATCAGCGGCAATCTTTTGACGGTTGATGGTGACTGCTGTTCACTAGCTGACATAAAAAATCCTTCTTTCTATATATAAAGCGAAACAATATTATATTTCCAAAAACAGCATATACAATATTGCCTCAACGGAAGATAAATATCAACTACTTCCGCTCGGCTGCATTACGGGAGATTTCAGTGATCACCTGCACCGCCTTCTCCATATTGTCTATGGAAATGTATTCGAACTTCCCGTGGAAATTTTCGCCGCCTGTGAATATGTTTGGAGTCGGGAGTCCTTTGTAGGAGAGTTGGGAACCGTCCGTGCCGCCCCTGATCGGTATGATCACCGGTGTGATATCGAGGGCTTCCATCGCCTGCTTGGCGTACTCGACGATTTCCATGTGGGGTTCGATCCGATCACGCATGTTGTAGTATTGGTCATTCATTTCCAATATTACTCGGTCTTCTCCGTAATGCGCCTTCAGTGCATCGCCATGGGCGATGATCTGGTCTTTCCGGTCCTCGAATGCCGACTTGTCGAAATCCCTGATGATGAAATTCACTTCCGTCTTCTCCACATCCCCATTGATGTTGATCAGATGGAAGAACCCTTCATACCCTTCCGTATGCTCGGGAGTGTCCTCGGCATCGAAGCGGGTGATGAATTCAGCGGCCATCCGGCCTGCATTCACCATCTTGTTCTTGGCCGTGCCGGGGTGGACACTGTTGCCGATGAAGGTCACTTTCGCAGCTGCTGCATTGAAACTCTCATACTGGAGTTCGCCGAGCGGACCCCCATCCACCGTATAGGCAAAATTGGCCCCGAAGCGCTCGACATCGAAGTGGTGCGGCCCCCGTCCGATTTCCTCATCCGGAGTGAAGGCCACCCTTATCTTCCCATGCTTCACTTCGGGGTGGTCGATGAGATATTCCATCGCCGTCACGATTTCAGCGATGCCGGCCTTATTGTCGGCCCCGAGAAGCGTGGTACCATCCGTCGTCATCAGTGTATGCCCGCTGTAGCCTTCAAGTTCCGGGAACTGTTCCGGAGTAAGTATGACACCGAGTGCTTCATTGAGTACGATTTCTCCTCCATCATAGTCGATCACCTGTGGATTGACATTTTTGCCCGTAAAATCCGTGGCGGTATCAACATGGGCGAGGAAGCCGATGACCGGTGCATCTTCGACATTCGCAGGAAGGGTCGCCATCAGATAGCCGTTCTCATCCGTCTCCACTTCCTCCATCCCGAGTGCCTTCAATTCTTCTTCGAGCAGACGGACCAGATCCCACTGCTTGTATGTAGAAGGGACGGATTCGCTTGAAGCGTCGGATTGGGTATCGATTTTGGCATATCTTGCAAGTCTTTCGATCAGTTGGGTACGCAATTCATTCATCTCCTATGTTTTTTCTTTATTTTACCATATCACCGGGCGGTTCTTCAGAAGTAAAAAAGATTCAATGGTAGAATGGAGGCAATATGATAAGGGAGGAATCTTATGGAACTTGGAATCAGTACTTTTGCAGAAACATTGCCGGACCCCCATACAGGCCGGACGATCACCCATGCTGAAAGGCTCCGGGATATCATCGGGGAGATGGAGATGGCGGATAAGGTCGGCCTCGATGTCTATGCCGTCGGGGAGCACCACCGCTCAGATTATGCCGTCTCCGCCCCCGAAGTCATCCTGGCGGCAGGCGCCGCACGCACCAGCAGCATCAGGTTATCCAGTGCAGTGACGGTCCTCTCCTCCGATGATCCGGTGAGGGTCCACGAAAGGTTTGCGATGCTGGATGGCATCTCCGGCGGCCGGGCGGAGATCATGGCAGGCAGAGGGTCCTTCATCGAATCATTCCCTCTGTTCGGATATGATCTGAATGATTATGATGAACTGTTCGAAGAGAAGCTCGAACTGCTGCTCCAGCTCCAGAAGGGCGGGCCCATCCATTGGGAGGGGAAACACCGGGCACCGATCAATGGCCTCGAAGTATTCCCAAGGCCGGAACAATCTGAGATGCCAATATGGATCGCAAGCGGAGGCACCCCGGATTCCACTGTAAGAGCGGGAAAACTCGGACTCCCGATTGCCCTCGCCATCATCGGCGGCAGCCCCCGGAATTTCGCCCCGCTTGTCGAACTGTACAAGCAGACGGCAGCACACGCAGGGCACCGCATCGAATCCCTCGGCATCGCCTCCCACAGCCATGGCTTCGTGTGGGACACGGATGAAGAGGCTGCAGACCTGTTCTTCCCATCGACCCGGCAGGGAATGAACAAGATCGGGTCTGAACGCGGCTGGGGGAACTATACGAGACGTAGCTTCGATATTGCGCGCTCGGAAAATGGTGCGCTATACTGCGGCAGTCCGGAGACGGTCGCCAGGAAGATCATCGACTTGAGGAAGAATGTCGGCATCAAGCGGTTCCTGCTGCACACGCCGCTCGGCACGATGCCCCACGACCAGGTCATGAAATCCATACGCCTGTTCGGAGAGGAGGTCGCTCCCATCGTGCGGGATGAAATTGCACAGTGGGAAGGCAGATAGACTGAAAAATGCGCCGCCTCGTCACGAGGCGGCGCATTTTTCATATATCACATGAGTTTCCTGAGATCATCAAAGCCATATACCAGTTCTGCATGGACGGTGCTGCCGATCGTCGTTTCTTCCTTGCCGATCTTGTGTCCACCAAGCTTTTCATAGAACCCGCATGCAGGATTCTCTTCAAGGACCGCTATGACCATCTTTTCAAAACCGCGGTCCAGAAGGTCGCCCGCTACCGCCGCGACAAGCTGTCTGCCTCCACCGTTCTGCTGGGCCGATTCATAGAGATAGATGGCATAGAGTTCGCCATCATATCCGACGTGTTCCCCGGAACGCTCGGGGCCGCCGATCGCGAAGCCGACGACTTCGCCTCCATCCTCAAGCAGGAATATCGGGTTCTCCTCGATGGCACGGGTCCATATCTTCTCCCGGTCCCCATAGCTCAAATTCTCCAGATAGTCTTCATCTATGATGCCGCTATAGGTCGTCCGCCAGCTGTCGACCTGCACTTTCGCGATGGCAGATGCATCAACGGCATCTGCTTTTCTCAGATTGAATTTCATATGTCCATCCCCCTTTGGATTTTACAGCAGGTCCGTCTTCAACTGGGTGTTCAGCTGATGACGCTCGACCGCCAGCTCAACCAGACGGTCCAGCAGTTCAGGATAGCTGATGCCTGACGCTTCAAGCAGTTTCGGATACATGCTGATGCTGGTGAACCCCGGAAGTGTGTTGACCTCGTTGACGATGACTGCGCCGCCCCCTGCCAGGAAGACATCCACCCGCGCCATGCCTTCACAGTCGAGGGCCTTATAGACATCATACGCAGTCTGGCGTATCTTTTCCGCAACCGGCTGTTCGAGCCTTGCCGGAATCTCCAGTGCCGCCCCGCTCTCATCGATGTATTTCGATTCGTAGGAGTAGAACTCGGTATTCGCAACGATTTCACCAGGGACGGAGACGGTCAGGTCCGTATTGCCGAGGACCGAAACTTCTATTTCGCGGCCCTGGACGGCACTTTCGACCATCACCTTCGTGTCGAATTCGAATGCAAGTGCAAGCGCCTCATGGAACGACTGTTCATCCGTCACTTTCGATACCCCGACGGAAGATCCCTGGTTCACCGGTTTGACGAACATCGGCAGGCCGAGTTCCGCCTCCACTGTGCTGTAATCGACCTGATCCTTGTCCTCATGCCGGAAGACCATCCAGTCCGCCACGTTTATCCCTTCAAGCTTCAGCAGCCGCTTCGTCATATCCTTATCCATGCATACTGCTGAACTTCTCACGTTGCAGCCGGCGTAGGGAACGCCGACCATTTCAAGCACACCCTGGACGATGCCGTCCTCCCCGGCCGTCCCATGCAGAATCGGCAGCATGGCATCAAAATGATGCATCCCGCCTTCGGATACGAACTGCTGGGATGGCAGGATGGAAAGGCGATGGCCGTTCTCCTTGTCCACCACCGCTTCAATCCGTTCCGACTGGTCGGCCAGCAGCCACTCCCCCTGCTTTGATATATAGATCAGGTGGATGGTGTATTTTTTCCTGTCGAGTGCACCCAGCACACTTTCGGCAGAGCGCATGGACACCTCATGCTCAGTCGATTGTCCACCGTATAATATTCCCAAATTCAATTTTTCCATGTTAACACTCCCAGATCGAGATTTTCATTGTTTGCAAGTCTTCATGCATCAATGGAATGGTACTCCTATATTATCACAGAGCACCCTCCACTTCCCTCAATAAAATGTGCAGGAGGATAAAAAACTCGACTATATGACGAAATATATTGACAATTCAAAATTTAATTGATAGGATTGGACACAACTTAAAGGAATTGGGTGATTCATATGGACATCACATATTATGGAACTCAATTGAATACCTTTTTCTTCAGCTATTTTAGATAGCGTCTATATTCCATCGTGGATATAGGCGGACTGTATCTATGATGGCTGATTTGAATGAGAATTTTCATTCTTGGCCATTTAAGGAATCTAAATGGCTGGGATTTTTATTTTTATGGACCATTTGGGTTTCTCTTTTGAAAAGAGTAGTCCAGGTGGTCTTTTATTTTATAATTGGGAGTGGTAAAGATGCTGATCGGATATCAAGGTGTAGAAGGATCATACAGTGAAATGGCGTGCGGGACTTTCGCAGAGGACGGAGCATATGAAATGAAGGGGTACCCCACATTCAAGGCGCTTGTCGACGACTTGATGCGGGACCGGGTCGATTATATCGCCCTGCCGGTCGAGAACTCCACGAGCGGTCCGATCACACGGACGATCGACCTGATGAAATACCTCGAAGTGGATGCAGTGGAGGAGATCTATGTCAAGATCGACCATGCACTCATCACTAAAGGGCCGGTCGCGCTCGATGAACTGACTGAAGTCTATTCCCACCCGGAAGCGCTCGAACAATGCTACGGCTACCTGAGCGGCCATCCGCACCTCACGGTCCGTGAATATTCGGATACGGCCGATGCGGTCAGGATGGTCAAGGCTTCCGACGACCCTGCAGTCGCAGCCATCGCCGGCAGCCATGCCGCAGAGATGTACGGCATGCATGTGGCACGGGAGAACATCAGCGACAATCCATACAATACCACACGGTTCCTCTTCTTCAGAAAAGCGGAGAAGCCACGGCTGAAGAACACGAACAAGACATCACTCTACATCGAGACGGACCACAGCACAGGCTCACTGAATGAAATACTCAACATCTTCAGCAGTCACGGCATCAACCTGCTGAACCTGACTTCACGGCCGATACAGCACAAACCATTCTCCTACGGATTCTTCATCGATGTCGAAAAGGGCGCCGACGAGACGTTGAGCGGGGCACTCGAAGACATAGGGGAAGTCAGCAAGTACATCAATATCCTCGGCACCTACCAGAAGGGCAAGATCCCCTCCTACGAAGGCGCCCTCGTAAACGAATAGGAATCCCTGCCCTTTCTTGTGTATAATGGACTCAACTACACAGGAGAGGGTTTAAATATGAACGAAAACACTGCCCAAAAAATGATCATGGCCTCCATTGCAGGCGCCCTTGCATTTGCAGCACTCGGCATCATCTGGGGCCTTTATGCCGACAGCCAGATGATCCAGTTCGACGGCTACTACTCATTCATCAGCGTCCTGCTGTCCATGATCTCGATGATGGCACTCCGCTTCATCTCGAAGGAGGACCCTGAACGCTTCCCCTTCGGCAAGGAAAGTTTCATCCCTTTGACCATCGTCATCAAATACTTCGGCATACTGGTCCTCATCCTGATTTCCCTCGTCCAGGCCTTCATCGCCCTGTTCTCGGGCGGCAATGCCATGTCGATGGGATCGGGCGTGCTCTATGCCCTCATATCCGCCGTCGGGTGCTATGCCGCCTACGCCTATTTCAAATCCAGGGGACAAGGTGACGCACTCATCACTGCCGAGATGAACCAGTGGCGCATGGATGCCCTGCTCAGCATCGGTGTACTGGCCGGCTTCCTAATCGGATGGCTCCTGAGCCTGACCTTCATGGAGCCGATAGTCCCTTTCATCGACCCGGTCATGGTGATCCTCGTTGCCGGGTACTTCATCAAAGTCCCCCTGTCCGAGCTGTATGCATCACTCAGGGAACTGCTGGAAATGGCACCTGAACGTCCCATCGCCGAAGCGGTCGAGACGCAGGTCCTCCATATCCGTAAGTTTCATGGTTTCCAAGATCACGCACTCAGGCTGCAGAAGATGGGCACCAAACTCTACATCGAAGTCGACTTCATCGTCCCCATCGAGGATGACCTCACCATATACGAACAGGACCGGATCCGCCAGGATCTGAAGCAGCGTCTCCAGAGCCTCACCCTCGATCCGTGGACGACCGTTGTGTTTACGCATGAAAGGCAGCAACAGCAGAAATCCCGATGACAGTGTCATCGGGATTTCTGCTTTATTCTAGCTGTTCCTGTACCTCACCTTGTAGTAGAGATAGTACAGGCTTGGTGTGGCTATCATGGAGAGTATCGTGGAGAACGCAATACCTGCTATGACGGTCACTGCAAGCGGCACGAACAGGACGTCGCCGCTGAAGGCCACCGGTGTCAGAGCGATGATGCTCGTGATGGTGGTCAGCAGGATCGGTTTGAAGCGTGCACGTCCGCTGTCATATATCGCTTCGTGTATATCGAATGCATCGCTCTTCCTCCGGGCTTCGATGAAGTCGAGGAGGACGATGGCATTCCTGACGACGATACCGGATAGTGAAACCATCCCCATGACGCCGAGGAAACTGATCGGCGTCTGGGTGACGAACAGGCCGATGATGCCGCCACTGATGGCAAGGAAGATGCTGAAGACGATGATCAGCGGCATGACGATGGAGTTGAACTCTATCGCTATGACCAGATATACAAGGACGAGTATGATTCCGAAAAGTATACTGATCTCGACAAAGAAGTCCGTCTGATCGGAAGTCTCCCCACCGATGATCATTTCGCTGGTCTCAGGCATTTCGCCACGGAATGCTTCGATCTTCTCTTCTGCAGCTGCTTCATCATCTGCATATACCTTGAGCTCCACCATACGGTCTCCGTTTGTATGATGGATGTACTTGGAACTTTCCGTCTCGGTCTCTTCGACAAAGTCGGTGAGCGGGAATGTCTCCGGCTGTTCACCGGTCATCTTGATGATCTCCACATCTTCTACGCTGTAGTCATTGGAATATTTCAAGGTCGTCTCCCGGTTTTCACCATCGACGATGATGCCCTGGATCGGTATGCCTTCAGAAAGCATGTTCAGCTCATTCTTCACTTGGGAGATGGAGACGCCATTCTCTTCAAGTGCATCATAGTCGATGCTGTAGTTGATCGTAGGCACCAGGTCTCCAATATTCGTCGTCACCAGTGCACCCTCGTCTTCAAGTGTTCTCTGCAGGCTGTTTGCCTGTTCATTTAACTGCTCGAGGTCGGATTCATAAAGCTCCACTGTTATCGGCGCCCCGGCTGGAGGCCCCTGGATGATCGTCTCCATGAATATGGTTGCTTCCGGGAAGGCCTCCCGCACGGGTTCTTCAAACTGGTTGATTGTTTCTGAAGCACTGATCTCTTCCTTATCGATCTGAAGTGCAATCTGTGCAGTATTGGAGCCCGCCTGATCGAGTGATGCGCCGAAGAGATTCGGGAGCCCCGTGCCTGTAAACAGGGAGGCCCCTTCCACATGCGGCATTTCATCGAGCATGTAGTCGAGTACTGCGTTCGCATCTTCATGCGTCTGGTCTATCGTCTGGTCTTCAGCGAAGATCAGATCGACCGTAACTTCCGAGCGGTCCGCTTCCGGGAAGAACTCGAATGGCGTGAACCGGATGAGTCCAAGCGACAGCACACCGATGACCAGCACCGTAAGGAATGTGATGAGTGGGCGCCTGATGATTGCAGGAAGCACCCTGTCCGCATAGAAGTCGCTGCCCTTTGTGAACAGCTTGCCGATCAATCCCGGATGCTCAGGCACTTTCTTGCGTTTCAGCAGATATCGCGCTGCCGGGACGAATGTCAGCGCCAGTACAGTCGATACGACCATCGTCGTGATCAGTATGCTCGGCAGGGCCTTGATGAAGTCCCCGTTCGCTCCGGAGAGCAGCAGCAGCGGAGAGAAGGTGAATACGATCGCCAATGTTGAGGCGATGACTGAAGGTGCCACTTCCTTCACACCATTGTAGACACCGTCAAGACGGTCGTCCCCTAAAGTAAATCTTCTTTCGATGTTGTCGTTGACCACGATCGAATCATCCACCAGTATACCAAGTGCGATGATCAAGCCGATGACTGATATCTGGTTCAGATCGACACCGAACCACGGCACCGGTATGAGGCCGATGATGACGGACAGCACCACAGTCGTCATTACAGTGATCGATCCGAAGAGCGACAGCCCGAGGGAGGCACTGATGATGACGGCAATCAGGGCAATCGCCAATGACATGTACAGCCCGACGAATATATCCTCTACATTTTCCCGTTCGGAAGAAAGTGTAGTGACATCAATCGAATCGGGCAGACCCGATATGCCATCATCCATGACCGCTTCCACATCTTCCGAGACTGAAGGGACATCTTCACCACTGGAAAGGAAGACGGTGAATGAAATCGCCGGCTCCCCTTCATATTCGACGATATCCTCAGGGGTTGCCGTAACCTCCTCTATTTCTGCAATGTCAGGGAGCGGCGTACTGTCCTGCCCCACCCGCACCTGTTCCAGTACGGAAAGCGGCGTTTCATCCTGGAAAGACAGGCGGATGATATTGCCATCATCCTCTTCCTGCCCAAGGATGACCGGGTTCAACGAAGTTTCTATCTCACCGAGTATCTGATTCGGGTTGACCTGGGCTTCAGCCATGGCATCCCGGTCAAGGTTGATCTGATATTCCTGGTCGGTATAGCCTTTGACGGTGACGCCGCTGATGCCTTCGGTCTGGGAAACTTCCCGTTCAAGCCTCTCCAGATCTCCCCTTATCTCATCCAGTTCTCCACGCTCTTCTGCATGGAACTGATAGCTCAAAATCGGGAATGTGTTGCTGATGGACTGGACTTCCGGGTCAGCCGCATTCTCGGGGAGGTCTCCGGAGAGTCCACCGAGGAGATTATTCACTTCATTTAGGACGTCCTTCGTTTCGACCGAATTGGCGATTTCGAGTGTCAGCACCGAAACATCATCCTGGGAGACGGATGACACACTGTCGACGCCATCCACACTGAATATTTCCGCTTCTATGATTTCAGTGATGTTCGATTCGACATCGCTCTTGTCCGCCCCGGGCCATGGGGTTGTTACGTTGATCAGATTGACTTCCGTCTCTGGTATTTCACGCTGCTCGATCGTCAAAAATGTATAAATTCCAAATACTGAAACCGCAAATACCATGATGATGAAAAGAAGACTCCGCTCCATGATCATTCCAAATAATTTTTTCATCCATTTTCCTCTTCCCTGAACAATTAGAATTCCTTTATGTATTTCCCATCATACACCGAAAAAATGAAGCCTGCCACAAGACAGACTTCATTATAATTCACTGCTGTAGCTGAAGTAGATTCCTGTTACAAACAACAGGAAAACTGCCGCATAGCCAAGCACTGCATATTGATCCGGTATGACCGTCTGCAGGCCGACCATGGTCAGGAACCCCAGCAGATAGCATATAGCCGCAGCATATTTCATTTCCAATCCTCCAACGGTGATGGTTGTCATTCTTCCCTGCTACAGCAGTAGGGAAAGTATGAATAGTACGATGACGACAAGACCTACAATATAGATGATGCTCCTCATGGCTATACCCCCTCTTCGAAGTCTGGATATTTAATATTTAATAATCCAGACTTCGAAGAGGAAGATAAAGATTGAAAATGTGTGATTATTCGTCATTCTCGATCCATGCCGTCTTCTCTTCAAACGGCGTGCGCTTTGCATTGTCCTTCACCACGTCAGGTTCACCGAGGAACACAAGACCCAGGATCTCCTCCCGCTCATCCAGTTCGAAATACTCCTTGACCTTCGGCGTATTGTATATCGGTCCGCTCCTCCATATCGCGCCGAGACCCATTTCATGTGCGGCAAGGAGCATATTCTGCGTCGCTGCGGCAACCGCACAGACATCTTCGGTATAGATCGCCTTCGGGTTGTCATCCGGAGAAAGTGCCACGACGATCACCGTCGGTGCGGCAAAGGGCTTCCTGCTGATCTTTTCGATCCGCTTCATTCCTGCCTCCGATTCCGGATCCTCGACACGGCCATGTGCCACTTCCTTCAGCACACGGGAGAGCGGATTCCGTCCTTCCCCGCTGAGTACGAAGAATTTCCATGGTTCCGTATGGTGATGGTTGGGTGCCCATGTTGCCGCTTCGAGCATCCTCTCGATCTTGTCCCGCTCCACCGGGGTGTCCTTCAATTTTGGAATGCTGCGACGGTTCTTTATTGCTTCAAAGACTTCCATTTCCATTGCTCCTATACTATGTATTATAATGACTAATTATAGGTTACCAAACTTTGATGATGCTTTACAAAGCAAATGACAATAATTATCAACTACATTTTACGGAAGGAGGTTCCACTTTGATATTCCTGCTGATCCTCGGCATTTTTGCCGGCATGCTCGTCCCTCTACAGACTTCAGTGAACAGCCGCCTTTCCCTATTCACGAAATCGCTGATACTCGCCTCTTTCTACTCCTTCCTCACAGGAACGCTTCTGCTGGTGCTCATCAACCTTATCGTGAATCCCGGGAAATTGGCGCCGGACTTCCTGCTGTCCGGTGACTTCTCTTACATATGGTTCACCGGCGGCCTGCTCGGCGTCGTCTACCTGACGGGAAATATGATACTGCTCCCCCGCATCGGCGCTGCGCTCACCGTCATCATGACGGTGGCAGGACAGATGGTCATCGGGCTGTTCATAGATACGTTCGGCTGGTTCGAAGCCCCCATCCAGCCGCTCAACATCTACCGCATTGCGGGTATCATCATAATGATCGGCGGCATCATTTTCATGAACTATAAGAAGCGGAGTGCCCGTGTTGCCGGGAACCGTTCGAACGGGTGGCTCCTGCTCGGCCTGTTCACCGGTGCCCTGCCCCCGATACAGACGGCAATCAACAGTGCGCTCAGGTACGAAGTTTCATCCTTCTTCCTCGCTTCGCTGATCTCCTTCTCGGTCGGTACACTGGCACTGCTCATCCTGTCCCTCATCAGCGCACGCCGGCTGAGCCTTTCATTCTTCGTTGAAGGGGCAGGGCGGCTGAAATGGTGGCACCTTGCCGGCGGGCCGCTCGGTGCCGTCTATGTCACAACCAATATCATACTGATGCCCCACCTGGGTGCAACGCTGACACTGATGAGCGTGATATTCGGCCAGATGCTGATCGGCCTTGCCATCGATCACTTCGGTCTCTTCGGCATACACCGCCATCCCGTGGATGCAAGACGGATCTTCGGCGGCGTGCTGATCCTTACGGGCATCATGCTGCTGCAGATATAAAAAGAAGTGGAGTATGCCTACTCCACTTCCCTGTCTTTTGACGTATCGTTATTCATTTTATAAATGCAGTAGCCAAAGCCGCCCGCTGTTGCCAAAGCAATGAATTGCATCAGAAATTCTGTCAGATTCGCTTCCATCTCCGTCTCCCCTTCTAAAATGTTAAGCGAATTATAGCACAGGATGAAAGTGTTTTCACTAGGAAATTTTTATATTCCTTAAATTTTTATCGGATCGGCTTCCTGCCGTATTTGTTGTCCCCATCACTCGGCATCAATGAGAATACGAGGCCAAGGATGTTTACGCCTGCAATGACGGCGATGGCAGCTGTCTTCATCCACTTTTTTGCGGGCTTCATGAATGTAAGCGGGATGAGCAGGAAGGACGCCATCTGAATCACCTGATACCACCCTGTGATGCCGGCATCCTGATAACGTCGTGAAGTCACACTTAATGATGGGATCATGACGACTGCCGTAAATGCCCCCTCCAACGGGTTCCCTTCTCCGCCTTTTCGGCTCACCAGCGCACCGACTCCTGCAAGGATGAGATTTGGTATCCAGTACTCCCCGCGGGTCGCCCTGCCCCTGAACTGGAATGCTTTCTTGAAAAATCTTATGAAATATGTGAACATGTACTTCCGCTCCTTCTGGTTGGATTCCTCCCCGATTATACATCAGCTGCCTGTCATGTTTCCATTGCGCGGATCGCGGGGATATAGAAGGGTATAAAACTATAGGAAGAAGGACATGAAAATGAAAAGGATAATTATGGGCACCATCTTCACCATCGCCGGCGTTGCGCATTTCCTGAAGCCGGAAAAATTCGCCAATATCACACCACGGTTTCTTCCATTCAGGACATTCATCGCATACTTCACCGGTGTGGTTGAACTGTTGTTCGGCATGCTTCTGCTGACCCGCAAAGTGACGAACTGGCAGCTCGGAGCCATGCAGAAGTTCCTCTGGGCGGTCTTCCCCGCCAACATATACATGTATACGCATCAGGACAAACTTGGCATTTCCCATCTGCCGGACTGGGCGCTTCTCGGCAGGCTCCCCCTTCAGAAGGTCATGTCCGATACGCTTGAAGACATGAAAAGATAGGCCACAGCTACATGTGGCCTATCTTTTTCTTTCCCCGCTCCACAAGGGGCGTCATCTTTTCCGGGTAGTTCGTCATGAGCGTCTGCACACCATGATCGAGCAGTTTTTCCGCCTCCCACACTTCATTGACCGTCCATACCCGGATCCGGTCCTCAATGCCTGTGATCCGTCCGGGGTGCTTCAGTATGGACCGGTAGCCGACATGGAGCGCTTCAAGCGACAGTTCCTCCATATGATCGATCGGCCATAATGGGACCTTGCTCGTCAGCCATGCAATCCGTGCTTCCGGGTCGATCGCCTGCATCCGCAGAAGGCTCGGAAGATGGAAGGAAGAGTAGATGACCTTGTCCGAATAGCCGTATTCACGCACTATATCACGAACCTTCTCTTCGATGCCTTCGTATTCGTAGACATTGGTCTTCAACTCTATATTCAGGTCGATATCATGAAGGGCGACCAGCTCCATCACTTCCTCAAGCGTTGGAATGCGCTCCTGCCCCCACATCACAGGATCATACTTCTCGAAAGTGCCGAAACTGCACCCGGCACTCAACCTCCTCAATGTATGGAAACTCATGTCCTTGACTGCGCCGATCCCGTCGGTTGTGCGGTCGACATGCTCATCGTGGATGACGACCACTTCCCCGTCCTTCGTCAGATGGACATCTATCTCCAAACCATCCACGCCGGCATCGATCGCCTTTTGGAATGCCAGCATCGTATTTTCCGGATATTCCCCCATAGCGCCTCTGTGACCAAAAATTTTTGCATGCATCCGTCTTCCTCCCGACCAATGTTATCGTGCAGGGGGCCTGCGCAGCCCTTCCGATGCTCCGTATACGTTCACAAACCCTCTACCATACACATACCCGCCGAGGCAGCGTTTCTCACTTCCGCTTCCCTGAATCAGTGGGTTTCCTCTTCTCATCTCCCATTTAATCACAGATCAGCCGCCCATAATGGAAATTTACATAATCTTAAAGAATATTTACCTGTCTTTAACCATTCTTTCCATACAAAAAAGGACGGGCATATCCGCCTGTCCCCGCCGCATGCATCACTTCATGAGCGACCTGATGCGTGCAGCCTTTTCTTTTTTGTCCGCGGCCTTCGTAATGCCGCTGCCCACGATCACGACAGCAGGATCGAGCGGCATATAATCTGCCAGGTTGTCCTCATTGATGCCCCCTGCCACATAGATCTTGAAGCCGGAGGATTCAAGGCCGGCAAAACACTGCTCCGACATCACCGCTTCGCCCTGCTGGTCCTTGCCGATATGGGCGCTGACCGAAGCGGCGCCGATCGATTTGAGCATTTCAAGCACCTCCGGACCGGAATGGTTCAGAAGGTCCACAACCACTTCCCTTTCCTCTTCTGCCGCCACTTCAAGACAGTCCATAATGGTCTTCCTGTCCGCAAACGACATGACTGTGATGATATCCGCTCCGTATGAGAAGGCGACTTCGCTTTCACTTCTGCCGGCATCACATATTTTGATGTCGGCGAGCACTTTTTTATCCTTATACGCATCCTTGATGTCGCGGACGATGCCGAGTCCGTACTCCTTGATGACACCTGTGCCCACCTCGATGATGTCGACATGATCCGACACTTCCTCCAGCGTTTCAAAACATTCGTCATAACTCATTCTATCGAGCGCAATCTGAAGTTCCATGATATCCTCCTTACCGGTCTTTTGCATATTCCTGATAGGCGCCCTGGTCATCAAAACTGAATATGTGCCTGATCTTCCTGTTGAAGATCCCCGTCTCTACAACACCCGGGATGGCCACAAGGTCATTATGAATTTGGTCCATATCCTGCGGGTCACTGAAATGGCAGTCCACAATGTAGTTCCCATTATCCGTAATGAACAGGCCATCCTCCCTGGTGCGCATTTCAGTCTCCGCACCAAAGTTTTCCTCGATCGTCCCGACCGTCATTTCATACAGATAGGTGTTGATCTCAACCGGAATCGCAATGCCGCTGAAATCCTCCACCTTCTTGTCCTGATGGGCGATGATGACGATCTGATCCGAAAAGTATCCGACCTGCTTCTCCCTGAGCAATGAGCCGCCACCCCCTTTTATCACCATGCGCGTCTCGTTGAACTGATCCGCCCCGTCTATCGTGACGGGCATGCGATCTGCATGGTGGACGACGGCGAGCCCATGGCGTTTCAGTTGGTCTTCAGTCTTTTTCGAGGTGGGGATGAAGGCGACATCCAGGCTGTACCTGTCGACGTGTTCCTTCATATAAGGGATATATCCTTCGATCGTCGATCCGGATCCCATCCCCACTACGCTTTCGTCTACGAGAAATGTATTCAATGCATCATAAACTTCATTCATCTTTCATTCAGCCTCCTTCAGCAAACATGTCTGGAATAATGAATATTATGGCAGGGACGAAAGCGACGATCAGCAGTACAACCAGTATGATGAGTAGATATGGGATGACGGCGGCAAATGACCGCTCCACCGTCAGCCCTCCGATCTTGCTGGCAATCAGCAGGCACAGGCCATATGGCGGTGTCGCCAGTCCGACTGCCAGTGTCAGAACAACTATGATGCCGAGGTGCACCGGGTCTATACCGAATGCCTCTGCTGCCGGCAGTACGATCGGAACGAACAGGATCATGGCCGGTATCGCATCCATGAAAGTGCCCACAAGCAGGAAGAACACGATGATCAGCAGCAGGAAGAGCCATTTCGCCCCGATGTTTTCCGTGAAGAATTCCTGTGCCAGCGTGCCGAGACGGTAGTAGCTGAGCAGTTCACCAAGCGCACTCGCCGTGGCCAGTGCAAACAGCGAGAGGGCACTGAGCGACAGTGTATCAAATATGATCTTCGGCAGATCTTTGAGCCGGAGCGTCCTGTAGTAGAACATGCTGATCAGGAGCGCATAGATCGAAGCAATGGCCGCTGACTCCGTAGCGGTGAAGATCCCCGTCGTGATGCCGCCGATGATGATGACGATCGTCAGCAGGGCGGGAAATGCGACGAAGAATTTTTTCATCAATTCCTTGAATGGTACCCGCTTGAATGTCGGATACCCCTTTTTGACGGAGATGAAATATATGAATATCATCATGCCGAGACCAATCAGGATGCCGGGGATGATGCCCCCGAGAAACAGTGCGCCGACGGATGCATTCGCGATGCCGGCGAATATGATCATGGGGATGCTCGGCGGAATGACTACACCGATCGTGGAGGAGGCCGCCGTCACGCCGACGGCAGTCTCACGGTCATACCCGTTCCTGATCATGCTTGGTATGAGGACCTTCCCTGTACCGGCGGTGTCCGCCTGAGCAGCACCCGACACACCCGCAAACATCATCGATACGAGCACGTTGGCCTGTGCAAGCCCGCCTTTGAGCGGACCGACGACCGCCAGTGCAAGATCGATCATCTTTTCTGATATCTTCCCCGAATTCATCAGGTTAGCAGCCAGAATGAACAGCGGCACGGCCAACAGGACGAATGAATCCAGTCCATTCAACATCTTCATCGGCACGATGAGCCCCGGAATGTCGGGGATCGTCATGATGCCGAGCAGAGCCGTAATGCCGATGACGAAGGCGATCGGTACACCGATCACCAATAGCAGTATGAAGACGGCAACAAGTATATAGCCCACTAGCTATCCAACCCCTTTCCATTCAAATTCCTCAAGTAGCCGAAGGCCCTGCCGATGTGTCCAACCGAATACAGCAGCATCGTCGCCGACATTATCGGCAGCGACAGCCACACATATCCTTTTTTGAGGAACGGCAGCGTCTCCCACGTGTAGTGCCAGAAGTGGCTGAGGATGACTACGCCATACACCAGCAGCACAATGTTGAATGCCAGCAGCAGGACGTCTATGAAGATATCCAGGTAGAGCTTCATTTTCCGCGGCAGCTTCATCTGCAGGAAATCGAACGTAAAATGCTCCTTCCGGTTCACCATTACAGCAGCTCCCATGAATATGGCCCATATGAAGCTGTAGTTCGCGAGCTCCTCCGTCCAGATGACCGACCAGCCCATGAAGCGGGTCAGGATCTGGAGCAGTGTCGCAAGAAAGAAGACGAGCAAAAAGAATATTCCGAGTCCAATCTGCACTTTTTCAACCGATTGTATGATTGTTTTCATTTTTCCACCTTCCACTACCCATATTATTTATTCGAGGCTTCTGACTTCCTCAAGCGTCTCTTCCATGTCCAGTTCCTCTGCAAGCCCGTCCTGGATTGGCGCTGCAATCTCCTTGAACGGCTCCGTGTCGATCTGGTTGACTTCGGCGCCTGCCTCTAAAGCGATTTCCTTGTACTCTTCTTCCTGGGCCATCAGTGACTCCCTTTCGGCTTCGACGGAAGCCTCTGAAGCCTCAAGCAGAATCTGCTGGATATCCTCAGGATACTTGTCGAACCGTTCACCATTGGCCAGCAGGAAGCGTGTCGTGTAGTCATGGGCCGTTTCGGTGATGTATTGTCCGTTCCGCGTCGTGTGGTGGTTCTGCTGGACGAAATATGGATAGGCGTTCTCGGAGGCGTCCACAACGTTCTGCTGAAGCGCCTGATACAGCTCACCCCACGCAACGGAAGTCGGGATTGCACCGGCCTGCTGCCAGAAATCGGCCACTACGCCGGAAGCCTGCGTCCGTATGGTCATGCCGTTCAGATCGGACATCTCCTCAAGCGGCTTCTTGCCGTAATAGTGCCTTGCACCTGCGGACCAGTAGCCGAGCATCTTGAAATCATTGTTGGATTTTTCGTTGACCATCTCTGCAATATCCGCACCGACCGGTCCATCCACCACCCGCTCCCAATGCTCATAGCTGTCGAAGAGGTAGGGCAGTGCGAAGAAGTCGAACTCAGGGATGCCCGTCTGGGTCATGAACCCCGGTGAAACCAGTACCACATCGGCTGCGCCGATCACCAGCTTCTCCACCAATTCCGATTCTGCCGTTCCGATGGTGCCTGCATGGACTTCCACAGTGATTCTGCCGTCCGACTCCTCCTCTGCGACTTCCTTGAATTTCAGCAGCCCGTCGTGATATGGATTCTCCGTTGACGTCTGGTTGTGTGCAGCAATGATCTTGATCGGTTCCCCTGCCCCTGCATCCGGTGCGCTTCCGCTGCTGCACCCGGCAAGGATGACCACTATGGCAAGCAGTACTGATGTGATGATTGTTCTTTTCATTCAATACACTCCCCTATTCCAGATTGAAATGTTTCGATTTCAGCGCTTCCCTGCTTTTGCCTGATGCTGTATTGAGGTGGATGACCATCGCATCCAAAATCAGATGCATCGACTGGTCGAACTGGTTGCCGAGCGGCTGGATCGTTGGTATGTCGTTGTTCTTGGTACTTGCTTCAATGAACAGCACACTGTCGAACTGCGCCTTCAGTGCCTCGTCCGGGGAGGCTGTAACGAGTGCGCTTCTGCCACCGATATCAGCCACCTTGTCCGTCATGCTTCCGACTGTCTGGCCTTTTCCCGAACCACTGAGCACAATCAGCAGATCTCCTGCTTCAAGTGCCGGGGTTGTCGTCTCTCCGACGACATGGACCCGATAGCCGCTGTGCATCAGGCGCATGGCAACCATCTTCCCGACGAGTCCGCTGCGGCCGTTGCCGTAGATGAATATGCTCCCCGCTTTTTCCACTTCCTGTGCGAGCTGCTCAAGCTCCCTGGTGTTCACCCTGCTGCATACCTCTATTGCTTCTTCGGATACTGTTGAGAGAATTTCATTGATCTCCATATTGTTTCACCGACTCCCTTTCTATCAGATATGGGTGGAACCTTTCTATCCCTGATGCATTTTTGCTGCCATTCATCATTTCAAATAGTGCACTGACGGCGGCGGTACCGATTTCCACTGCGGGCTGGGCGATGACGGTGATGCCCGGATTGAAGAAATCCGCAAACTCGATGTCATCGATGCTGATGATGGACAGCTCCTCGGGGATCAGAATATTCCTCTGCTTTGCCATCTTCAGCAGTTCGAACAGCGCCAGGTCATTGGCGACGATCAGGGACTCAGGCAGACTGCCCTGGGCAGCCGATTGATCCAGTGACGATACCATCCCCTCCTTCTCCACCTGGATGGATATCGGGCGGATGCCGTATGAACCGCAGAGCTCAAGATATGCATCATACCGCTCCTGCCTTGCGACGATGGCTTCGACAGGCTCGGTCAGAAAACCGATCTCCCGGTGTCCCCTTTCTGACAGGTGGTCGAACGCCATCATGACCGACACCCTGTTATCCAGCATATGGGACTGGATCGGCACGTTTTCTATATACCGGTCGACGAATACGACGGGATACCCCTTTTCGGCAAGTTCCATAAAAAGCGCTTCATTTTTGGCGGTGGGGATCACCACCAGCCCATCGACCTGCTTGGCCATCAGCATGCGGATATAATCCGCCTCCTTATCGGAACTGTTGTCCGTGTTGCAGACGATGACATGGTAGCCATGTCCATGCGCAAAATCCTCAATGCTCCTGATCACCCGCGTCGAGAAGTTGTGCAGTATATTGGCGACGATCACCCCGATCGTCATCGTCCGTTTGTTCTTTAGGGATTTCGCTATATGATTCGGACTGTAGTCCAGCTTGCGGACCGCCCGCGCAATCCTCTCCCTGGTCTCCGGGCCCATCTTAGTAAAATGACCGTTCAGATAATGGGATACGGTGCTCTTGGAAACATTCGCTTCGTGGGCGACATCATTGATCGTCACGTTTTTCATGTAACACTCCTTCGATTTAGTAAACCGTTTCACTAAAACGATTTATTAAAGTATAAATGACATGAAAGCGTTTTACAACCATAAATCGGATAAAATCTGAAAATTCATTTTCTGTCGTATGCCTGCATATCTGTTGAGTTTTCCGGTGCAGTAGTGACATAATAAAAGGGTGCAATCCTGTTATACGACGTGCAATTCAGGGAATAGAGAGATTGATGGATCAATATACCAAAGGAGTGGAATTCATGAATCAGGAACAATTCGACAAAGTCAAGAATGGAAAAGGCTTCATCGCAGCTCTCGACCAGAGTGGCGGCAGTACACCAAAGGCACTGCTCGCATATGGTGTCCAGGAGGATGCCTATTCAAGCGAGGACGAAATGTTCGACCTTGTACATGAGATGCGCACACGCATCATCACTTCCCCTTCATTCAATTCGGATCAGATTCTTGGGGCCATCCTGTTCGAACAGACGATGGACAGGGAGATCGAAGGCAAGTACACTTCCGAGTACCTTGCAGACAAAGGCATCGTGCCTTTCCTTAAAGTCGACAAGGGACTTGCCGACGAAAAGGACGGCGTACAGCTCATGAAGCCGATTCCGGAACTCGACAAGCTGCTTGAGCGTGCGAACGAAAGAGGCGTATTCGGTACGAAGATGCGTTCCAACATCCTTGAACCGAATGAAAATGGCATCAAGGAAGTCGTAGATCAGCAGTTTGAAGTCGGCAAACAGATCCTGGCAGCAGGCCTCATGCCGATCATCGAACCTGAAGTCAACGTCTACAGCGACAACAAGGAGAAATCCGAGCAGATCCTTAAAGAAGAGATTGAAAAGCATCTTGATCAGCTCACGGATGACCAGCAGGTCATGCTGAAACTCTCCATCCCGACAAATGCCAATGAGTACAAATCACTCATCGAGCATCCAAGGGTCCTCCGGGTCGTTGCCCTGTCCGGCGGCTACTCAAGAGACGAAGCGAATGAAAAACTCAAGAAGAACGATGGCCTCATCGCCAGCTTCTCCCGTGCACTCGCTTCAGATCTGAACGTCAACCAGTCGGATCAGGAGTTCGACCAGAAATTGAAAGAAGCTGTAGATACGATCTACGATGCTTCCGTCAATAAGAAATAATACTGTTGCGCCGCCTTTCTGAAGAAGGCGGCGTAATTCTTTTCAACTTATTTAGCATTAATGGTAGACAGGATGCTCAGGATGATGTATAGTAACTGTAATAAGATTTTTAAGTAATGCAAAGCAGTATCTAATTCACATGTTACAAAGAGTAATCGTGATTTGGCCGGTACTTTTTGTAACGTGTGAATTTTTTTATGTGTTAGTGCGCTTAAGATATTATTAAATTTATTTTTGGAGGTCATTTATATGACACAAGGTACAGTTAAATGGTTCAATGCAGACAAAGGTTTCGGTTTCATCGAAGTTGAAGGCGGAGACGACGTATTCGCTCACTTCTCCAAC
Organism: Salinicoccus roseus; assembly: GCF_003814515.1. Classification (NCBI taxonomy): domain Bacteria; kingdom Bacillati; phylum Bacillota; class Bacilli; order Caryophanales; family Staphylococcaceae; genus Salinicoccus; species Salinicoccus roseus. The sequence continues at coordinate 326,813 of NZ_RKQJ01000003.1, forward strand.
ATCGAAGGCGAAGGCTACAAGACTCTTGACGAAGGTCAAGCTGTAGAATTCAGCGTTGAAGAAGGTCAGCGTGGACCACAAGCTGTTAACATCGTTAAACTCTAATAATATTTTAGATAATATTTTAGTAAGTTTATGTTAATGGAAAATCCCCTCTCATAATGAGAGGGGATTTTTTGTGGGCAATTCCAGATTCATGTCACATATGACCAATTTCCATTCTTTACGTATAGAACAGCACCCCGGGGCTCACTTTGCCCCGGGGTGCTGTTTTCTATTATTTTTACATTATGTTCCTAGCCCTTCGTCTGACCCATGCCTTCCACTACATACTTGTAGCTTGTCAGTGCTTCCAGACCCATCGGCCCTCTGGCATGGAGTTTCTGCGTGCTGATGCCGATCTCTCCACCGAAGCCGAACTCTGCACCATCTGTAAAACGGGTGGATGCATTGACGTACACAGCGGCTGAATCCACATCGTTCAGGAAGTCCTGGGCGTGCCCGTAGCTTCCCGTGATGATTGCATCGGAGTGCCCGGAAGAATACTTTTCGATGTGCACGATTGCATCTTCATAGTCTTCCACCACTTTCACGGCGATTTCATTGCCGAGGTACTCCTTCTCAAAGTCCCCTCCTTCTGCCGCTACTGCTTCATCGATAATGCTGCAGACCGTCTCGTCTCCATGGATGATGACACCCTTCTGAACCAGGGCATCAGCAAGCGCCGGCAGTGCTTCCTCAGCAATGCTCCTGTCGACCAGGAGCGTCTCAAGCGCATTGCAGACCGAAGGCCTCTGCGTCTTGCCATTGACCAGGATCGATTCGGCCATTTTGAGATCCGCCTGTTCATGGACATAGAGATGGCAGTTCCCCGTACCCGTCTCGATGACCGGCACAGTCGCATTTTTGAGCACCGACTGGATCAGGTTCGCCCCGCCGCGCGGAATGAGACAGTCCAGACCTTCGTTGAATTTCATGAATTCGGCAGCCAGTTCCCTCGACGGGTCAGTGATCAGCTGGATGCTGTCGGCCGGGATGGATGACTTGGAGAGGCCATCCTGAAGCACTTTGACGAGCGCCTTGTTGCTGTTGACTGCTTCCTTGCCGCCCCTCAGAATGACGCTGTTGCCCGCTTTCAGGCATAGGCCTGTAGCGTCGACGGTCACATTCGGACGGGATTCGTAGATGATGCCGATGACGCCGAGCGGCACACTCCTCTTGCTGATTCTGAGGCCGTCCTTGTTCACCCACTGGTCCTGTGTCTTCATAATCGGATCAGGCAGGGCAGCCATCTGCTTGAGGCCATCCTTCATGCCTTCTATGCGGGACTCATTCAATGCCAGGCGTTCCACCATCGCATCCTGGTATCCCGCCTCCTTGCTGTGCATCATATCCTTCTTGTTCTCTTCAAGGATGAATGCCTTGTTCGCTTCCAGTGCTTCCGCCATGGCCAGGAGTGCTTCGTTCTTCTCCCCTGTGCTGCTCTTGCGCAGTGCTTTCGCTGATGATTTCGCAGCCATTCCCATATCTTTGAGAATGTCGTTCATATCGGTTGTAATTTGAACCATCATATCTCCTCCCCTTGCAATGCTGTCTCAAGTATGTTCTTCTTAAATAGCGTGCCTATTTCTTCCCCTTCGAGTATGTTGAATATCAAGGCAGGATTCTCCGCGCTTGTGATGATCATGCTCTTATTGTTTTCTATTAAGTATTTGGCCGCCTTAAGCTTCGTTTCCATGCCGCCTGTGGAGAACAGTGAACCTGTACCATTGGCCATGCTCAGTATATCCGTATCCACCTGGCCGACAGCTGGGATCAGTTTGGCGAATTCGTTCGTGTGGGGATTTTCATCATAGAGGCCATCGACATCGCTCATAATGATCAGCAGGTCTGCATCAACGAGCTCAGTGACGATCGCAGCCAGTGTATCATTCTCGCCGAATCTTCTGTTGTAGGTCTTCTCATCCACCGATATCGCATCATTTTCGTTGATGACCGGTATGATTTTTCTTTCAAGGAGTGAGTTGATTGCGGATTTGCAGTTTGTATAGGAAATCGGGAAGTCGATGATATCTCGGGTCATAAGGATTTGTCCGACATATTGATCGTAATGCTGGAAGAAGCGGCTGTAGAGGTTCATGAGGGCACCCTGCCCGACTGAGGCCAGTGCTTGTAGATCTGAGGTTTTTTCAGGGTATTCTTTCATGTTCAATGTGCATGCACCCACACCGACAGCGCCTGAAGTCACGAGTATCACTTCTTTGCCCTGCTGCTGGAGTGCTGAACAAACAAAGGAAAGTCTGTCCAACTTATGGTAATCAATTTCATCGGTAGTCTTCATAATGGAATTTGTGCCAATTTTAATAACGACGCGTGTACTGTCTTTTAGAAAATCTCTATTCATCTAACCCCTCCTATGAGTGTGTGTAAATGATAATATCTATTAATTATACATAATACTGCATATAAATCCACCTTTTTTCCGAAATTCTTGAAATTATTTCAATGAAAACGTTTCCTTTGTGCTTTTACATAAAAAAATGACCCGGAACATCGAAGTTCCAGGTCATATATCCTTCTTCTATTCGTTCAGTTCGTCGTGGATTTCCGCGAACTTTTTGGCAGAGTACTCGCTCATGCCGCGATTCTCCACATCTTCCACGTACAGGCTCATGATCATGTCCTTATTGTTCTGATCATATCCGATGAACCACCCGGTTTCTTCTCCCCGGGTATCCTGGGAAGTCTTGTTTTCGCTCGTTCCTGTCTTGCCGGCGAACTGTGCATACGGGCGTTCAACATCATCGGGATGGTTCAGCCTGACGACATCCCGCATGGCTTCTTCAAGATAATCCAGATTTTCCTGGCTTGTAATGTCTTCGATCTGCACATTCTCTTCCGACTCCGCCAGGATATGCGGCTCATAGATATCCCCGCCATTCAATACTGCACCATATATCGCAGTGATCTGGATTGGTGAGATCATCAGCTCCCCTTGACCGTAAGCAGTATCTGCAAGGAGGATATCGCTTTCTATCGTACCCTCATTGGACACCTGGCTCGTATAGATCGGATAGTCCGTGTCGTATTCCTGACCGATGCCGAGTGCTTCCATACCGCTTGTGAACTCCTCGGCACCCAGTTCAAGTGCCGTCCGGGCAAAATAGATGTTATCGGAATAGGTGAGGGCCTTCTTCAGGTCGAATGACTCATCCATCACATGATAGCGGTTCACCTCATAGCCGCCCCATGAGTCATCCTGCTGCCAGCCCTTGCCTGTAATCTCCATCGTCTCGTTCTTGTTGAAGTCTTCCGAGTTCATCGCGATGATCGAGGTGAGGATCTTCTGCGTCGATCCAGGCGATGTCGCCCGGTTGAACTTGTTCAGCAGCGGGCTGTCCTCATCCGTTTCAAGCGCCTCATAGTCCTCCTGATTGATGCCGAACATGAAGTCATAAGGACTCGGGCTCGGATAGCTGACGGTCGCGAGCATCTCTCCGTTACCCGGGTCCATCGCGACACTCGCCCCAGCATCTTCTTCAAGATGGGAGTAGATCGTCGACTGGAGGGAGCCATCGATCGTCAGTTGAATGTCTTCCCCATCCTGTGGTTCTGCCTTCATCAGTTCCTCCACTGTATTACCGGATTCATCGACGATCGAGACGGTGTGTCCTTCTTCAGGACGCAGACGGTCTTCATACAGCCTTTCGGCACCCCTTTTTCCGATCATATCACCGGAGGTGTATCCGTCACGCTCCTCCATTTCTTCCGCTGTTATCGGCCCGATGTATCCAAGCAGGTGGAATCCGGCGTCCTCAAGCGCATACTCCCTTGCCGGTGATTCCTGTATCGTCAGGCCGAGATCCTGGAATTCTTCCCGTGTCTCTTCATCAAAGCGGTGGGCATCCTTCACGGGGACGAACATGCCGTCCTCGATCCAGGCTTCATTGAATATATTCTGGAGACTCTCCTCCCGCATATCGAGTGCTTCCGCTGCTTCAAGCAGCCCAGATTCATCCAAGCGGCCGGCTATGTAGCCTACAGTTTCCTTTGTGCCGTTGAAGGCGAGCTTGTCTCCGTTACGGTCCAGGATTTCTCCCCGCTGTCCTTTGGAGACATCAATCCTCAATTCGTTATCGGCCAGACCTGGAATGATCATATCCGGCGTCCACTCGATGAACCAGTCATTCTCCTCTTCATTGTACGACAGGTCGATCGTGTATTCCCTGCTCATCTCCCCATATCGGGTATCCAGCACCAGGTCTCCGGTATACCGCTTCTCCTGGTCGTTCTCCTCATTCGATTCCACACCTTTGATGTCCTCAAGCGTTGCGGTCTCCACACCGAGGGACTCGTACAAGCTCCTGTTGCGGTCCACAACTTCCTCCTCAGGATACTCCTCCTTCGCGGAGGCGCTCAGAAGGGGATATATATCTTCATAATCTTCATTCTGATAGGATTCAGTGAACCGGTCGAGCGTCTCCTCCTCCGATTTCTGGAAAAGTCCAGAAGTCATCAGGAAATAGAGGCCCACACCAAGAATCAGCACTATCGGTATCACCCATAAAAATTTCTTCATCGTCACCTCTCCAAACATTCGTTTCCCCCATTATATCAATCATGCATATGTCATGAAACCGCAAACGTGCCTCGTTATCCACTGCATGGTAGGATGAAGATAACATTAAATTTCGAGGAGATGCGTATGTGTCTGATAATCTTTCAAAAAAATAACCATCCGAATTATAAGCTCATCGTGGCGGCAAACCGTGATGAATTCTACGAGCGTCCGACTGCTTCCGCCGACTTCTGGCAGGACCACCCTGAAGTCCTCGCCGGCCGGGACTTGAGCAAAGGCGGCACCTGGCTCGGTCTCACGAAGAGCGGGCGGTTCGCTGCCGTGACGAACATCAGGAAGCCTGGGATGGATGGCGCCGACAAGAAATCCCGGGGTGCCCTTGTGAGCAATTACCTTACCGGGGACATGCCCGCAGAACAGTACCTTCAATCCCTGGAAGCAGAAAAGGATGAGTACTCTGGCTTCAACCTTCTCGTAGGCAATCAGAATGACATGTACTACCTGAATAATGACGGCATCGGCACTGAAGGCGTGCCTGATGATACGCACGGCCTCAGCAACCATCATCTCAATACACCTTGGCCGAAAGTCGTCAAAGGAATAAGCAGGCTTGAAGATTATCTCCAGAGTGCAGAATCGATAGACGTTGACGTCCTCTTCGACATCCTCGCCGATTCCGAAGAGGCGGAGGACAATCTGCCCGATACCGGCCTGCCCGAATCGCTCGAAAGGCAACTCTCCTCCCCATTCATCAGCACTCCAGAGTATGGCACCCGGTCCTCAACTGTCGTTCTCGTCGACCATGATGACAATGCAACCTTCATCGAACGCACCTTCTCCAAAGGTGTTCAGACGGATGAGCAGCGTTACAGCTTCAGAATCGAATAACAAATGCTTCGTTTCAACCAGTGGTTTTGAAACATTTTGCTTCAAAGAATTGTCATGTAAAATTGACCTCAGCCCAAATTTGCCTTATCATTGAAATATAATAAGCTGTCTGAAAATAGCATTCATCTGAAGAATGATCTACATTTTCAGGTTTCCACATAAGTTTCCTGTATCATCAGGAGTTGCAACAGAATGATATCTTTATATAAGTGAGGAGGTCGTCCCATGGCATATGTTATCCTTCAACCGTGTATGTCTGAGAAGTCCGGAGATTGTGTTGAGGTTTGCCCGGTAGATTGCATCGAAGAAGGTCCGGATCAGTTCTACATCGATCCAGACATCTGCATCGACTGCGGCGCATGCGTTGCTGTCTGTCCTGTAGACGCAATTGTCGAAGAGTACGAAATGAACCCGGAAGATGAACCATTCCTGGAAAAAGCAGAGAAGTTTTTCGGAAATAAATAAAATTAAAACCTTTCCTGAGCCCACGTGGACTCAGGAAAGGTTTTTTATTTTGTCCTCCTACTATATTCTAGGCGGGAGACGCACCTTCGACGCCATTGACCGAATAGCTTACAGTAAGCTCTGCATTCAGGGAATGCGTAACGGAACAGTATTTGTCATTGGCGAGATCTATCGCCCGCCCCACCTTCTGTTCAGGCAGATCCCCTTCAAATGCATAGTGGATGTGGATGTGCGTGAACTGCTTCGGCGGCGTGTCTGAACGATCTGCCTTCAGCTCCATCCGGAATGCATCGGGTTCCAAACGCATCTTTTCCAGAATCCAGATAACATTTATCCCACTGCACCCGGCGACGGAATGGAGGAGCAGTTCCATGGGCCTTACCCCACCATTCTTTCCGCCGATCTCTTCAGCACCGTCTATTCTGATATCATGACCAGACGAGGCGATACCAGAAAAGCCGACGCTCCCCGTCCAACTCAATTCTGTTTCCATATATTCCACCCTTTCAATTTCCTTAATCCAATCATGATTGCTGCTGAACGGTCTCCTTCGTAGTCCATTGTGCCTTTTCCTCAAGCGGTCTGAACAGTTGAATGACCGCTATGAAATAGGAAATGATCGCTGCAAAGCCGAACAGGCCGATCAGCCCACTCTGATGAAGCCCTTCGAAGAAGATGATATTCACGCCGGTCAATATGACTCCTGCTCCCAAAGCAGCGTAGCCATATCGCGCAGCTTGCCCCGTCTGGATGAACCATTCAGCCTTCCTGTCCAATAACGTGACGAAAACGATCGTCAACAGGTTGATGGAGCTCCCCACCCAGACCGGATGTACCTCCAGGTAGAATGCGCCCGGCTGCCAATCTCCGAGGTAGTACCATAACAGACCGCTTGAGAACCCTGACAGCAGCGAAGCGACGACTGCCTTATTCGTCACCACCGGCCAGAACAGGGCAGCCAATACCGGAGCGAAGGTTGCGCTGTTCCTGATCGTCCAGGCCAGCACGTTCCACCATGCAGACTGTTCTGTACGCAGCATGCCGAACCCGATCATCAGGAATGTCAGGAGCAGCAGTGAGTATTTCGTATACTTTACGAGCTGTGCTTCCGTCGCCATAGGACGGACGGCACGACCAAAGTCGCGTCCCAGGCTTGTTGCGCCTGAGAACTGGCATGGTGCCCCCCAGCCAAGCGCACATGCCCATACACCGAGGAAGAAGATGCCGACCAGTGGCGCCGGCAGTACTTCCATCAAGTACTGCGGAATCGCAATCAACCCTGCCTGTGCATTCGGGATGACCACTGCAGTCGCAATACCGAACAATACACCACAAACGATGAAAGGAATGGCCATGAATCCAGCCAGAACCATTCCCTTCTGTCCCTCTTCGGGTGTCTGTGAGGAAAGCGCCATCTGGAATGCTGCCTGTGCAAGTATGACGTTTACCAGGAATGTACCGAACCAGGCCACGATCACCTGAATCCCGACACCGCCGAAGTCCATCATCATCGGCCTTTCTGTAGCATAGGCCACAAGACCTTCAACGCCAGGATTGATGAAGAAGGCGATGAGACCGATGATGAACATCGCTGCAAAGAGCACCATATTGATCGTCTGTGTGAATGCAACCGACCACATGCCGCCCCCCTGCAGATAGACGAAAAGCAGCAGTGCCGTTATGGCAACGGAAAGCGTCAATGAGATGCCTGTAAATACGTGGATCGCTGAAGCAAATGCAATCGCCGTGGCCACCGACCACATCGGGAAAGCAAAGGCTGTAATCAGACTGGAGATACCGAGGGCTTTCCGACCGAATTTCTCACCAATCATCCCCGTCACCGTCACCATCATCTTTTTCCTGAATGAACGGATGATCAGAAAGGCGATGATGAAGATCTGCACCATTTCCGCCACACCGTACCAGATTGCGGAAACGCCTGTCAGATAAGACAATTCCAGAATGGATATGTATGTCGAACCAGAGAAGAGACCCGTGATGCAGAAAGCCACAATCCATTTATTGAAGTTCCTCCCTGCTACAAAGTAGCTGTCCTTGCTGCTCAATTTACGCTGTGCCAGCTGTCCGGCACCTATCAGTATCAGTGTATAGCCCACTGCCAGTGCCAATATCCATATGCCGTATTCATTCATGGCCGTCGCCTCCCCGTCAATTTATTTATGATCCTTATGTCTGCAGATCCAATATTCCACATCTTAGCTTTTATCGAAAGATCGTGTGGGATATCTTACTTTTTTGATGGGAATAAGTATAGCATAGGAAAATGGATATAAAGTAACACTTAATAACTATCTCCAATTATAGCTTTAGGCTATAACCACGTGTAAAGAACTAAACGGGAATTTTTAAATTGGAACAAAAAAGACTACTTCCCTTCATTTCAGGAAGTAGTCTTCAAATTTTCAATACAGACAGCCTCACGTGTGAGGGAAGCCTCTATTACATCATTCCTGGCATGCCGCCCATGCCGCCACCTGGGTCTCCGCCGCCATTCTCTTCTGGAATGTCAGCGACTACCGCTTCTGTAGTGAGGAACATTGCTGCGACAGAACCGGCATTCTGCAGTGCAGAACGTGTAACTTTTGTAGGGTCCACGATACCTGCATCGATCATGTTCACCCATTCGTCAGTTGCTGCATTGAATCCGATGCCCGGCTCCTGTGTCTTGAGGCGTTCCACGATGACGGAACCTTCAAGGCCAGCGTTTTCAACGATCTGACGGAGTGGTGCTTCGAGTGCTTTCAGTACGATGTTGATGCCTGTCTTCACATCGCCCTCGGCTTCGATTTCGGAAACTTTGTTGAAGATGTTGACCAGTGCAGTTCCCCCACCGGCTACGATGCCTTCTTCCACGGCAGCGCGTGTGGAGTTGAGTGCATCTTCGATGCGGAGCTTACGCTCTTTCATTTCAGTTTCAGTTGCTGCACCGACTTTGATGACTGCAACACCACCGGAAAGTTTCGCAAGACGCTCCTGAAGTTTTTCCTTGTCGAAGCTTGAAGAAGTCTCTTCGATCTGGGATTTGATCTGGCCGATGCGCGCTTCGATGTTGTTCTTCTCTCCAGCACCTTCAACGATTGTCGTATCGTCTTTTGTCACATTGACTTTGGACGCTGTACCGAGCATGTCGACAGTCGCGTCTTTCAGGTCGAGTCCGAGGTCTTCAGTGATGACCTGGCCGCCTGTCAGTACTGCGATATCTTCGAGCATCGCTTTGCGGCGGTCGCCGAATCCAGGTGCTTTGACTGCGATTGCAGTGAATGTGCCGCGCAGCTTGTTGAGCACCATGTTCGCCATTGCGTCGCCTTCGACATCATCAGCGATGATGAGGATCGGACGGGACTGCTGTACGATCTGCTCGAGCAGTGGCAGTACATCCTGGAAATTGGAGATCTTCTTATCAGTGACAAGAATATAAGGGTTATCGAGATCCGCTACCATCTTCTCGGAATCCGTCACCATGTAAGGTGAAGTGTAGCCACGGTCGAACTGCATGCCTTCCACGACTTCGAGTTCAGTCTTGAACCCACGGGATTCTTCAATAGTGATGACACCGTCGTTTCCGACCTTCTCCATTGCTTCGGAAATGTATTCCCCAACTTCCGGATCGTCTGCTGAAATCGCACCGACCTGTGCAATGGATTCCTTGTCCTGTACGGGACGGGAAATGTTCTGCAGCTCTTCCACCGCAACTTCCACAGCTTTGGAGATACCAGATCTGATGCCTACAGGATTGGCACCGCTTGTGACGTTCTTGAGGCCTTCCTGGATCATTGCCTGTGCAAGTACCGTTGCAGTCGTCGTACCGTCACCAGCGATTTCGTTCGTCTGGTTCGCCACTTCTGCGACAAGCTTTGCACCCATGTTTTCATATGCATCTTCGAGTTCGATTTCCTTTGCGATCGTCACGCCGTCATTTGTGATGAGCGGTGAAGTGAAGGACTTATCAAGAACAACATTGCGTCCCTTTGGTCCAAGTGTGACTTTCACAGCATTTGCCAATTTATCTACACCAGCGAGCATGGACTGGCGTGCATCTTCAGAGAATTTCAGTTCTTTAGCCATTATCAATCATTCCTCCTATACGAATCTAAATCTAATGCTTTGCGCTTTAATTTTTGGACGCCTATTCGATGACTGCAAGAATGTCAGTATCGGCAAGGACGAGATAGTCTTTATCATCGTGTTTCAGTTCAGTACCAGCAAACTTGGAATAGACGACGCGATCTCCCTCTTTGACTTCAAGCTCGACGCGGGTTCCGTTATCCAATACTCTTCCTGGACCTACTGCAACCACTGTACCCTCCTGTGGTTTCTCCTTGGCGGATTCAGTCAGAATGATACCGCTTTTTGTAGTTTCTTCCTTTTGAGTCAGATCGATGACGACTCTGTTGCCTAATGGTTTCAACACGTGAAAGCCCTCCTTTATATAGTACAAACATCATTAGATTTAGCACTCAGGCGTTCGAAGTGCTAACAATTAAATAATAATCAAAGTTGGTCAATATTGCAAGTATTTTCTCTTTGCTTTATCACCATAAATTTTTAGGGTAGAATAGCTGTATTGGAAAATGGAGGGTTTATCTTGAGACAGTTATATAGTGCATTAATCATCGTAATATTTTTAGCAGTACAGTTTGCCGTCGTGCCGGTTTCCATCATCATGGCTGCAGTCAATCCTTCAATCACCGAAGACCAGCTTCTTGATCAGGTGTTGCCGTATCAGGCGATCGCTTTCGCCATCGGAGTGATAGCGGTCATCATAATCGGACAGCTGCACAAGAACAAGAACCGGATCGAGCGCGGGCGTCAGGCGGATATTCCCGTAACAATCGCATGGATTATCGGTGGTGTCGTCCTCGCCTATGCTTCGCAAGTGATTGCCGGACTCGTGAATGTCTATGTGCTTGGCAATCCGATGGAAAGTGAAAACACTGCTGGAATCATAGATATGATACAATCCGCCCCATTCATGATACTCGTCGTTGCACTGCTCGGCCCCATCCTGGAGGAATACGTATTCCGCCGTGCCATATTCGGGGAGATATATGAAGTCGTGCCCGGACCGAAAGTCGTTGCCTTTCTTGTCGCCGGACTCGTCAGCGGACTCATCTTCGCCATCGCCCATTGGGACTTCACGCACATCCTCATATATGTCGTCATGGCCTATACATTCAGCTTCTTGTACATCATCACCGGCAGGCTGCTCGTACCGATCATGGTGCATATGCTCATGAATGGACTGGTTGTGCTGCTCCAGCTGATGTTCCAGGATTATATCAAGCAGATGGAAAACATACAGAATGGCCTTGGCGTGATCATACGACTGCTGATGTAGTTATACACGCATAACGAACGGAGTGCTCCTGCACCCGTTCTTTTTTATTTTCTTTATGGGGGTGAATGGAGATCCAACTTGCCATCGTTTCGTCTGCGACGGTGAATTAAGCCTCCAACTCGCCGTCGTTTCGTCCGCGACGGTGAATTAAGCCTCCAACTCGCCGTCGTTTCGTCTGCGACGGTGAATTAAGTCTCCAACTCGCCGTCGTTTCGCCTGCGATGGTGAATTAAGTCTCCAACTCGCCGTCGTTTCGCCTGCGATGGTGAATTAAGCCTCCAACTTGCAGTCGTTTCGTCTGCGACGGTGAATTAACAGCCACCTCTTCAAAATAAAACGGATTCCATGAAGCATATCCCATGGAATCCGTTTTTCAATACCTTCAGTTCTGTTCAATCACTACATATGATGATGGTACCGTCGTTTCTATCACCTGCTGCTTCTTGTTGTATTTTGATTTGACGACTGTTTCTGCCGCAATATCATACACATCAAAATGTCTGCCTGGTGCTTCGATCATGACGCTCATCGCAGAATCGAGCTGCGTGATGGTTTCTTCTGCTTCTCCAATGATGCCCGTCAGTATGACTTCATGGATGTCGCTGACATGATTCGGTTCGGATGACTCGGAACGCATTAGCGTAACTTCCACACTGTCGTATTGGGCAAACTGCTGGAAGTTTCCGACTGTCAGCTGGACGGCGGAACCGTCGACATTGAGCACAACCGTCTTGTTCGGACGCATTTCAGCAAACTGGGAAATCAGTGTATTGGAGAGGCTGATGGTTGCTGAGCCTTCATCCACGTATGCTTCCGGTATGTTCACATGGATATCCTTGATGTTATTCCTTGTGATGCCGTCCCCGATATCCGCTTCAGTGACTGCGTATGCTTCAACAGGCGTCTCCCCTCCTGGAAGCTCGTCCTGGCCTTCAGTAATCACATCTGCGTCAAAATCGACCGTGTAAGGATAGGAAGCACTGTTTCCGGCAGCATCTGCGAATTCAAGCGTCAGATGATATGCGCCGGTATAGCCTGTGAAGTCCATCGCCAGACTTCCATCGGCATTGAGTTCTACTGTTCCTTCTTCATCCGCCGTGCCATTTGAAAGCACGTAGGTTGCATTGATCATGTCGTTCGGATGATAGCTCATGCCGTACATCTCCTGCAATGAAGGCAATGCTTCGATATACAGGTCTGTGACAGCCGCAGTGATGATTCCGGATGCAACTGCCGGCTCTGCAACTTGTGTGGCTTCACGTTTGACGAACAGTGGCCCGTCATACTCAAGTTCTATGCCGCCCTCATGCAGTGAAATGGCATCGATGGTGTAGACGCCGTCCGGCACGTCGGAATAGACGTATTCGTCATTTTCAATATTGTACATCGTACCGTCGATCGGGACCGTGATGTCGGACTGGATGCCCGTTTCGAAGGCGAAGTCCCCGATATAGCCGTCAGCTGCAGGACCGGCTGACGGATTCAGCAGATCGAACCAGCTGAACTGTGTCATTTCCTGCGGGTTGTGGAATGCGGCATATACGGATGTCTCATCCTGTACGCCGTCCCCATTTGGTGACATATGATAGTCATTCAGTGCGAACTCTGCAAATCCTTGCTTCAGCGGTTCCCCGAATCCGACTGCAAATGGTACGGAATACGTACCGGAGCCGCTGGAGACGTTGATGTAGCCCAGGAATTCATTACCCGGCTCTGCTGTTCCTGCAGGGATATCCAGTGTGAATTCCACAGTCTGGCTGCCGTTCACCGTCACCGAGTTCATGCTCGGTGTCAGGGTAGCACCTGCCATGGCGCCTGTCGGTGCCTTGGTCGTAACGACTTCAAAACTGTATGTGCCTCCGGAAGTGCTCTCGATGATCAGATCCTTCGTCACCGTCCTGGCAGCATCTCCAGGACTTTCATATCCGAATGACATCGTACCCCGAGTATGGGTATGCGTCGTGCCATCCATTGTGGATTCGTGCGGCACTTTGATCAGTGTATCCGTCGTTGCTGCCGCGTATGGCTGGACAAGTCCTGCACCCTGGGCAAACACATCGAATGCTGAAGTATCCAGCACTTTTGCCGTGTTGCTCATTGCGGATTTGACATCGAATGGACCCCACTCAGGATTCAGTTCCAGTATCAGTGCTGCAATTCCGGCAGCATGTGGTGTCGCCATTGAAGTACCCGTGTACTGGGCATAGGCTTTCTCATAGCCGTCTCCGGTAGATGCGAATGCCGGAATCGTTGAAAGGATGTTCGTTCCAGGTGCTGCGATATCCGGTTTGATATCGAAGTTTGGTGTCGATGGTCCTCTTGAAGAGGATGCATTCACCTGGTCTCCTGCCGTCATTGTGTCCTCGAAGCTGTTGAACGTAACCTGTCCGCTTCCGGATTCCAATGCAGCGGCAAATTCAGCACCGACTGTGTGTGATATATCCAATGTCGGGATATAGTCGAATGCCGTACCGAGGAATATATCCACCGGCCCCGGCGCATTTGACCCATCTGCCGAGTTGTAGATGATGACGCCGCGGGCGCCATTTTCACGTGCATTCCATATCTTGTCGACAAATGCGATCTCACCCCGCTGGATCAGCGCAATCCTGCCTTCGACATCCACACCTTCAAAGTCTTCAGATGCACCGATTCCCGGTACATTGACCACTTCCATTGCCGTGTCGAGCTGCGTTTCAGGGTGGGTACCCATCATGAATGCCATGAAGTTGGCATCAAGCGTCTCTGAAAATCCTTCCGCTTCAAGCGTGACGTTGGAAGCGACACGCTGTTCAGGCAGTGTGGTATTGCCGACGCTGATCGCCATCGTACTTGTCGCCGGTCCGCCGACCGTCGACCGCTCAGGACCCGAGTTCCCCGTCGCTGCAAGGGATACGGTGCCAAGCAACATCGCATTGTTCAATGCAAATGAGTTGGCCTGGCTTTCGTCGCTCAGCGTATTGCCGAGTGAGAGGTTGATGACATCCATGCCATCCTCCACTGCACCCTCGACGCCCCCGACGATCCATGATGTATAGCCGCTGCCGTATGCGCCGAGCACACGATAGGCATACAGGTCGACTGCCGGCGCCACACCGATCATGCCGTAGTCGTTGTTGCCCTGCGCTGCGATCGTACCCGCTACGTGCGTACCATGGGTCGTCCAGTAGGAGCTGCCGTTCTGGTCGTATTCAGGCATCCCTTCCGGGCGCTCCTCCGGTTTTGTTTCATACGGGTCATCTGCGGGACGCTCCGTATTGTAGTCAGGGCCGTTTACATAGTTCCTGCCGCCCTTGTATACACCGGCAAGGTCAGGGTGGTTATAGTCTATGCCCGTATCGATGACACCGACTTTGACGCCCTGCCCCCTGTTGCCGAGTTCCCACACCTTTGGAATGCCAAGATGCGTGATGCCTTTGATGTAGTTTGGCGAAATGTCTTCATCCGACACATCCGTAAGGCCTTCTATATCCTCACCATGTCCATTGCCCGTCTCAGGATCCAGCTGGACGTAGAAGTCCTCTTCGACGAGGGCCACTTCTTCAACTTCGAGCAGCTTGTCGAGATCTTCTGCTGCAACAGTCATGGACTGGGCATTCAGCACAGTGTTATATGTACTCCCTTTGGAAAAGTTGATGTTTTTATTCCTCATGCTGTGTTCTGCCTGCTGCTGCTGCTTCTCTATCTTCTCCTTGATCTTTCCAGCATCAAGATTGGACCATTTCTTCCCCTGCGACTGGACAATGCCTTTTTGGAGTCCGACGGAAGGTTCCCTGAAATGTACAATGACATTCACGTTCCCCGACTTGTCCCTCAGGCTTTCCCCAAGCTGGGCCGGCCCGGTCAATACTTCCATCTGGGCCTCTACATTTTCATATTTCTCCAGGTGCGATTCATCCAGTGATGGCGACCGCTGCGGTTTACCGAGCTCATTTGCAAGCACTTCGGAACTAAAAGTACTGAATATCATGAGCATGACGGCAAACAGGAGAAATATCCGTTTGGCTGACTGCATCTATTCTTCCCCCTTTATATTTCCAACTATTTAAAATATTCTAAAATAAATAGTTGCCATTTATAGGATATACATTTTCCGGGAAACCTGCAAGAATTATTTCGAATTCCGTAAAAAAACCGGCCGAAGCCGGTTTCTATTCCTTTTCCAGACGCGCTTCGCATGCTTCAATGACTTTCCTGAGCGCGGTGATTCTGGCGTATTTCTTGTTGTTACCCGCCACAACGTGCCACGGTGCATGGGCAGTGTGCGTCCTGCGTATCATATCTTCACTCGCTTCAACATACAAGTCCCACTTTTCCCTGTTCCGCCAGTCTTCATCTGTCAGTTTCCACTGCTTATCCGGATCATCCTGACGGTCTTCGAAGCGTTCAAGCTGCTCATCCTTATCCAGGGAGAGGAAGAACTTCAGGACGATTGCTCCGGAGTTGTACAGTGATTTCTCAAAGTCATTTATCTCTTCATATGCCTGGTTCCATTCCTTATTGGATGCAAATCCTTCGATGCGCTCCACGAGCACCCTGCCATACCAGCTCCGGTCATAGAAGCCGATGTGCCCGCTTCTTGGCACGTCGGTTGCGAAGCGCCATAGATAGTGATGCGCCAGTTCAATGTCCGTCGGTGCGCCCGTCGCATTGACCGTATAGCCGGTCGGGTCAAGCTTTTCCCTGATCCGCTTGATGTTGCCGCCCTTCCCGGCAGCATCCATGCCTTCATAGACGATTACCAGAGGAATCTTCTTCTCATAAAGCTCGAACTGTATCTCGCGCATTCTTTCCTGGAGTCCGGGGAGTATTTTTTTGTATTCCTTCTTCTTTATTTTCTCCTTCTCAAAATCGAAATCGAAGAATTCAGCTTCATAACCCTCGGAGAACGCGCCATCCACCTCAGGTTCATCCGCCTTCTCCTCATCCTCTACACGCGCTTCAAGGCGGTCGATGATGGTCGAGAATAGAGTGTTGATCGCTTCCCCTTTGTCTTCAAAATCGATTACGGTCCATGGGCAGCCGGTCGGTGCGTCAAGGAAATGCTGCATTTCATTTTCATAATCCACCTCATCAAGCTGCTCCTCGAATTCCTCCGCCTTCCACTTCAGTATCGGGTTGCTCTTGAGCTTTTCGATATGCCGGGTCCTCACTTCCTCACTCGTATGCACGTAGAACTTGATGATCTCATAGCCATTATTCATCAGCATTTCTTCAAAATTGTCGATGTCCTGCTTGATGTCGACATACTCCGTTCTGACGTTTTCCCGTATATTCCGTGTCTTATAGTCGATGTATTGGGCATACCAGCTTCTGAAATGGATGTTGATATCCCCATTTTTCGGCAAGTGGTTCCAATACCTCTGCAGGAAAGGATATCTCAGGTCGATGTCCCTCGGCGGACGGGTCGCCATGAAGTCTGTATATTTGGCATCAAGCGCCATATAGAGGGCGTTTGACAGCCGTGATTTCCCGGAAGCCGGCGGTCCTTCGATCACTATCATGAGGGGGATGCCCATTTCCTTCGTCTTCCTGGCCATCTCCCCAATTCTTGTTTCCAATGCTTCATCCACATCTACCATACAATTCTCTCCTTTTTATCCTTCTTTATCCTACACTACCCATAAAACAAATAATCTGAACATATTAAAAATTTGTCTGTCCATTTATTCCATGTGGTAAAATATAACTGAACAAATGTTTAGGGGGATGTATAATGGCACTTACTTTTAACGATTATAAATATGAAAGACCCGACCTCGCTAAGATCTCTTCCGAGGTGGACGACCTGCTCAACGATTTCAAGGCAAAGACATCTGCTGAAGAGCAGGGAAGGGTCATCGATGAACTGAACAAGCATTTCAATCACCTTTCCACGATGAGCACTCTTGCCTACATACGGGCATCCATTGATACAAAGGACGCATTCTATGATAAGGAAAGGGATTTCTTCGACGAATATGGCCCTGCAATACAGGAAATCGACCATAAGTACTATGAGGCGATTGCCTCAAGCCCTTACAAGGAAGCGCTTGAAGAACGCTATGGTAAGCAGCTGTTCGCCCTTGCGGATAATGCCATCAAAGGGTTCGATCCGAAAGTGAAGTCACTCCTCCAGAAGGAGAACAGGCTTGATTCCGAATACTCCAAACTGTTGGCTTCTGCAGAAATCGAATTCGATGGCAAGGTGCTCAACCTCTCGGAATTCGGACCATATGCGCAGCATACCGACCGGTCCATGAGAAAAGGGGCCACCGAAGCGGTCCAGGGCTTCATGGGTGAGCACCTGGAGAAGATTGACCAAATATTCGACGACCTCGTCAAGACCCGTCATGAGATTGCCCGGGAACTCGGCTACAAGGATTTCGTAGAACTCGGGTACATCCGGATGAACCGCATCGATTATGATCGGGACATGGTCGAGAATTTCAGGCGCCAGGTGGCGGAGCATGTCGTACCGCTTGTGACAGAACTCAAGGAACGGCAGCGCAGGAGGATCGGCCTGTCCGAACTTAAGTCGTATGATGAATCCTTCGACTTCATCACCGGTAATGCCACGCCAAAAGGCGGGACGGAAGAAATCCTCAAAAATGGTGAAAAGATGTACAGGGAACTTTCTCCGGAAACGGATGAGTTCTACAAGTTCATGAGGGAACGTGACCTCTTCGATGTCGAAGCGAAGAAGGGCAAGGAAGGCGGCGGATACTGCACGTTCATTCCAGAGCATGCCTCACCTTTCATCTTCTCGAACTTCAACGGCACACTGGATGACGTCACCGTACTTACACATGAAGCCGGGCATGCATTCCAGAGTTACATGTCCCGGGAATTCGAAGTGCCGGAATACCAGTTCCCGACGCTTGAAGCCGCTGAAATCCATTCGATGAGCATGGAGTATTTCACCTATCCCTGGATGGAGCTCTTCTTCAAGGAGGATATAGACAAATTCAAGTTCACACATATGGCGGACAATATATCCTTCCTCCCCTACGGTGTGGCCATCGATGAATTCCAGCACATCGTCTATGAGAATCCGGAACTGACTCCTGAAGAGCGGCGCCAGGAGTGGAAGAAGCTTGAGGATAAATACCTGCCCCACCGGGATTATGATGGCATAGAACCCCTCTCCAGCGGGTCATTCTGGCACCGCCAGGGCCATGTCTTCGGTGTTCCATTCTATTATATCGATTATACACTTGCCCAGGTCTGTGCCCTGCAGTTCTGGAAGCGTGCGAATGAAGACTTTGAAGCAGCCTGGGCCGACTATGTCGAGCTGTGCAAATTGGGAGGCTCACTGCCATTCAACGCGCTCGCAAGATCTGCGAACCTGACCTCCCCATTCGAAGACGGCTGCCTTGAATCGGTCGTCGGTGAAGTTAAAGACTACTTGAATTCCATAGACGACAAATCACTATAGAAAAATCCCCATTCTTCGGAATGGGGATTTTCTGTTATTTGCATTTTTTGCTGTTCGGTCTTCTTGTAATGAAGAGCAGTATCGCTCCTGCTATCAGAAGCGTCGTACCGTACAGGATGGTATAGTCCGTCTCTCCCGTATCCGGGAGTGATGTGCGGTCTGTTGAAGCCGTGACACCCTCTTCATTCTTTATTTCTTCTTCTATTTCGATGATATCCGATTCATCTACATCTTCTTCAGGCATGATCTTCGATGACATCAGACGATTGACCCTCTTATCAAGGAGGTTCAACTGCTCCTCAGAAGTACCTGGATTGAGCGAAATGCCTTCCAGAATATTGCCATGATCATAACGGTAGTACTTCTGTACACTGCCACTTCGATCATCAGCCGGCTGCGCCACTTCCGGTTCCCGGGGTTGCCCTTCCTCTGACGATATCTCAGGGACAGCCGCTTCCCTTCCATCTTCTACATCTTCACCGGCTGGATTTCCATCAGAAGGTTGAGTGGATTCTCCTGTCACTTCTTCCTTGGTACCGTCCGCTTCAACCGATGCTTCAGATGTGGCCTCCTGGACTGTCGCTTCTTCCGTCGATTGCTGCAGCGTATCTTCCTGCGCCGGTTCTGTCTGTGGTTCTGTTGTCGGCTCCTCTTCTGAAGGTGCTTCAATTGACGGTTCTGCCGTCTCCACTGTTGCTTCAGATGTGGACTCCTGGATTGTTGCTTCTTCCGTCGAAGATTCAGTCGTCTCGACTGTTGCTTCCTCCGTAGACTGCTCTACCGTCGCTTCAGGTGTGGACTCTTCCACCGGTTCTGATGACGGCTCCTCAATGGGTTCTTCTGCCGGTTCTTCCATCGAAGATTCAGTCGTCTCGACTGTTGCTTCCTCCGTAGGCTGTTCTAACGTCGCTTCAGGTGTAGACTCTTCCACCGGTTCTGATGACGCTTCAGTGGAAGGCTCAGCGGTCTCCATCGGTGCTTCCACCGTCGGTTCCTGGACCGTCTCCTCCTGAGTTGGCTCTTCAGTCGGCTCTTCCGCTGGTGCTTCAGAAGTTTCCTCCAATGTCGGTTCTGGGACGGGTTCGAGGCTGCCGTTCTCCTCAGAAGCAGGCTCTGCTGTCTGGCTTTCATGCACAGGTGGTGTTTCATCAGTTTCTTCTTCAGTGTTGTACTCTGAGATTGCCTGCTGCTGGACTTCCCTTTCCGGTGCACTCTCCGGCGACGATTCTACCAGCAGTTCCTGCTCCGCTGCTTCTTCAGTGGCTGCTTCGGCATTTTCTTCATTGGAAATCGATTCTGCAGATGCTTCTGTACTTTCCTCTGTGGTCGAAACAGCATCTGTTTCATCAGCTTCTATTACTGTATCAGTATTATATGTGAATATTGCAGATGCAATCAGAAGGGATGCGATACTTGATTTCATCAGTTTTTCTTTCAAAATAATTCCCCCATCGGCTATGCCACCATTTAACAATATACCCATTATATTTGAAGGCAGCAGAGGTATCTACCAATTTTCCATCTTGTTACATAACCTTAATATAGGGACGGGATTCGGGATGAATATTTCAATAATATTTCAATATGGTAAAGGTTGAAGCGGCATCTCCACCACATTAAAAATCCCCTTCATAATTGAAGGGGAATGATCAGTGGGTGACATCGTATGTCTTGATGATCGTATCATATGCAGAGGCGCCAAGTTCCCGGCAGATATAGAAGAACAGCACATCACAGATGACCAGCTGCGCGATGCGGCTTGTCATGTTCATATATTGTATATTCGTCTCTTCTTCAGTGATCTCTATCGCGATATCGGCGTTCCTTTTTGCGATGGAAGCATGATTCTGTGTCAGGATGATCGTTTTGACCCCGAGCTTCTTGGCCAGTTTCACAACTTCCACTACTTCTTTCGTCTTGCCCGACAAAGTGATGAGGAAGAGTACATCGTTCTCCTTTGCATTGGACAACCGCGTCATGCACAGATATTTATCGGCGGTAAAGAAGGCGTTTATATTGACCCTATGTAGCTTCTGTTCGAGTTCATTCCCAACATTCGCCGAATCCCCGACCCCGAATATGAATGTGTTCTCCGATTTGGCGAAAAGATGGGCCGCCTCCTTCATCGCCTTCCTGTTGACGATCTTTTCAGTATTATAGAGTGCCTGGATGGTATTTTTGAATACTTTATCAAAAATATCCTTATGCGTGTCCTGTTCAAGATCGATGACCCTGGAGATGTTCTCCTTTTCCAGCGTATGGAGTTCCTTTGCAAGCTCCACCTTCAATTCCTTGATGCCTGCAAGTCCGATCCTCTTGGAAAACCTGACGATCGCCGCGTCACTGGTGTCGCTGTTTCTCGCAATGTCCTTCACCGGCATGTTGATCACTTTCGTGGGGTTGTCCAGCATGAAATTTGCAATGCGCTGCTCCACTGGGGTCATATATTCAAATCGTTTACGAATCTGGCTCAATACCGAAAACATGTCTTCCCTCTCCTCTCACCCTAGCTTGTGTAGATTAATAATAACAAAATAATCAATCAATTATAAGCAGAATTGAAATTAATTTATGTTTGAATACTGAAATTACATTTACTCTACCTATGATCGAGCACCGGTTTTAAAGACAGCTGCTTCAAACTGTATCTGGTCATCTTGACATGGCAGCTTCCGATTTCCGTAGATACCTCCATGCCCGTCGCTCTATCGGAGGGGAAGATGCGTGCCGTCATTACCGCTTCCCCGTCATTGGCGAAGATTTCGATGCTTGAGACATCAACGAATATATGAAGGCTTGCAAGCGGAGAATCAAGAACAACCTTCCTGTCTGTTCCGTCCACATTCTCGGGCATTGCACCGCTGAAGGCCGTATCCAGAATAAGTGTCTGAGTATCCGTCTCATAGATCAGGCTCGTCTGCTCCCTTCTGCTCACCCTCAGATCGATATGGATGCGGGTCGCGTCGTTCTCAAGGATATCCATGACGAGTTCGTAGCTGTCCCCGTAGAAATCCCTCACTTTTTTTGGGCGGTGGTTGAAATAACCTTCAGCGGTCATCTCCGCTTCCCTCAGTTTCCTGAGTGACGCAGCCGGCCTCTGCTTCAATCTCCCTTCCTCAATCGACAATTCGCGGGGCAGGGTCAGACAATGCGACCAAGCCTCCCCGGTCGGATAGGCCGTCTCCTTCATCCCCATCCAGCCGATCATCAGACGTTCGCCATTCCCATTGCGGAGCGTCTTTGGTGCATAGAAATCGAAGCCATGGTCCAGTTCATGGAACGGGCCATGGTCGAGTGTCAATGCTTCGCAGTCCGCCTCACCGATGATATAGCCCGACTGATAGATGTTCCAATAGTTGTTCCTGTACTTGTCGAGCCCCTGCGGACAGAACATGAATACCTGGTGGCCGTCCAATTCAAAATAATCCGGTGCCTCCCACATGAAGCCGAACTGGTCGAGTCCGGTCTTCAATTCACCCCTGTACTCGAAAGACGAAGGTGTCTCCCCTTCAAAGACGAGGAGGCGGCCGTAATCTTCCGGGGAAGCGGCCCCGAGCAGCATGAAATGCCTGCCATCCTCATGCCAGACTTTCGGATCCTTCATCAACCAGCCGTACTCGGGCGGTACGCCTTTGATGACCGGTACCGTCCTGCCCGGATGAAGGGCACCAGCCTGTGTTGTGAAGGGGGTATATTGCTGATACACCGTGTTCGAACGCACTTCAGTGTGGTAGAGGTGGATATCTTCTTCCATTACAAAAGCGGAGCCTGAATAGGCTCCGTCCGACAACATCTTTACTATTCCCCTGTTCTCAAAATAAACAAGGTCATCCGAAGTCACATGATATAGGCATCTCGTTCTTTTGTCGGCAAAGGGGGACCATTGATAGAAGATATGGTACAAGCCCTCGTGGTGGACGAATCCGGCAATCGAATTCATGCTGCCGGCGATGGGCTGTACATGGTATTTCTGCCTCCACTGGTCATCCTGTGCCTTTTCAAGCCGTTCATTCAATGAGTCATTGTCCGCTTCTCCCAACGCTTTAAACGCTTCAGTGTTCGAATCGAATTTCACCCTGAATACCTCCCTAGTCGGAATCCAAAGATTCTTCTATTGCCTTCTGTTCTGCCTTCAAATGCCTCCGATAGCCGATTTTTGAAATGTATATGCTGATTTCGTATAGTACGATCATTGGTATCGTCAGCATGATATGCGTCATCAGATCTGGTGGGGCAATAAGCGCCGCAATCACCAGCAGGATGAAATAGGCATACTTTCTGTTCTTCTTTAGGAACATCGGTGTCAACAGGCCAAGCTGTGTCAGGAAAAGCACCAGGATCGGCATCTGGAATATGACACCGAATGGCAGGACTGTCCTGAAGAGGAAGCCGAAATACTGGTTGATGCCGATGGTCGTCTCGATTCCCATATCTTCCGAAAGCTCGAAAGTGAACTGGATGATATAAGGGACAAGTACGAAGTAGCCGAAAGCCATGCCGATCAGCATGAGGATCATGACGATCGGTATGTAGCTCAGCGTCAACTTCCGTTCATTTCCGTACAATCCCGGTGCCACAAATGCCCACAGCTGGTACATGATGACCGGCAATACCACTACAAGACCGATTATGACGATCACGAGCAGATAGATCTTCAACGGGTCCGTGACCTGGAATGCGTGCATTTGGATCGACTCTGCCCATGGGGCATTCTGCATCTGGTATATCAGTGGCTTGGAGAGGAAAAACCCTATAATCAACGCGCCGACAAAGAAATACATGACAATGAGCAGACGCTTCCTCAACTCTTCCAGGTGCTCGGTAAATTCTTTTTTTTCCGAGTCTGTCATCTTACTTTTCACCTCTTTAAAAAAAGGTGGCTTTCGCCACCTCCAAATCTCTATACTTTTGTTTCTTCAGCTTTTTCAACTTCAACTGCTTCAATTTTCTTCGGCTGCTTTTTTCTCTCGAGTTCTTCTTCTTCGTCATCATCGTCCGTAGCAAGGCCCTTGGTTGCGTCTTTAAATTCCTTTAAAGTGGAGCCCATTGCGCGTCCGAACTGAGGAAGCTTCTTGGGTCCGAATATGATCAATGCTACCACAGCGATTACAATCATACTTGTCGGCCCTACTGCCATAAGCGTCCCCGGCATAAACATTTCGAGCATATTACCCCTCCTAGATATGTTTCATATAAAAGAATAGCGCCTGCAATTCAACACTCAAATCTATATTGTGTACATAGATTCCATCATTTACGTCCAATCTGATAGGTGTGAAGTTGAGTATACCCTTGATGCCCGCATCTACAAGCCGTTCAGCCATCGCCTGGCTGACCTCTGCCGGCAGGGTGAGTATCGCAACGTCTATGTTATGTCTACTGACCATATCTTCAAGTTCATCTGGATGATATACTAATGTATCGTTGATGGATGTTCCAACAATTTCATCATTGCTGTCAAAGGCGGCAACTACGTTCATTCTATCATTTATATTACTGAATTTGTAGTTTAATAACGCGCTGCCCAGATTGCCGGCACCAATGATCGCAACATTCTTCACTTCATTCCCCTGGATGTGTTCCATGAAGAAGTTCAGAAGGCTTTTGACATTGTAGCCGTACCCTTTTCTGCCAAGCTCCCCAAAATAGGAGAAGTCTCGCCTTATAGTGGCAGAGTCAATATCCAATGCCTCACTGATCTCTCTGGATGAGACTCTGTCCACACCGGATTTTTCAGAGTTCTTAAAAAATCTATAGTATAAAGGGAGACGTTTCATAGTTGCATTTGGGATTTTCTTTTTACTGTTCAAATGTCCCACACCTCGTTTATTACACTCTGTTGATATATTATAGCATATCTCGATTTTCATAGTGTAGTCAATGCCGTTTAATTTCATCGTTTTTTTAATTTATTTATTGTAGACTTGAAGAAAGTGAGGTAATGAATATGATAGTGATGCAATTGGGAAATGTAAAGAAATCATTCGGTACAGACATGATTTTTGAAAATATAAATCTTGAAATAAAAAAGGGCGAAACCGTCGGCATCGTCGGGAAGAACGGTGCCGGAAAGACCACGCTCATGAAAATGATGGCAGGCGAACTTGGGCTTGATGAGGGCCAGATCACCACTCCGAAAGGCATCTCCATCGGCTACCTGACCCAGCAGATGACACTGGAATCCTCCCAGACTGTGCGGGATGAAATGATGCGGCCGTTCTCGCACCTGCTCCGCATCCAGGAGGAAATGCAGAAAGTGACGACCTGGCTGGCAGAACATGACTACGACGATCCTGCCTACAGCGAGCAGGTGGAACGCTATGATACCCTGCAGAATTCATTCGAGTCGCAAGGAGGGTACACGATCGATGCACAGATCAAGACTGTCATCACCGGACTCAATTTCACCAAGGACGACCTCGACCGCAACGTAGATGCATTCTCGGGCGGCCAGAAGACACGCCTCGCCCTGGGGCAGATGCTGCTGTCAAAACCGGACCTGCTCCTTCTCGATGAACCGACCAACCACCTGGACATGGACACCGTGGCTTGGCTTGAACAGTACCTGAACAGTTTTACGGGTGCAATCGCAATCATCAGCCATGACCGCTACTTCCTCGACCGCACGGTCGATAAGATCTTTGAGGTGGAGATGAACCGCGGGACACTCTATCACTCGAACTATACAAAGTACGTGAAGGAAAAGGAAAAGAACTACAGCCTTCGCATGAAAGCCTATGAACATCAGCAGAAGGAGATCAAACAGCTCGAAACCTTCGTCGAAAAGAACATCGCACGGGCTTCGACGAGCAATATGGCAAAAAGCCGCCGCAAGAAGCTTGAGCAGATGGACCGGATGGATACGCCGCAGATCGACAGAAAAAGTGCACGCTTCTCCTTCGATATAAAAAGGGAGAGTGGAAACGATGTCCTCCGTATCAAGAGCCTCGACATCGGATATGAAGAGACGCTGAACAGCGGCATCACCCTGAACGTCGATAAGGGGGACCGGCTGGCGATCATCGGTCCGAATGGCATAGGAAAATCCACGCTCGTCAAAACCATTGCGAAGAAGCTGCCCCGTCATGCGGGAGAAATCATCTACGGCACGAATGTCTCCATCGGCTACTATGACCAGAAGCAGGCCGAATTCACCTCCAACAGGAATGTCCTCGAAGAACTGTGGCATGAATATCCGAACATGAATGAAAGTGATGTCCGTAAAGTGCTGGGTCGTTTCCTGTTTACGCAGGATGAGGTGATGAAGAGTGTCAACGATCTGAGCGGCGGGGAAAAGGCCCGCATCCAGCTGGCTAAACTGATGCTCGAGAAGAATAACCTGCTCATCCTTGATGAGCCCACCAACCACCTGGACATCGACAGCAAGGAAGTTCTGGAGGAGGCACTCCAGAACTTCCCCGGCACCATACTATTCGTCTCCCATGATCGGTACTTCATCGACCGCATCGCCACCAAGATAGTGGAGATGGATCTTCAGCATCTCCAGACCTACAACGGAGACTATAGCTACTATCGTCATAAGAAGGAAGAACAGGCTTCCCTCGCAATCCAAGTGGAGAATCAGGAGGACAAAGGGCCGAACGGCACGGATTATGAACAGCAGAAGCAGAAAAGGAACGAGATGCAGAAGCTGAAGCGCAGCACAAGCAGGATGGAGGAACGCATCCAGGCGTTGGAAGAAGAAATCTCAGCAACCGAACAAAGACTTGCCGAACCCGAAGTTTATGAGGACTATGAGAAGGCCTCAGAATACAATGAGCAGTTGAATCTGCAGAAGGCACAGCTCGATGAACTGATGATCGAATGGGCTGCATTGGAGGAACAGCTGGAAGAGATATAAACCTGTTGCGAACATAGGTTCCATTTTAATGGAAGTCACGGGAAATGGACTTAACCACATTTTTATTCACAGCTGAAAGTGCACAGCACTGCATAATGCAGCGATCCATCCACAGGAGTAATAAGTTATGCACATAGTTGTGCACATTTATATCCCCAGTCCCCGCGGCGTTTACACAGCTTTTCACATTTTTATCAACAAGTTATCCACAGGCTGTTTAAAACAAATGTTCCGTATTGACAATCAAGGATGATACAAGAAAGCCATGTCCCAAAATTAAGGGACATGGCTTTCTATATACTGTATTCTTCTATATCGATGAAGTTTCTGCCATTCAGATCGAGTGTACCGAAGGCATCATTATTATAGAGATGGTAGGCTGCAGCGCCGATCATCGCTGCATTGTCGGTACAATACTTCAGCTGGGGTATGCTGAGCTTTATTCCCTGCTCCTGGCAGAGCATTTCAAAGCGGGACCTCAATCCACTGTTGGCGGCGACGCCTCCTGCAATGATCAGGTGGTCCACTCCATAGTTTCCGACAGCCATCATGGTCTTTTTCGTCAGCACATCAACGACGCTCTCCTGGAAACTTGTCGCCACATCCGCTTTATTTATTGTGATGTCCTTCTGCCTGTAGTTGTGCAGTGTGTTGATGACTGAAGACTTCAGTCCGCTGAAGCTGAAATCATAGCTGCCCGGTTCCAGGTAGGGTCTTGGAAAGTTGAAAGTATCTTCCCCTTCCCTGCTCAGACGGTCGATATGGGGGCCGCCGGGATAAGGAAGACCGATGACCCTCGCAACCTTGTCATAAGCCTCCCCCACCGCATCGTCCCTTGTTTCTCCGATGACCTCGAAAGACATGTGATCCTTCATATAAATCAGCTCGGTATGCCCTCCAGAAACAATGAGGGAGATGAGAGGAAATTTGAGTTCCTCTTCCAGCTGATTCGCATATATGTGGCCTGCGATATGATGGACGGGAATGAGGGGGAGGTCATGGGCAAAGCTGAATGCCTTGGCAGCATTGATGCCGACCAGCAATGCGCCGATCAGTCCCGGCCCTTCCGTTACTGCTACAGCGGAAAGGTCTGACGGCAGGAATCCTGCTTCCTCCAGTGCCTGCTCAATCACTACTGTGATGGTTTCAACATGGTGTCTCGAAGCCACTTCCGGTACCACACCACCGAAACGCTTATGGCTTTCTATCTGGCTGACGACCACATTCGACAATATTTCATTCCCATTCTTCACGATACTGCACGCCGTTTCATCACAGCTCGTCTCGATGCTCAGTATTATCACTTCTTCATTCATTCAGGCTCACCCACATGACATGTGCATCCTTTCCCGGTCCATAATAGTCCTTTCGTATTCCCCCATAGAGGAATCCTTCCTTTTCATACAGCTTCATGGCTCTATCATTGTCTATACTCACTTCCAATGAGAGTATATCTGCAGATCGACCCGCATATTCCTTCGCATGTTGAAGAAGCTGACGGCCATAGCCATTGCCCTGCTCTCTTCTGTCCACGGCGATTGTGGTGATCTGGCTCTGATCTATGACGAGCCATACGCCACAGTAGCCCACTATCCTGTCTTCCTTTTCAAGGACGAAGTAATAGGCAAACTGATTTGCTGTCAGTTCCCTGAGAAAAGATTCGATGTTCCATGATGTATTCGGAAATGAGGCTGATTCGATTTCATATACAGCTTCCAGATCATCAATTTCCATTCTTCTTATGACTGTGTGCGCTCCATCCAATTTTTCTCAGCCTCCGATACTTTTAAATATTCAGGCACCATCTGATGCACATCCTCCTGGCGTAGAATGGATGTGAACTTCTCTACAGAACTGATGCGTGGGACAGCATGTGTAAATGTCTCAAGGCCGCTGCTGAACTTCTCACCGGCATCTGCAAGTACGACGCCCCCATCATGCGCCTTCAATGAATCAAGCACTGTTTCGAGCTTCATATATCCTGCATCCATCACTTCTTCCAATGTGCTGCATTCTAGTTGATAAATTGCTGTGTAGACGTTTCCCCTCCGGCCATCAAACATTGGGGCCGTGATTCCTTCCCTGCCTGATGAAGCTGCTATGACAGCAAGAGAAGAGACGGAATAAAGGGGTATATTCAATGCATGTGCCAGCGTCTTGGCGATGGTTACACCGATACGCACCCCCGTGTAGGAGCCTGGCCCCCGTGCAACGATGATACGATCAATGTCCTCACGCTTGTAGCCCGTCATTTTAAATAGTTCATTGATGTATACCATCAATGTAGCAGAATGGGTCTTTTTCACAGTGGTATTTATTTCTGCCTGGCAATATCCATCCTTGTTGATTGCGACGGATAGCGGCCTGTTGGACGTGTCAATCAGAAGGGAAATCATTTTCAAGAGCCTCCAGTATTCTAGTGTATGTGGTCCCCTTTGCAGCAAAGCTGAAACGGCGTTTCTCATCACCCAGTGTTTCTATCCGAATGGACAAATGTTCATCAGGCAGAAATTCCTCTATATAGATTGGCCATTCCACAATCGATATATCATCCTCATTGAAATACTCGTCGAATCCAAGGTCCTCGTCACTTTCCTCAAGCCGGTAACAATCCATATGATGGATGGTATACTTGCCGGAATAGCTCTTGATGATATTGAAGGTGGGGGAACTCATCCTGCGTTTGACTCCAAGGGCCCTGCCTAAAAATTGGGTGAAGGTCGTCTTTCCTGCACCAAGGTCCCCGGAAAGGAGAATGACAGTACCCGGCTCAATATTCTTTTCCAATGCATTCGCAAGCCTTTCCGTCTCAGACAGACCGGTGACTTCAATACTGTATTCCATGTTCCAACCACCTTCATTAGATTCATAATGCCATTATACAAAAAAAGAGACCTGTAAAGGTCTCAATGCGGCTCATCGCATCCATAATTTTATTATGTATTGATACTGCCCGGCGGCGTCCTACTCTCACGGGACGTCAGTCCAACTACCATCGGCGCTGGAGAGCTTAACTGCTGTGTTCGGCATGGGAACAGGTG